>JAVCCZ010000011.1 GCA_030765265.1 Candidatus Erginobacter occultus
AATAATCGCTATCCGCCTTCGTTAAAACTACGGCGGACAATGTCGGGATCGCTATCGAAGTTTTTCCGCGATGCCGCTTACTGCTCACTGCTTACTTTGAAATTCTCTTCCCCACTGCCCATCAAAACCGCACCGAGACCGAACCTTCGCCCCAGAAATTATCCCCCTGCCGCACCCGTTCCTCGGAATGTCTCAGCCCACTCTTGGCCAGCTCGTAGTAATCTCCCCGGACCGTAAGATAGAGCGGACCCCAGACGTTCAGCTCCGCGGCCAGGGAGGTGGTGACGTCGAGGAAAGTATCCTCCGAAACCCCGAAGTAGAACTCCTGATAGTTTTTGGTGGCAAAACCGATCCCGAATTTGGGGATGATCCGCAGGGGCCCGGCGTCGATAAAGGCCCCAACCGAAGAATTTATATAGAATCCCTTGCCATTATCGAAGTCCCAGTAGATATCGGTTCCGGCAAACAACGGATAACCCCAGCGGACCTCCAGGGCAATCTCCTGGGTCTTGGCGTAGCCGACATCCTCATTATCGTAGTAGATATAAGAGAAGGCCACCTCGCCCTCCCGGCTCCGCCGGGCCAGGCCGGCCCGGTAGATCCAGCGGGTGAACTTCCCCCGATTATCGTTGGAGCCGGTCAGATCCATATTCCCGATCGCCTCCAGCTCCACCCCGGCGTCGTTCATCCGGACCGCCGGCTGGAAGACCGACTGGTGGTTCAGTTCCACCCCCCGCCAGATGTATTGGGTACTGAAGGGAATGTCGAGCTTACCCTGCAGCCCCGGTTCCAAGAGCTCGGCCGGGGGTCCGGGTTGGAAGGATTGATACTGCTGCTGTCCCCGGGCGGACGCCGAAACCAGCAGGAAAAGTGCGGCCGAGACCGCCAAAAACAGACGACTTCTTGACATAATCAACCTCCTGGGCTTAAATAAGATGGTTCAGTTGACCTCAAAAATACCGTAAGATTTGTACTAATTATCACAGCCCTATTCCCCAATCCCCATTCCCCATAAGGAGACAACGATGAGATTATCAAGAACGGTGAGCAATAAATCAAGGTTTCTCTTCTCTCTGCTGGCCGCCGCCTTACTCCTCCAGTTCGGCTGCGGAGAAAAGGAAGACATCGCCGGCGCGCCCCGGATCGAGGTCGAACAGACGGCCCGGGTCAAGTACGTAATCGACGGCGACACCCTCGAGACCGAGGACGGGGAGCGGATCCGTTTTCTCGGGATCGACACCCCGGAGATCAAGAAACGCTCCGAAGATCCCCCCGACCAGCCCTGGGGGAGGGACGCCGCCAACTTCACCACCCTGCTCCTCCCGTCCGGGACCGAGATCGGGCTGGGTTTCGAGAAAGGATCGCGGGAGGGCGCTTACGGCCGGACCCTGGCTTACGTGATCGTGGACGGGGAAATAATCAACGCCCTCCTCCTCCGGGAAGGCTACGGCCGCTTCAAGGATTACGGAACCCAGATGGAACACGGGGAGTACTTAAAGCGGATGGAGAGCCAGGCCCGGGTCTACGGCAAGGGGGTCTGGGAGGGGAAAGGCCGGCTCCCCACCCCGAAGTACTACGTCGCCAGCAAAAACGGGAAGCAATATCACGACCCCGACAGCGACCAGGCCCCGGACATCAGTTCCCGCAACCTGGTCCGCCTGACCGAGGAGTCGGCCCTGCGGGTGGGGCTGGAGCCCGGCCGCACCGTCCGTTAACCCGGTCGACGATAACATCCCCGACCCGGAGAGTCCGATTCGTCCGGGCCGGATCACCGCAAAGAACCGCTTTCCGAAGGCGGGGCTTCCCCCGGATACCGGGCGAACGTCCCTTCCGCCCGGCAGCGGAAGACAACCGTCCCGACCCGGTCGGTCCGGTAGAGGCGGATTCCCAGCTTTTCCAGACTTTCCAGGCGGGCCTCGACCGGGTAACCCCAGGGGTTCTCTCCCACCGAAACCACCGCGGCCTCGGGCGAGACCGCCCGGAGAAAATCATCCCCGGCGGCGTCCCCGGCACCGTGATGGCCGACTTTCAAGAGGTTGGCCCGCAGGTCCGCGGCCTTTTTCTCAAGGATGATCTTTTCGCCCGCGGTATTAAAGTCCCCTGTCAGCAGGGCCCGGAACTCTCCGTGCCGGAGCATCAGGACCAGGGAGTTGGTGTTCCAGTCCTCCGAGGCGGCCAGGTCCCGGGGCCAGAGCACTTCGAGGGAGAGGCCGGACCACTCGATATTCTCCCCCGCCCGGAGGAGGGAATAATCTGCGTCTCCCCGGAATTCCCGTTCATATTCCTCGACCATCTCCGGGGTCAGGTACTCGTCGAAGCGGTCGATCTCTTCCCCGTTATCCCGAAGGTTCGCCGCCCCGAATTCCCTTAAGACCGCCGCCGCGTTTCCCAGGTGGTCGGGGTGGGGGTGGGTGACGATCAGGTACTCCAGCCGCCCGACACCCCGCTCGCGGAGATAATCCAGCAGTTTCCCCCGCGCCCGGGGAGGACCGGTGTCGATCAGGGAGTATCCCCCTTCCGGGGACTTCAGGAGGATGGCGTCGCCGTAGCCGACATCGATGAAGTGGATCTCCAGGGGCGCGGCCTCTTCCCCTCCGGCGGGGAGAGAAAGAGTGAAGAGAATAACCGCCGCCAGGAACAGGTTCTTCATTATACCCGGATCAGAGCCATCTTTTTTTCCGGAAGAACGCCAGCATTCCCCCGGCGATCACCACCATCACCCCGAGAACCAGGAAGTAGCCCGCCGGCCATTTCAGCTCCGGCATAAATTCGAAGTTCATCCCGTAGATCCCGGCGATAAAGGTCAGGGGGATGAAGATGGTGGCGATGATGGTCAGCACTTTCATCACCTCGTTCATCCGGTTGCTGAGGCTGGAGAGAAAGGTATCGTGCATCCCTCCGATGATGTCCCGGTAGGTCTCGATCATATCGATGATCTGGATGGTATGATCGTAGAGATCGCGGAGGTAGAGCCGGGCCTGGGAGCCGATCAGTTTCGACTCGCTCTTCTCGATGGCCGCGATCTCCTCCCGCAGCGGCCAGACCGCCTTGCGGAGAAAAAGGATCTCCCTCTTCAGGCGGTGGAGTTCCCGCATCTGGTCGGCGTCCGGGTCGGCCAGGATCAAATCGTCGAGCTCCTCGATATGATCGCCCAGTTTCTCGATCACCACGAAGTATTCATCCACCACCGAGTCCATTATCCGATAGGCAAGATAGGCGCTCTTCGCCGACCGGACCATCCCCTTGCCCGCCCGGATCCGCTCCCGGAGCGGATCGAGGACGTCCCCCTCCCGCTCCTGGAAGGAGATCAGGTAGTCTTCGCCGATCACCAGGCTGACGTTCTCGCTCTCGACGCTATGACGGGCGGAGTCGTAGGTCAGCATTCTCAGGGCGGCGAAGAGGTAGCCGTCAAAGTCCTCCGCCTTCGGCCGCTGGTTGGCGTTGACGATGTCTTCCGTGGTCAGCGGGTGGAGACGGAAGTGTCGGGCCAGGGAATCGATCAGCTCGACATCGTGGATCCCGTAAACGTTGATCCAGGTCACCCCTCCTCCCTCCCGGTTCCGGAGGCAATCTTTCAAGGAGGCGTCCCGGTTCTCCTCCACCCGGTCCGGGGAGTAAGAGAGGATCTCGATCTTGACCTTCTCCTGCTTCCGCTCCCCGACAAAGACCGGGGTCCCCGGCGAGAGCCCCGCCTTCTTCGCCCGGCCCGATTTCCTCCCTTTCGTCAGTCCTGCTGAATTCTTCATCGTTCACCTCCTGGCGTCGGTCGATAATAATACCAGCGAACGGAGGATAATTGAACCGGAAAAATCCGCCGAGGCGGGCCCGCGGAGATTCGCGCTTGAATTTTTTACCCGATTCGGCCATAACATCCGTCCAGAACACCAACTCTTTCCAACCGACAAACCGGACTACGATGATTCCCCGAATAATAATCGCGGTGTTGATCGCCCTGCCGGCGTCGGCGGAGGTGTTCTCCCCGGCCGCGGCGGTCGGGGTGGGGATCGTCTCCGGCGTGGACTATCAGGAACGGGTCTTCGACTCCTCCGGGATGGAATACGACGCCCGGCAGCTCCAGTTCTTCCTCCAGCCCCAGGTCACCCTGGGGAAGGGCTGGCGGATCTTCGCCCGGGTCGGCTACAGCAACCTGACCTACGACACCCCGTCCGAGGGAGGCAAGGACTACAACGAGTGGGGCTACTCCTGGGGCGGGGGGATCGGCTGGGACCCCTTCCGCTGGTCCGGCCTCTATCTGGGAACTGAGGCGGGATTTTTCCTGACCCGGACCTCCGGTTCCTCCCGGGAAGGCGAATACCTGAACTGGGGGGTTGACCTGCGCGCCGGCTGGGACCTGGGGGCGATCGACATCTGCCTCGGGGCCGCCTACGACGACGGGATCGTCCGCGACCGGAACCGGGAGGACTCTTCCCGGGATGACTACCGGCTGGAAGATCCCTGGAACCTCTTTGCCGGGGCGAAGCTCAACGTTCCCTTCCTCCCCCGGCTCCAGGCCCGCTACTACTTCTGGAAGGACCGCCTGGCCTTTCTCGGCCTGGGCTACGAATTCTGATTTACCGGCCGGCGGGACTTATAGATTCGAACTCCGCCAAAAGACCGGGAGGGCATTTCCGCAGCTCTTCTTCGGCCTCGGCCGGCCGCCCCAGCCGGCGGAGGCAGTACGCCAGGGCGATCCGGAACCGGGCCATCACCCCGGGGTCGAGTTCCAGGGCGGCCCGGAACTCCCGGGCGGCCGCAGCCCACTCCCCCCGGTCGAAGTAGAGGTTCCCCAGGTTTCCCCGGGCGGCGGCGTAGCCGGGGTTGGCCTCCACCGCCCGGAGGAAGGCTGCTTCCGCCTCCTCCCCCTTCCCCCGCGCTTTCAGGGTCAGCCCCAGGTTGTTGAGGGCCCGGAAGTCACCGGGATCGGCGGCGATCGCCGCCCGGTAATGCTCTTCGGCTTTCTCGTAGTGGAGATTCTCGGCCCAGACGTTGGCGATCTCGAAATGGAGCGCGCCCGGACGTTCTTTCACCTCGGCCAGGATCCGGGAAAATATCTCCTCCGCCTCCTCCATATTACCACGCTTCAGTTCGACCTGGGCCCGGGCCAGGTAGTGCCGGTAGGAACGGAAAGTAAGGGGAGCCGAATCTCCTTCGTGCTCCTCCCCGGCCAGCCTTAAGAATTCCCCCGCCCGATCCATCTGTCCGTCCCGGGCGTAAACCTCGGCGGCTGAGGTGTAGATCGCGTAGAAGGGCGGCCGGTAGGCCGGACCGGCCAGGAGGATAAAGAGGATCATAACCAGGGCGATCCTCCCGGCGGCCGGAAGGAGACGGCGGCGGCCCAGGTCCCGGCCGAGCGCGGCCAGCCACCCGGCCGCCGCCAGGCAGAAGAGCGGGACCGCCGGGATCCTGAACCGGCTGGTAACGAAGAAGAGGACGATGGAGAGGACGTAGGAGAAGAGAAAGATATGGAAAAGCCCGGTTGGCTTCCTGGGCAGCCGGCCGGCGATCAGTCCGGCCAGGGCCAGGGCGGAGAGCATCCGCCAGGTGAAAGGCAGGGCGAGCGGAAAGAAAAGCCGGCGGAAGAAAGACAGGTGGTAGTTGTCGGAGAAGTCGCCCCCGCAGAAGAAGAAATAGGTCTTGACCGCCAACAGACGGAAAAACTTAAGCGGGTAAGTCTCGATGAACTCCGCCCCCCGGCCGAACCAGAAACGGGAGGACTCCCCCGGGGAGAGTGCCCGGCCGGTTTGCCGGGAAGCCTCGGCCCGGAAATCCCGCCGCTGCAGCTCGGGCATACCCCGGGCAAACTCCGGCATCTGGCCGAGGCCGAACGCCCCGGGGCGGTTGCCGATATAGAAGTTCTCCCCCCCGTGGGGGGAGACAAAGACGATCTCTTTTTCCTGCGAGTAATACTGAAGGGAAAACGGCAAAAGCGGGAGGATCAGCCCGAGCGCGAAGAGGAGAAGACCGGCCGCTCGCCGACCGAACTTCACCCCCCGGGAGCCGAACAGTATCCAGGCTGCCGCCCCCAGCGGGACCAGGCTCGGCCGAGCCAGGAGCAGCAGCCCGGCCAACAGCCCGCCACCAAAGCAGACCGCCCGGGAGCGGTCGCCGGCGGAGAGGAGGACGGCGAGAAGAGCGGTCATTAAAAAGGCCTCCAGGGAGGCGGAGAGGAGCCAGCCCTCATAGAAGACCGCCGGGGGAAAGACGGCGTAGAGCAGGGCGGCCGCCAGGGCGGTCTTCTCCCCGGAGAGCTTCCGGCCGCAGCGATAGACCAGCAGGCAGGTGAGAACCCCGAGCAGGTGCTGGAACGCCCGGATCAGGACCGGCCCGGCCCGAAGGAACCGGACCAGGAAGGCCAGGAAGTAGGCGTAGAGGGGGTTGCCGGAGAAGTCGCCGGTATATCGGAAACCGCCGGCCGCCAGCCGCACGGCCCAGTTGTAGTAGTAACCGGCGTCGAGGACCGGGTGCCGGCCGAAGGGGGAGTCGAGCAGTTCGATGAAGTAGACCGCCCGGAAGAGGACCGCGGCGGCCAGGACCCCGGCCAGGAGCCAGGCGGCCCGGCCCGGACGCCCGCCGGCCCCCAAACTCCCGGTTGACTTCCGATGCTGAATATCCGGTTCCATAGCCGCCATTATGGCGGAAAGGCCGGGAAAAGAAAATTAAGAAAACCGGGGGAAATTAAAGGCGGAGAAATAGCAACATCGGGGGGCCGGACAAGACATATACCTTTTCCCCACTCGAAACGGGAGGATTTAACTCGATACCGGAAGATCGCTCGCGGAACCGAAATAATACCCCGGACCGCCCAGATACCGGAACGGCCGGGTCAGGCGGGCTGGAGGATCTGATCCAGCCAGTCGAACATCCGCTGGTCGTAGAGGCCGCGGGCCAGCGGCTGGCAGTGCCAGTTGGCGCCCTCGGCGGCGGTGAAGCGGACGATGGTCCTGGGGCAGTTCAGAGCCTCGTAGACCTGGCGGGACTGCCCGGGCCAGAACTGCTCGTCCTCGGGGTCGGCGATGAAGATCGGGCAGTTGATCTTCCCGATCACGTCGCGGAGGTTGAACTGCCGGGAAAGGGAAGCCCACTGAAAAAAATCTTCCGGGCAATAGGGCTTCATCCGAAACTCGACCTCTTGGCGCCCGGCCCGGCCCATCAAGCGCAACCCCATCCGGATCCGCCGGTTGAACTTCTCCGCCTCCCCCCGCTCCAAAAGCTTGACCAGCCCGGAGCCCAGTTTCTCCATCATCGCGGTCGAGACGTCCATCCCCCCCGGGTCGGCGATCCCGGCGGCGATCCGTTTCTCGAAGGCCAGCGCCCGCAGGATCCAGTACCCCCCCTGGCTGATCCCGGAGAGGGCGATCCGGCCGGGGTCGACCTCCGGGCGGGTCTGGAGGAAGTCAACCACCGGGGTGATCACCTTCTCCCAGTCGTAACGGAAGGGAACGTTATGTATCCAGAGCATCGCGTTCTGGCCCGGCCCGTCGAAGGTCAGGGCGGCGTAGCCCCGGGCCAGCGCGGCGGCGATCCCGCTCGCCCACATCGCGCAGGTCGGGCCGTCGGAGCCGTTGTTGAAGATCACCGTCGGCCGAGGACCGCCGGTGCCGGCCGGGCGAAAGAAGTAGCCGGGCATCGGGGTTTCCCCGTAAGGGATCTCCACCTTCTCGGCCGGGGGGTCGAGGCGGGAGCAGAACTCCTCCCAGCAGGCCTGGTGCCGCTTCCAGGTCGGAACCACCCGGGAAGGATCGTCGGAGCCGTCAACCATCGCGTTGGCGGCGGCGAAGTAGCCGGCGGCCCGCAGGTAGGCGTTCCGGGCGCTGAGAAGATGGCCGCCGGCGGCGCAGCCCTCGGCGATCTGGAGGACCCGTTCGGCGGTCGCCGTCCACTGACGAAACCAGCCCTCGAAGTCGCCTTCGGCCACCCGGGAGACGGTGGAGAGGACCTCGCCCGGTTCCGCGGCGCCGTACCGGCACCCGCCCAGCGCGATCAGGGTCCCGAAATCCATCCCCGGGTGTTTGAAAAAATACTGTTTCTTCTTCAGCTCTTTCATCCTGCCCCGGATTATGAAAGAACCGGCAGGGAAAGGCAAGAGCATAAGGAGGAATAAGAGGAGGAATAAGGCCGGAGGCAAGAACCGGCAGTTTACCATCCCGACCGCAATATTTGTGTTTTTGCTCCCGCCGGAAAGGGCTATACTGTTCGGCAATCGGCCCCAATCGGTTTGAGATTGCCGAAGCTGTTCAGATGGGAGAACCGGCGATTCGCAAAAATGTTTTTATGGTATTTGCCGGCAAAGATATTCAGCGTGATATATCATATTTTTCCCACAACCTGAGGAATACCTAAGATATGCAAGACAGCATCTTTAACCATTATGGGTTCCTGGAAAGATGGAATGAATCATTCTTTCATTTCCTCCCGAAGATTGTTCTTGCCCTACTGGTCTTCACGCTGTTCTACGCCATCGCAAAATTCCTCCGTCACTACTCATTCAAACTCTATAGCAAGGTACTGAAGAAACAGTCCGCCCTGGCTCGGATAATATCGCTGACGCTGTATGCGGTATTAATCGCCTCCGGAGGAATCTTTGCCCTGGAGATCCTCGGCCTGGAAAGCTACGTGACCAAGGTATTGGCCGGAGCGGGAATCCTCGGTATCGCCGCCGGCTTTGCTTTTAAGGATATCGCCGCAAATATGTTCGCCGGAATGCTGGTGAATTTACAGAAACCCTTCAAGAAAAATGACTGGGTCAACATAGCCGGGACATTCGGCACCGTCGATGAGATCGGATGGATCACCACCTCGATCAAGAACATCAGCGGTCAGGAGGTATTTGTCCCCAATCAACTGATCTACAAGAGCTCCTTCACAAATTATTCCGTCTACAGGAAGCGCCGGGTGATCGTCCGGGGCGGAGTGACTCGTGGCGATGATCTGGAAAAGGTGAAGAACGTCGCCCTCGATGAAGTCGGCAAGATGAAAGAGATAATGAAGACCGAAGCGGCGGACTTCTATTTCACGGAGATCGGCAGTTACGCTTACAGCTTTGAGGTCCGCTTCTGGATTGAATTCGTTAACCAAACAGACTACCTGAATGCTTTGAGCGAGGCAATTATTCGTCTGAAAAAGCGCTTTCGGGATGAAAATATCGAGATAGCATATCCGGTTCAGGCGCTGGACTTCGGCGTCAAGGGCGGCGTCGGTATATTCGACAATCCTATAAGGGTAAAAAGCTTGAATCAGGATAACGGTATCGATAAGGCCAAACCGAAAGAGAATATCCGGCCGGGAACGAAGGAGCGGCGATGAACTACAGTGCCAAGTTGAAAAACACCTATCTCCCCCTGGCCTTCGCGGTCATCCTCTCTCTGAACGGGCTCCTGGCTGTTTTCTCCGCGCTTATTCCCATCATTAAAGGAGTATTTATCCCCGAAATAGCCGAGGTGACGGAACGGTACACCCTGAGGCCGGGAGATCACATAAACTGCGGACTGCAGATACTGCTGGGATACGCGCTGATAATCCTGGGAAAAGGGCTCTACTACCGGAAACGGAAGACGTGGTATTACAGCGTTATACTCCTGGCGGTAATGATAGCGAGCAACGTATGGATAAGCAGTCATTTTAACGAAATTACGATCGCCTATATCGCGGTGATTCTGCTCCTGCTGGCATCGTACAGGATTTTTAATGTCAGGAGCCAGCCCGATCGATTCAGCTATTACCAGATCCTGGTTTTTATCTCGGTTGTGTTCTCCTTTCTCTACGGGATTGTGGGCAGCTACCTGATTAAGGACCAATTTAACGGCCTGAAAACCTGGGGTGATTCAGTATACTTTACATTGATCACCTACAGCACCATCGGCTACGGAGATATCACCCCGATTACCCAGACTGCCAGAATTTTCGTCTCCACGATGGTATTGCTCGGACTGGGGACCTTCGCGACCGCTCTCACCGTGGTTGTTTTGCCGGTCATAGAAAACAAGATGCAGAAAGTCCTGAAAATAGTGAAAGGGGTGCGAAAAATGAAGAATCACGCGGTCCTGTGCGGTTACAATACGCTGACCAGGGGATTGATCGAGAAGTTGGTAGCCAGGAACATTCCCTTCGTCATAATCGACAATGTCAACCAAGACCATCCGGTCGCGGATAAACTCGGGTATACCGTGGTCGCCGGAAAGGCCACCGATTCTGATATTCTCAAGCAAGCCGACCTCGCCGAGGCGGTCGCCGTCATCTCGCTCTACGATAATGATGCCGAAAATATTTTAACCGGCATCACGGTAAACGAGATATCGAAAGAAGGGAAGAAGCCGAAAAGCATTATCTTGCGAATCGAGAATGAAGACAATATACCCAAGGCCTTAAGTATCGGGGCCACCCAGGTAATCTCGCCGTCCCGGCTGGTGGCGGAGGGGATTATCGAGCAGAGCTTTAAGTGAAATCAACGGTCCATTACCAGGCAATAGCCCTATCCTGCCGGGATTGACCGGCGGGGTATTTACTCGGGAGATCAAGATGAAACCCAACCGAATTCAGTGTGCCCTCGGTGTCGCCCTGGCGGCCGTCAGCCTGGTCTTCATCCCCGGGCGGGAAGTCGAAGGTTGCACCCGCGCGGTCTACATCGGAGAAGATGACACCGTCATCACCGGACGATCGATGGACTGGGCGGAGGATATGCAGACCAATCTCTGGATTTTCCCGCGCGGCCTGAAGCGCGACGGCGCCGCCGGTCCGGACTCCCCGGAATGGACTTCCCGGTACGGAAGCGTAATCGCTTCCGGATACGAGATCGGCACCGCGGATGGTATGAACGAAGCGGGGCTGGTCGCCAATCTGCTCTACCTGGCCGAAGCGGACTACGGAACACTGGATGGCAAGCCGCCGCTTTCGATCTCGGTATGGACTCAGTACGTCCTCGATAACTTTGCCACCGTCTCCGAAACGGTGGATGCGCTGCGGGAAGAACCGTTCCGCTTGCTTGCCCCGGATTTTCCCAACGGAAAGGCCGCCCAGCTGCATCTGGCGGTCTCCGATGCCGGCGGCGATTCCGCGATTTTCGAGTACATCGACGGCAAGCTGGTCATCCATCACGGCAAGCAGTTTCAGGTGATGACCAACTCCCCATCTTACGATCAACAACTTGCCTTGAATGACTACTGGGAGATGATCGGCGGCCTGACATTCCTGCCGGGGACTAACCGCGCGGCCGATCGATTCGCCCGGGCGTCATTCCTGATCAACGCGATTCCCAGGACCACCGATAAAAACTACATCAAGGCGGTGCCGGACGAGAGTTATGATAGCCAGGCCGCGCTCAGCGTCCTCAGCGTCATCCGCAGCGTCGGCGTGCCGCTCGGCATTACGACTCCGGGCCAGCCCAATATCTCGTCCACGATCTGGCGTACGGTAGCCGACCAGAAAAACAAGGTCTACTACTTCGATTCCGCCACCAGTCCGAATGTGTTCTGGGTTCCGCTTTCGGAGATTGGCCTGGAG
>JAVCCZ010000241.1 GCA_030765265.1 Candidatus Erginobacter occultus
CTTCTCCTTGACCGGGTGGAGCCCAGAGAACTTTCATCACCGCTCCCCACGCGCTATCAAAATATTTTATCTTAAGCCGGTGAAACCCCTCCTCCAGAATTATCGTGTTTGACTTGTACTGGATACCGTGCGCGCCGCCGTTATTTACCACCAGAATGTCGTCGATGAAGATCCAGGAACCGTCATCCGACTCGGTGGCGAAGAGATAATTCCCGGATCGTGTGATCTCGATCAGCCCCTCCCAGAGGATGCTGAAGGGCGAGGTAATATTTATCCCGGCTTTTTTCTCCTCTTCGTTGTCGTAGTGAAAATCGAATTGGTCTTCCACCCTGACCATATTGGGTTTCCCGACCGGGTTTATCTTCTTGAAGTAGTTACCTATCAGGCCAGGCTTCAGTCTCCCCTTCTCTATTTTTATCGGTTCCGTCCCCTTGATCTCTTCTTCCGGTTTCTTTCCCCGATGAAGACGGGTGTAGAGGTGAAGATCAAGTCCCGGCCGGACACTGTATAGTTCTGAATAATAGGTGTCTTTTAGCTTCTTCTCCAGATCTTCCTGGATCTTTGTTCTTCCCAGAATGATAGGAGCATCCGAGTCGTCGAGCACATGCCCCCAGTATGCGGTATGGTGGTATTTTCTCAGGTACCATTGAAGAGGCCAATATTCATCAGAGACGATCTTGATCTCGGTATTATAGCCCTGGGCTTTACTGTGGGCATACTCTTCCAGCCGTTCCATCAGATCATTAAGGTCCCGCCGGGTCTGGGAATATACGATTTGGTGGGAATCATCGTCGTATTCGATGTAATTTACCCGCCAACTTATCCCGGAACCCCATGCTATCAGGACCATCGCCCCGATTGCGCCGGTTAATGAAACCAGAGCCGGCGACCCTCGGAGAGAACGGTAGACATTCTCCACGAAGAAGCCGGCCAGGAGTGCCAAGGGAAGAATGAAGTTCAGGGCCAGCCAGGGGGTTTTGTAGGGTACGAACGAATAGATAAAAAAGAGGGAGACGGCCCAGGCGGAGGTAAAGACCATAAAGGCATGCCGCCGCCGAAATGCGTAGTAAATTCCCAGAATTCCGAGAATCAAGATAGGCAGTTCAAAGTCCCTCAGGAGCCACCACCAGTACCAGAAAGGTTTGGTGTGTCCCTCTCCTTCCTGCCCGGTTTTAGTCCATTTTAATAAGGTGTTGATCAGGTCGGTGGTTGTCCCTTTCCAGTTGGTAAAGACGGAAGAGTAGTATATGAAAATAATGAAGATAAAGACTGCCAGTGTGAGCCAGAGGTATCCCCAATGCTTATTCAGTTGAGCGGCCAGACTCCGGGCTAACTCCGGGGGGCCGATTTCGTTTTTTTTGCAACTCAGGGAAAACCAGAGGTAGGTGAAGATAATGGAGACAAAGAAAGCCGATCCGGTGAGAATATAGGTCTCCTTGATCGTGATGATGAAAGCGCAGCTTGCGCCGGCCAGGATAAAGTAAATTATTTTTTTACTCTCCCGGAAACGGATCATTGCCGCTACCGCGGCAAGAGTGAAAAAAGGCAGATATATCTCGTGAATGTTGGTCCGGGAGAAATAGAGATTGGTAGGAGAGAGGGCCAGCAGGAATGCCGTTATCGTAACCGCTACCCTCCCCATTATTCTTCGGAGTGGCCAGAGGAGGAGAATGAGGAGAGAGCCGAATAGGGCGATATTACATCGGAGGGCAAATATGCTGTCCGAGATGGCGAGCGGGATAAGGTGGTTTAGAAATAAAAAAGGCCCGTGATAATTGCTGGGGTCATATTTCCAGCCGTTGAATCCTTGGTTCCACTGCCCGGCGGTCAACCGGTTCAGATCGCGTGTAATAGGGACAGTCCATTTTAGCCAGGGAGGAGTGATATCTAACGGTGGATCGGCGGCTTTTCCGGTCAGGAAACAACCTTTTAAGTTGAGCAGAAACCAGGAGTTGACACCTTCATCGTGGTGAAGGGGTTTCCGGTCCAGGTCATAAAACCGGAGAAAGAAGGCTAGGCAGAAAGCGACCAGGAAGAGAATGGTAAGGACATTTTTAGCCTTCTTCCCCAGGACAAAGGGTGTCCGGACCGGTTGGGGAGGAGGATTCCTTTTTCTTCTTTTCTTTGCCATTATCGTTTCTTCATCCCGAAGACCTTGAGACCCGCCTTTGCTTTCCGAATAAACTCGGAAAGTGATCTGACTCTCCCCATCTTCCGGATGATATAAAAGGGACGAGTATAGAATTTTTTATAGACGGATATCAAGAGTTCTTGCAGTTCCCGGTCGGAGAAGTTCTCATTCCAGTAAGGGGGCTTGAAGTCCGGGGTCGGATTGCGGGCGAATTCCCGCCAGTGATCCTTCTTAAAGATCCCTTCTTTTAATCCCCGGGTGTAGATCGCGGTCTCGGGGAAGGGACAGAGAATGGTGATGTGAACGAAATCGGGCTTGAGTTCAAGGGCGAAGTCGATGGTCCGGGAGATATCATCCCGGGTCTCGGTGGGGGAGCCGATCATGAAGTAAGCGAGAGTCTCGATCCCGATCTTTTTGGTCAGGGTAATCATCTTCCGCACTTGGTCGA
>JAVCCZ010000083.1 GCA_030765265.1 Candidatus Erginobacter occultus
CGGCTGACCCGGATCGCCATCCGGTTCAAGCAGCCCCCGCTGCGGCTCTTCAGCCGGACCCGGGATATTCTCCGGCCCAACGAACTGATCCTCACCCTCCAGCCCCGGGAGGAGATCATCCTCCACTTCGGGGTCAAGGACCCCCGGGGCCGGGACCGGCTCCATCCGGTCCGGATGGAGTTCGATTACGCCCGGACCTTTCAAACCGGGAGCCACTCCCCCTACGAGCGGCTCCTGATCGACTGCCTGAGGGGCGACCCCACCCTCTTCGTCCGCCAGGACGGGGTCGAGGCCCAGTGGGCGGCGGTCGATCCGATCATCGCCCGCTGGGAGAGCCGCCCGCCGCCGGACTTCCCCAACTACCCCGCCGGCTCCTGGGGGCCGGATGAGAAAGCGGGGTCTCCCTGGAGGGAGTTTCCGGGCGGGGAGGAATCCTGATGCCCAGGGACATACCGGTCGGCAACGGACGGCTCCTGATCGCCTTCGATCACGACTACCGGATCCGGGACTTTTACTATCCCCGCGTCGGCCAGGAGAATCACCTCGTCGGCCACCGGTTCAGGTTCGGTTTCCGGGTGAACGGGAATTTCCTCTGGGTTGAAGACCTCCAGAAGAAGCGGCTCGCCTACCTCGACGACTCCCTGGTGACCGATGTCGAACTGGAGGATCCGGGGCTGGGGATCGCCGTCCGCTGCCGCGACTGCGTCGATTTTTACGAGACGATCTATTTCCGGAAGCTGACGGTGAAGAACCTCGCGCCCGTCCGAGCCGAGATGGAGATCTTCTTCAACCACGACTTTCACATTTCGGGCAACGAGGTCGGCGATACCGCCGCCTACCGACCCCGGAACCGGACCCTGGTCCACTACAAGGGCCCGCGCTACTTTCTGATCAATATCTCCCGGGCCGGCCGGGCCGGGATCGAGGAATACTCGACCGGGAAGAAGGAGCACGCCGGCCTGAAGGGGACCTGGGTCCAGGCGGAAAGGGGGCGGCTCGACCGGAATCCGATCTCCCAGGGATCGGTCGATTCCACCGCGGCGGTCCGGCTGGAGCTGGAGCCGGGAGGGGAGGAGACCGTTTACTACTGGATCGTCTGCGGGACCTCCTTCGCCGAGGTGGATGCCAAGAACCGGATGGTCGAGGAGAAGGGACCCGAGCTCTTCCTCCGCCGGACCTTTGACTACTGGCGGCTCTGGTCGGGGAAGGAGCCGCTGGACTTCGGTCCGCTCCCGGCCCCGGCCCGGAACCTCTACCGCAAGAGCCTGCTCATCCTCCGCACCCAGATCGACGCCGGGGGGGCGGTCATCGCCGCCAACGACTCCGATATCCTGGGGATGGCCCGGGATACCTACAGCTATATGTGGCCCCGGGACGGGGCCCTGGTCGCCGCCGCCCTCGACCAGGCCGGGTACCACGAGATCAGCCGCCGCTTCTTCAACTTCTGTCTGGGGGTGATCGAGCCGGAGGGCTACTTCCTCCACAAGTACAACCCTGACGGCACCCTGGCCAGTTCCTGGCATCCCTGGCTGGGGGAGAAAGAGGAGGAGCTCCCGATCCAGGAGGACGAGACGGCGCTGGTGATCTGGGCCCTCCTCCGGCACTACCGGAAGTACCGCGACCTCGAGTTCATCACCCCCTTCTACAAGAAGCTGATCAAGGCCGGGGCCGACTTTATGGCCGACTACCGGGACCCGGCGACCGGGCTCCCGCTTCCTTCCTGGGACCTCTGGGAAGAGCGGCGGGGGATACTGACCTTCACCGCTGCGGCGGTTCACGCCGGGCTGTCGGCCGCCGCCGAATTCGCCGGGCTCTTCGGGGAGACCGGACTGAGCGAAAAGTATCTCCGGGCGGCCGGGGAGATCAAGGCGGGGATGGAGCGGCACCTCTTCGACCGGGAGACCGGCCGCTTTCTCCGGATGATCCGGCTCGACCCCGGGGGGGCGCGGGAAGTCGACCGGACAGTCGACGCCAGCCTTTTCGCGGTCTTTTACTTCGGGGTCTTCCCGCCCGGCGACCCCCGGGTCACCGGGACGATGGAGGCCGTCCGGGAGGAACTCCGGTGCCGGACCGAAATCGGCGGGGTGGCCCGCTACCCGGGGGATGCCTACCAGCGGGTTGTCTCCGACGACCCGAAAATCCCCGGGAATCCCTGGTTTATCTGCACGATGTGGCTGGCCCAGTGGGAGATCGCCCGGGCCCGGAGCCGGGAGGAACTGGAGAAGGGTTGGGAACTGCTGGAGTGGGTGGTGAACCGGGCGCTTCCCTCGGGAGTGCTGGCCGAGCAGGTCGACCCCCGCACCGGGGAGCCGGTCTCGGTCTCCCCCCTGACCTGGAGCCACGCCACCTTTGTCGCCGCGGTCCAGGAGTACCTGGCCCGGCTGGAGGAGTTCTCGATCTGCCCGGTCTGCGGCCATCCCTCCTACCGGAGATTGAAGACGGGGCGGGAACCGGTCTCACCGGGAGAAGCGGAGATATGATCGAGACGGCCTTCCGCGAACGGGCGGCCGGTCACCTGAAACGGGACCGGCTCCGGATCCTCCAGGTCAACCTCGGCAACCTCTGCAACCAGAGCTGCCTCCAATGCCACGTGGACGGTTCGCCCTCCGGCGATCGGAATATGTCCTCCCGGACCGTGGAGGAGGTCCTCTCGTTCCTCCGCTCCGCCGGGGAGCTGACCCTGGACATCACCGGGGGCGCCCCGGAGCTGAACCCGAACTTCCGCCGGCTGGTTCGGGCGGCCCGGCCCCCGGCCGGGATGGTGATGGTCCGGAGCAACCTGACCGTGTTGCTGGAGCCGGGCCAGGAGGACCTGGTCGAGTTTCTCGCCGACCAGGGGGTAAAGATCGTTGCCTCCCTGCCCTGCTATACCCGGGCCAACGTCGACGGCCAGCGGGGTTCGGGGACCTTCGAGAAGAGCATCCGGGTCCTGAAGCTCCTCAACCGGGCCGGTTACGGGCGGAGGGAGGACCTGGAGATCGACCTGGTCTATAACCCGGGCGGGGCCTTCCTCCCCGGGGCCGAGGCCGATCTGGAGCGGGATTACCGGGCCGAACTGGCCGGGGATCACGGGGTCGTCTTCAACCGCCTGATCACGATCGCCAACGCCCCGATCGGGCGCTTCGGCCGGCGGCTAAACGAGGAGGGGGAGCTGGAGCGTTATCTCGTTCTCCTCGAGGAAAATTTCAACCCCTCCACCCTGCCCCGGCTGATGTGCCGGACCCTGCTCAGCGTCGACTACCGGGGCTTCCTCTACGACTGCGACTTCAACCAGGCGCAGGGGATGGTCCTGAAAGACGAAACCGGGCGGCCGCTCCACATCTCGACCGTTACCGCCGATGACCTGTCCGGGCGGGAAATATCAACCGGCAACCACTGTTTCTCCTGCGCCGCCGGCGCCGGGAGCAGCTGCGGAGGAACCCTGTTATGACAGAGAAAAAGAAAAGCCACCTGGTCTGGAAACTGCTCATCCTGGCGGCGGTCCTGGCCGGGTTGGTGATCGCCTACCGGACCTTCCCGGTCCGGGAGTGGCTGGTCGGGGAGTCGGGCCTGATCACCTGGATCGAAGGCCTGGGGACGTTGGGCTACCTGGCCTTCATCCTCCTCTATATCCTCCTTACCGTCCTGGCCGGCCCGGCCTGGCTGATCACCCTGACCGCCGGGTTGGTTTACGGCCTGGTCCGGGGGACCGTCCTGGTCTCGATCGGCTCGATCCTCGGGGCGTCGGCCGCCTTCCTGATCGGCCGCTACCTGGTTCGGGAGGCGATCGCCCGAAAAGTCGCGGATAAACCCAAGTTCCAGAGCATCGACGCCGCCGTGGCCGAGCGGGGTTTCTTTATCGTCCTGATGACCCGGCTCTCTCCGGTCTTTCCCTTCACCCTTCTCAACTATGCCTACGGCCTGACCGGAGTACACTTCTGGCGGTACTTTTTCGCCTCCTTGATCGGGATGCTCCCGGGGACGTTTATGTATGTCTATATCGGCTCCCTGGGGAACACCGTTTCGGAAGGAGCGGAGACCGGAAAACTGATATTACGGATCGCCGGATTCATCGCCACCGCGGCGGTGACGATCTACATCACCCGGATCGCCCGGAAGGCGATCGTCAACGCCTGCCCGGGTGGGGAGTGTTTTATCGAGGAGAAAGAGGAATGAAGAAAATATTTATCCCGGCCATTCTTCTCCTGGCCGGCCTGATCGTTCATCCGGCGGCCGGGGGGGCGGTCCTCGCCGACCAGGCTGATTTCTGGACGCCCTACCAGGGACTGCTCGACCGCCATCTCTCCTCCGGGGTCCGGGAAGGGATCGACCTGACCCTGGTCGATTACCGGGGGGTGAAGGACGACCCCGGATACGCCGAGATGGTCCGGCGGCTGGAAGCATTGTCCCTGCTCACCCTGAAGGGGGGCGACGACGCCCTCGCCTTCTGGATCAACGCCTACAACTTCATGGCCATCAACCTGGTGATCGAAAACTACCCGGTGGAGAGCATCAAGGATATCGGCTCGATCTTCCGTTCGGTCTGGAAGCGTCCGGCGGGGAAGATCGGGGGGCGGGATTACACGCTCCACGAGATCGAACACGAGATTCTCCGGAAACAATTTTCCGAGCCGCGGATCCACTTCGCCATCGTCTGCGCCTCGCTCTCCTGCCCCGATCTTCCGGGGGAGGTCTTTCTCCCCGGGCGGCTGGAGGAGCAGCTGGAAAAGAGCACGGCCGCCTTCCTTCCCCACCCCGGCAAGGGGGTCCGCCGGGAGGGGGACCGGTTGCTGGTCTCCCGGATATTTGACTGGTTCGAGGAAGACTTCGAGGCCGGGGGGGGAGTGCTCGCTTTCATCCGGAGCTACCTGCCCGAACTGGGGGAGAAGGACTACTCGATCGGCTACCTCCCCTATAACTGGAACCTCAACAGCCGACTGCAATAATTGAAACCGGGAGGGAAGTTATGAAACCGTATCAACTGGTGGTAATCGGGGGCGGATCGGGGGGGCTGGTCGTCGCCCTGGGAGCTGCGGGGCGGGGAGTCAAGGTGGCGTTGGTGGAGAAGGCCCGGCCGGGAGGCGACTGCCTCTGGACCGGGTGCGTCCCCAGCAAGACGCTGATCCACTCCGCCCGCCGGGTCCAGGCGATCCGGGAGTCCGAGAAGGCGGGGCTTAAGAAGACCGAGCCTGCCTTCTCGGCGGCCGCCGTCCTGGCCCACGTCCGGGCGGTGCGGGAGGGGATTGCCGTCCACGACTCCCCCGAGCGGTTGGAAAAGGAGGGGGTGGAGGTGATCTCCGGCTCCCCCCGGTTCCTCGACCCGAACCGGATCGAGGTCAACGGCCAGGTTATCGAGAGCAAAAAATTCGTGATCGCCACCGGGAGCCGGCCCCGGGTCTTCCCGATCCCCGGGCTGGAGGAGACCGGCTACATCACCAACGAGGACGTCTTCGAACTGGAAGACCTTCCCCGGTCCCTGGTCCAGATCGGCGGCGGGCCGATCTCGGTCGAACTCGGCCAGGCCCTGCGGCGGCTGGGGACGGAGGTGACCATCCTCGACAAAGCCCCCCAGATTATGCCCCGGGAGGACAACGACCTGGCGGCGATCGTCCGGGAGCGGATGGAGGCGGAAGGGGTGAAGTTCGCCACCGGGGTCGATATCACCGGGATCAGCCGGGAAGGAGGGGAGAAGGTCGTCCGTTACGAAAAGGCCGGGCAAAAGGGCGAGGCCCGGGGGGAGGAGATCCTGGCCGCGATGGGCCGGGCCCCCAACCTCGAGGGGCTCGACCTGGAGAAAGCCGGGGTGGAGTTCACCCCGAAGGGGATCGAGGTCGACGAAAGGCTCCAGACCACGGCGAAGAACATCTGGGCGGTCGGGGATGTGAAGAACAAGTTCCTCTTCACCCACGCTGCCGAGTACGAAGCCCGGATCGTGGTCCAGAACGCCCTCTTCCCCTTCAAGAAGAAGGCCGACTACCGGGTGATGCCCTGGTGTACCTTCACCGACCCCGAGCTGGCCCGGGTCGGCCTCTCGGAGGCCGAGGCCAAGGCCGCGGGGCTGGAGTACAAACTCCTCGAGGTTCCCTACCGGGAGGTGGACCGGGCGGTGACCGACGGCGAGACCGCCGGGCGGGCCCGGATCGTCTGCGGGAAGAAGGGGAAGATCCTGGGGGCGGCGATCGTCGGCGCCTCGGCCGGGGAACTGATTCACGAGTGGGCCCTGGCGATGCAGGCGGGGATACCGGTCACCACCCTCTCCGGCCTGGTCCACGTCTACCCGACTCTCTCCCGCCTCAACCGGAAAGCGGCCGATAAATATTACGCCGACCTCCTGGCCGGCTGGAAGGGCCGCCTTCTCAACCGGCTGGCGAAACTGGTCAACTGACCCCGGCCGGAACGAAATCAGCCCTAAACCCCCGCCTTAATAGACAACAATGGTAATACCTGAATTGTATATTAAGGGGAGCCCGGAGGAGATGGGGGAGGCGGCGGCGGGGATCCTGGCCGAACGGGCCCGGGAGGTGATCTTTTTAGCGGCGGGGAAAGAGAAGCTCGCCCTGGCGAAAAAAGTCCTGGCCGACCCCGGCGGCCCCCTCCCCGCCCAGCTGGTCGGGCCCGCGACCTGGATTATCTCGGGGTTGGAACTGCGGAATTAGTTGAGCAGAATTTGGGCAATAAACTTGACAGCCCTCCAGACTGCCCCCCCTCTATCTCCGCTCATTTCTGCGCCCGCAGCCCATCCCGGAGCTTCTCCGCGATCCTGTCCCGCAGGCTCTTGGGGGCCAGCACCTTCACGTCCGGCATCCAGGACAGCACCCAGCGGATCAGTTCCTTGCGGCCGGTCGTCTCCAGCCGCATCAGCCCCGCCGCATCCCCTCGAAGAAATGGCGGGAGCTGATCAAGTGCTCGCATCCCGATCGCGAAGCGTATCGGGGAAGGTCTGGGAGGCGGACCCTCTCCTCTGCCCGAATTGCGGGCGGGAGATGCGGATTGTCGCCCTGATCAACGAACGCGGCGTGATCGAGCGTATCCTCCGTCACCTCGGGCGGTGGGAGCCTTCTGTCCGGGCCGGCAGCGATCCCTGGCTCGATGAAGATCCCTTCGCGGATTGCGGACAGGAGCCGGTAATTATGGCTTCGTGAACCGCCGGCGGGACCGGAATGCGACCCGTGCGTCCGCCGCCCGCCGGTTCCTCCCCCGATCCGCCCGCTGGCCCCGCCGAAACGCGGTCAACACGCCCCCGGTCCTTCCGTTTTGGTTTCCGTTTTGGTTTCCCGTTTGCCTTCCGGGCGGGTTTCAGTAATAATGATATCCGCAACCTTGTTCTTTACCTCGCAAACGGCGTGGCCGGCGGAAACCAGCAAAAAGCAATTTCTTATCAATTCGGCCCGGTCCGGGGAGGGGGAGATCGCGGAGACGACGGTGCCGGTTCGGGGAAGGCGGGATTTCGTCCTCTTCGAGGGGTGGTGCGTCGGGATCCCGGAAGCCTCCGCGGAAGATCTGGCGGCGGCAATCCGGCTCCACTGCCTCCCTACCGTACCAATAGGTTTTGAGGCGGTGTTCGGTTACCTCGGCCCTTACCAGGCGCTCTGGGAGATGATCGACCTGCTGGTGACGCTCTATCCCGATTCCCCGGATCTGCACGAAAGATGGAGACTGGAGCAGGAACGAGACCTCCAAGTCCGCCGCGGTTCCGGGCTGGGCGAGGAACAGGTACGGGAGATGGTCCGGCTCTTCCTCCCCTTCACCTATCTCTGTTACGATAAGCTCGAACCGGCGATCCGGCTCCACATCGATCGCGATCACCGGTGCCACCGGATAGAAACGTTTTAAAAGTACCCGGCGATCTGGTACAAATCAAATTATGAAACCAGTTACTTTAGCCCGCCGCTTCTTCTTCATCGGCCTGATAATTTTATCCGGATATCTTTTCCTGGAGCTGAGCGCGCTTGCTCTCTATCGGGTAATCAACGCAGAGTCATTGCCTTTTCATAAAATCCAGTCTGAACGGACCTCGATCATCGAGGGGTTTCCCCAAGATGAGGCGTTCGGGGGAGGAACCCTGGACTGGGGGCACGCTTTCGAAGTTATTCATCCCTATCTCGGGTTTGTCCGCGATCCGGACAAGACGCCGTTCTATGGCCGGCACGGTTTCTATGGTCAAAACCCCCTCGGCCAATCCGGATCGGACGGGGATCTGACTGTCGCCATCTTCGGGGGTTCTTTCGCGGAGGGGATGGTCCGGAACGCCGCCGACACTCTTATCGAAAAACTTTGTGAATCAGAGTCATTCCCCAAAAACCGGGTCAGAGTTCTGGCCCTGGCTATGGGAGGATACAAGCAACCGCAGCAGCTTATGACCCTCACCTATTTTCTTGCTTTGGGCGTGCGCTTCGATCTGGTCATCAATATCGACGGGTTCAATGAACTGGTTCTTCCCTGGAGAGAGAACCTTCCGAAAAATGTTTTCCCCGCCTATCCCCGGGCCTGGTTTAAGAGGGTAAGGGGTTTGAGTGATCCTCAGGTGATGCTAATGGTCGGCCGGATCGCCATTCTGCGGGAACGAAGAATACAATGGGCAAAAACATTTTCCCATTCCCCTTGGAAACAGAGCCCTATAGCCAATTCGATCTGGCGGCTGTTGGACGGGCGGCTCGACCGGAAGATTTTTCAAGTCAATTCCGAAATCCAGGAATATCAGATCGAGAGGGAAGGCGGGGACAGCTATATCTTCACCGGACCTGATTATCATCCCGGAAGCCGGGAGGAATTCGCCGGTTATCTCGTCGAAATCTGGGAAAACTGCTCCCGGCAGATGGACCGGATCTGCCGGGCCAATGGGATCGAGTACTACCACTTCCTGCAGCCCAACCAGTACTTTCCCGGATCAAAACCGATGAGCGCGGCGGAGCGGCGGATCGCCGTTAAGCGGAAGCATCCCTATCGGAAACCCGTCGAGCGGGGATACCCGTTATTAATCGAGGCGGGATTCCGGCTCCGGCGCGAAAAGATAAATTTCCAGGACCTTACTATGTTATTCCAGGACAACGATGAGATTTTATACGCCGATGATGCCTGCCATCTCAACGCCCGCGGTTATCGGCTGGTGGCGGAAGAAATCGGAAGATTCATTCTGGCCCGGGAGGAAGAACAATCCGATTAATTCGGCTCTGGGCGGTCATATAAGATAATTCCGGAGACCCAGTGGAGAGCGTGTCCCCGGAAATATCAAAAATGCGAGTGGTCATCGGTGACATCACGAAGTTCGAGGTGGACGCGATCGTCAACGCCGCCAACCGATCCCTGCTCGGGGGGGGGCGATCCACCGGGCCACCGGGCCCGGAACACAGGCAGGAATGCCTGTGCTACGCCGGCGGCGGTGCCATTCCGGGAGCTGCTGGCGGACCTCGCCATCAGCTTTTCCGCGGTGCTCTCCCCGCCCAGCTGGTCAGGCCCGCGACCTGGATTATCTCGGGGTTGGAACTGCGGAATTAGTTGAGCAAAATTTGGGCAATAAACTTGACAGCCCTCCAGACCGCCCCCCCTCTATCTCCGCTCATTTCTGCGCCCGCAGCCCATCCCGGAGCTTCTCCGCGATCCTGTCCCG
>JAVCCZ010000143.1 GCA_030765265.1 Candidatus Erginobacter occultus
AGGGCGGCCAGGCCGATGAAGCGCTGATAGCCCCAGAGAAAGGCCCCGGGGACGATCGCCACAGTGGCGACCGCTATTACCAGACCGGTCAGGATTATGTAGTAGGTTTGATCAATCTGCTGCCAGGCAGCCAGGGGGCCGGCAAACAGGATTGTGACCAGTAACAGCCCGGCGGCGATCAGGCCCAGGTCCCGGGTGGCCAGCTTCAACAATTTCCGGACCGGGCCGGTTTCGTTGAGGGCGAGATAGCTGGCGAACGAACGGGCCAGCACCGGACGGAACGGGACTGTGAATTGAGAAGCTACCACTAAGAGGGAGATCAGGGCGTTAAGGACGCCGTACTCGATTACCGGAAGCAGCCGGACCAGGCCGAGCTGGTAGGCCAGGTTGAAGACATTGACCAGGCCGGTGCCCAGAACCATCACCCCGGTATGACGGAGGAAGTCGTCTTTGAACAGCTTCTCCCGGAGCGTTGCCGAGTTCTTATTCATCGACTATGGTTTCTCCCCGGAATGAATACGGGATACAAGGAAGACAATTCCCACCACCAGCCGCAGAAAGAACATCCCCCCGGCGAGTAAGGGGTGGGCAAGCAGGCGTCTCCATTTCCCGTTCTCCAGGAAGACACCGAGGTATCGATAGCGAAGCCCGAACTGTTTCTTGATTTCGAGGTTGGACTTTCCCCACTTGGCGATGTAGGCGGCAAATCCTCGGCTGTAGTAGCTTTTTTTCTTTAGGTAACTGCGGAGATTGAACCGGCCTTCGTCGTGAAAGATCACCGCGGAGGCGACCCCCACCTTTCCGGCAACCCGGAGGCGGCGGTCGAAGTCCCAGTCTTCGGGGCCGTTGAGGTTTTCGTCGAAGCCGCCAATCTCCAGGGCGGTCTCCCGGCGAACGAACCGGGCGGCGTCTATACAGGTTCCGTTATAGAAACTCCGCTCGAAGTCCCGGGCCTTTATCCAGAAGCCCTTTCCGATCACCCGTTCCGGGATATAAAGCCCGCTCAATCCTTCACTGTCGCACTTCCCCACGCACTCCTTGAGCAGCCCGTCTCCGAGGGTCATATCGGCGTCGAGATAGAGGATGTATTTTCCCCGAGCCCGTTCGATCCCGAAATTGCGCTGGGCCGAGCGTTCGGGGCCGTGGTTGAAGACCAGGGGGGTGCAACGGGAGGCGATCTCTTTCGTTCGGTCGGTGGAGTTGTTGTCGACTATGATGATCTCATACTTCTCCGCGGGATAGTCTTGTCTCCGGACCGACTCCAGGCAGGAGGGGATGTGCTTCTCCTCATTCCGCGTGGTTACTACTATTGAGACGTCGATCGGTGACATTTTCAGGATCCTGCTCCACCCCCTCCCCCTGCCCCCTCCCCGTCGGGGAGGGGGTTGTGCAGGGGAAGGCGGAAAGAGCCGGGTGTGAGGAAGAAGGTTCCCAGGAAGGAGAGACAGCCGAATATATTGAGGAGGATCAGAACCGTTCGGAGGTCGGGGTGGTAGATACAGATTGCCGTGACCTGTCCGGCTGCGGCGAGGAGGAGAAACTTGATGAACCGGGTGGCGCCGACCGAGAGGTTGTAAAAGATCTCCAACCAGAGCAAGGAGTAAAAACTCATCGCCAGGGCGAAGAGGCCGACCAGGGAGATAATCTCGGGGTCTGTCTTCCCGGTCAGGATCCGCAGGACCGTCTCCGGAAGCAGCCAGCAGACCGCGGTCGCCGAGCCGGAGAGCAGCGCGGCCAGTTTCAGCCCCCGGTGAAAAAGGTGGATGGCCGACGAGTTCATCGCCTTGAGCGAGGCGGCCTTGGGAAAGACCACCACCGCCACCGCCGCCGGCAGGAAGAGAATGATCTTCCCCACCATCTGGGCCACCGAGTAGTAGCCGGCGTCCTGGGGAGAGAAGAAGGCCTTGACCAGAGTGATATCAACGTTGGTCAGGACGGCGAAAGAGAGCAGGGCCAGCAGTGTGGGGACGACGTAGCGGTAGATCGGACCCATTGCCGGGGAAGCAATCTCCGGCGACGCCGGCCGGCGGTGGAAATATCTTCGAATCAGCCAGACCCCGGCCAGAAGCATCAGGAAGGGGCCGAAAAAATAGCCGGAGAGCGCTCCCGCCACCCCGGCCCCGACCAGGACCAGTCCGACACCGACGAGTAATTTGACCAGGGCATAAGTAACGTTGAGAAAGGCCAGGGGGGTGAATTTCTGGGCGCCCTGGAGAAAGGCCGGAGGCAGGCAGGCGGGCAGGTGAACCGCCACCACCAGCCCCAGGTCGCGTCCGGCCCGTTTCGCGGTCGCCGCCGCCAGGGCGATCTTCCCCCGGGCTAACTCCTCGGCAAAGAACTTGGCCAGGGCGGGTTGGATGGCGGCGGTCAGCTGGCCGAAGAAAACGGTGAAGACCACCAGGGAGTTGAGGACGCCGTAGTCCACGACATCCAGGATCCGGACCATCAGGAGGTGGAAGAGGAGGTTGATTACCCCGGCCAGCTGGGTCCCGGCCATCGTAATTCCGGCGTGGCGGATAAAATCATCCCTGAGGAACCTCCGGTTGAAGATCTGGATATCGAGGATCTTGTTCTTGAGATCTTTCATTATTTGAGATTGCTTCGTCGGCCCGAAAGCTTTCGGGCCTCCTCGCAATGACATTCATTCGCAAAATTGGAATACTTCCTCGCTCCGTTGATCTCAATGACAGTGCTTATTTGAAATCGTGGATGTGGCCCCAGACTTTCTTTCCGGCCCGGAGGAAGAAACGGATATCCGACCAGTCCCGGATGCTGATAATCTTCCGGGCCAGAAAGAGGGGATTATAGGCGATTGAGTACATTCCCCGTACCAATTTCATCAATTCCTTTTCCGGGAAGGGGGTCTTCATTACCGGGGCCTTCATATCGAAATCGGCCCAGTCGGAGGTCAGCAGCCAACTGTTCTCGCGACACTCCCGATAGAGGGGGGTGCCGGGGTACGGGACCACGACGGTCGCCTGCATCGTGTAGGCGTATCCTTTCTTCAGCAGGTACCGGCCCAGCCGATAGGTATTTAGAGCCTGGCTGTAATCCTCCCAGGGGTAGCCGAACATAATCGTGATATGGGGATAGAGCCCGGCTTTCCGGGCCAGCCGGCAGGATTCGATGATGGTCTCGACCCGGAGGTTCTTGTTCAGGCGGTCGAGGGTCTCCTGGTTGCCACTTTCCAGGCCGAAGAGCAGGAACCGGAACCCGGCTTCCTTCATCTGCCGATAGTCCTCGGCCGAGGCTGCCCCGAAGCGGAAATTACAGTCAAAGCCCACCTTCCGGTGGAATCCCCGTTCGATTGCCCCCCGGCAGAAGTTGCGCAGCCAATCGCCCCGGGGGAAGGTGCCGGTATCATCCATTATCTCCCGGACCGGGTAACGCTCGATAATCTCACCGATTTCGTCGAGGACGTTCTCCACCGTCCGGACTCGGAACTTCGGGTAGAGGGTGGTCCAACTGCAGAAGGAGCACTTCCCCCACCAGCAGTCCCGGCCGCTCATAATATAGGTCCCCGGGGTCAGCCGGTAATTGCCGTTGCGGTAGGCGTAGAGTTCCCATTTGGTCAGTTCCCGGTCGATGAAGGGGGATTGGACGAGGTCGGGATATAGTTGGAAGGGGCCGGTGGATTTGATTTCTTCTCGATCGCGGTACCAGATGCCGGATGGCAGAGAATGGGGAATGGGGAATGGGGAATGGTCCGGGTGCTGGGCCAGGGCTTGACACAAATCGCGGAGGAGAAAGTCGTAGTCGCCGCCGGTGAGGACATAGTCGACCGGGGAGTTTTGCATAGACTCTTCGGGGAGAGCGGTGACGTGGTCGCCGCAAAGGACGGTAATCGGTGATCGGTGATCGGTGATCGATTCTTTTAGCTCCTTGATCAGGGACCAGTGTTCCTTGATTACCGGGGGTCTTGGACTCGAAGACGATCAGGTCGGGCTGCTCCCGCTTGAGCAGCCGGAAGTACCCTTCCCGGTCGATCCCCTCGGCCGGGCAGTCGTTCCAGAGAACCTCGTGCCCGGCGTCCCGGAGCATTGTCGCGGCGGTCGCCGGAACTACCGGGTAGATGAAGGTCGGCTCGGTAAAGTACTGGA
>JAVCCZ010000044.1 GCA_030765265.1 Candidatus Erginobacter occultus
CGGCCATACCTTTCGGGTGGAAGGGGACGTCACCTCGGGGACCTGCCCTTCCTGCGGCGCCCCCTGGCGCGCCCGCTGATAAACAAGGTAGGGGCAAGGCATGCCTTGCCCCTACCGCGACGATGATAATGATTTCTCGTGAACGGGGTTGATGATTACCGTTACCTGGTCAGCGGGGATGACCTGATCTCGTCCCGGGTCCGGATTCGGGAGAGCGATCTCCTGATCCGGGGTGACCGGGATCTGGAGGTCCCGGCCAGAGAGGCGCTATCCCGCTATCGCCGACAGATCGAGGACTATTTATTCGTTCATCCGGGATGGGGCAAAAGCCTGGTCCCGGTCCCGGCCGAGGCCGGGGCGCCTCAGATCGTTTCCGCGATGTCCCGGGGGGCTTCCGCCTGTGGGGTCGGCCCGATGGCCGCGGTGGCCGGGGCCCTGGCCTGGTTCGTGGGAATGGAACTTTCCGCCCTATCTTCCGAGGTGATCGTCGAGAATGGCGGGGATATCTACCTGGATTGCCGCCGGGAACGGATAATCCTGGTCCAAGTCGGGGGCGGGTCGCCTTTCGCGGGGAGGGTCGGGATCCGGGTCCCTCCCGGCCCGCCGGCGACCGGGGCGGCGGCCTCCTCGGGGACGGGCGGGCGGTCCTTGAGCTGGGGGAAAGCCGCGGCGGCGGTGGTGGTGGCGGCGGATTCGATGATCGCCGACGGGGCCGCCACCGCCCTCGGCAACCGGATCCGGTCTTCCGAGCGGGCGGTCATCGAAGCCGCTCTCGAGGCGGTTGCCGCCATCCCCGGGGTG
Source organism: Candidatus Erginobacter occultus (assembly GCA_030765265.1). Lineage (GTDB taxonomy): Bacteria > Auribacterota > Erginobacteria > Erginobacterales > Erginobacteraceae > Erginobacter > Erginobacter occultus. Next base: position 802 of record JAVCCZ010000044.1, read on the forward strand.
GCCGGATGCCTGGTGGTCGGCGGAGACCTCCTCGCCGTCCGCGGAGATATCGAACTGGCCGGCCGGTGAGAAAATTCCGTCCGCCGACGACGGGCCGGGGGAGGGAATTTTATTGAAAAATAATGGTGACAAGTCAGGGATTCGTGGTATGCTATCTTTACGGGAGAAAAGGTTTATTCTCCATTTCAAAGTCGGACCGTTTCCGTCAGAATAGTTAAGATAGTTTATCACCGGCAGATATCCTTTTCATCACCTTAGGGAAATTCAGAAAATAAGGAGCAGGGCTATGTCCGTATCCGCCAGGCACCACCGGTCAGTTAACTTCGTTCTTTGGTCAGTCATCTCCCTGGGCTTCTGTTTCGCCCTCGCCCTACCCGGGATCGTCCGGGGCCAACCGATCACGGAAGGTTTCAACAACTTTGATACCGGCACTCGCCCGGCGGGCTGGACTTTCGTCGGCTGCAACGCCAACTCCGATACCTACACCACCGCCACCAATTTTGGGGTTGCTTCTCCTTCGATTAAGCTCGACGCCAGCGGCGACGCCATTGTCACCGAACCGCTTCTTCATCCCGACGATCTGAGTTTCTGGGTCAAGGGGATGGGGACGGATCTGAGCAGCTATCTCCTGGTCGAGGAGTATTACTTGAACAAGGGCGCCGGCTGGACCGAGGTGACCACGGTAATGCCGCTCCCGGCCTCCGGAACCAATCTCGGCGCCTTCCCACTCGAATTTTTGACCACCGACCTCAGGTTCACCTACCTCAAGTCCGCGGGCGATCTGGCCTTTGACGATGTCGGCATCACCCTGGCCGCCCCGTCCCCGACGGTTACCCCGACCGCGCCGCCCACTGCCACGCCGACCCCGACCGCGGTCCCGACTGCCTCCCCGACCCCCCCGCGGGATATCCCCAACCCCAGCTTTGAGCTTGAACCGGCACTGATCGGCTGGACCACGGTGGCCGACAAGCCGACCTACGTCGCCCGGTCGACGGATCAGTTCTACGATGGGATCTACTCCTGTACTTTCAGCGATACCGGCTATGTGACCGAGAAGTACACTGATCAGGGTATCCGTTCCGGCGAGGTCTTCGGGATCTCCGGGGGCGAGGAGTACGACGTCGGCGGCTGGTTCTTCGTGGACGACGAGGGCGGGGATATCACCGACACCCAGTTCAAGTTCAATATCGAATGGCTGAGCGGGGGTGTCGTCGTCAGCACCGACAGCGAATCCGACTGGAGCCTGAACGACTTCGCTACCTGGGAAAATCAATCCTACCGCGTAACCGCCCCCGCCTCCGCCGACCAGGTCCGGATCTATCTCGCGGCCCGGGAAATCAGCAACAACAACAACAACGTTTACATCGATTACTTCAGTGCCATCCACGCCCCCGCCTTCTCCGTGACCGCCCCGGCGACGGGCGCCGCTTGGTATGTCGGCCAGGTCTATAATATTGTCTGGGAATCATTCCAGGCGCCGGGGAATATCGATATCCATTACTCGATCGACGATGGGACGAACTGGATTTCGGTGGCGAGCAACATCGCCAATGCCGGGACTTACCCCTGGGTCGTCCCCAACAACCCCAGCGCTCTGGCCCGGGTCAGGATCCGGGAGACCGGGGGCGGGGGGGTATCCGGCCAGTCCGGCCGTTTCCGGATCGCGCCCGTGGGCAGCATCAACGTCGCCGCCCCCGTCGGGGGGGAGACCTGGTATCGTGCCGCGAGCTATGACATCGAGTGGACGCGCGGCCCCGTGGTCAGCGGCGATCCGGTCGAGCTGGCCTACTCAGTGAATAACGGCGGCGCCTGGACCGCGATCACCTCCGTGGCGGTTCCGATCGTCCCCGGAATCTACTCCTGGACCATCCCTGCCGAGAACAGCTCCAACTGCCTGGTCCGGGTCCGCCAGCCGGCCAGCGGTCGCGAGGGGATTTCTCCCGCGGTCTTCCGGATAGCTTCCCCCCGTTTCACCGTGACCCAGCCGTCGGGCGGTCAGTATTGGTATTTCGGAGAGAACCAGGAGATTACCTGGACCTATACCGAGGGGATCACCGGGAACGTCGATATCGATTACTCGGTCTCCGGGCCTTCCGGCCCCTGGCAGCAGATCGCGGCCAACCAGCCCAATAGCGGCTCCTACCAGTTTTGGACAATCCCCAACATCTCCACCACCGAGGCCCGGGTCCGGATCTCGGAAGTGGGGGGGGTGAGTATCCCCGGGGTCTCGGCTAATGACTTTACGCTCAAGGGGTTGACCCCGCCCCAGCCTTACGTCAAGCTGGAATGGCTGGAGATGCCCAAAATTGTTACCACCTGTACCCTGAACTCGATTGAAGCTTTCGATCCCAACAACGTCTGGGTCGGCTGCGCCTGCGGGATAATCTATCACTGGGACGGGACACAATGGGACCTGCAGGAAAGTTGCTGGAATAGTTATAACAATGTGGGGACCAATGTTAATGAGTTTATAGCTTTCGCTCCGGATAACGTATTTGGCGGGGGGTCTGGTGGAGTTGGTGTCGAATATGACGGAATTTGTTGGGACCCCGTTGTCGAGGCGGAGAAGACGATTTATTCCGTTGACGGGCCCGACGCGACTCATATCCTCGCCGGGGCGTCTTCCGGAACCATCGCCTATATTGAACCCGGCGACTCCTGGAACGTAAGCACCGTCGGTGAAAGTGGTTCTCTCTACGGGACGGTTTACCTCCGTCCCGGCGAGGCTTACGTTGCTCGTGACTCCTCCACTACTTACGGGGTAGCCGTCTTTACTACCCGGGGGGGAAGTATTACCGATTGGCAGACATCCTACTCTGACAGCGGCTGGGGGATTCCCAATCATCCTCTGGGCGGTTGTATCGATCAGTACGGGCAGACGCTGCTCTGGCTGGTCGGGGAATGCGGACACCTCAAGCATTACAATGGTAGCTACTGGGCTGATCAGACCAAGTCGGGTTTCAATAATTTTAATTGCGTCGAGGTTCTTGACGAGAACAACGTTTGGGCCTTTGCCGAAGGGATGATCTATCATTACAACGGCCTGGAGTGGCTGATCGAGCAGAAAGGTCTTTCATCCATCAAGCAGATTTCCGCGGTGGACAACCGGCACGTTTACGGGGTGACGGCTTCGAAAGTGTATTATACTTACTCCGATCCGACCCCGACCCCGTATAAGCCGACTCCGATCGGGCATAAGACCCCCAGCCCGACCCCGGTGCCTCAGCCCGGTCCGATCCGGGGCCGGGTCTATGACCGGATAACCGGTGCCGGTGTCGGGAATGTCTACGTCCGGGTTTACCCGACGGAAAGCGGACTCCGGCCGGCCGGGGATATGACCGATTCCTCCGGCAAGTATTATATCGACGGGATTAGCTCCCCCCTGGACGCCGGAGTCTATCAGGTCTTCACCCAGGGGAGCCAGGGTTCGGGTATCCGTACTTACCGTGACCAGTGGTATAACCAGAAAGAGCGCCAAACTCAGGCCAATCTGGTCGCCTCGAACAGCGCCGGGATCGACTTTCCTCTTTACCGTGTTGGGATTTATCCCACCCCGGTCCCGACCGCTACTCCATTCTTTTCTGCGGTCAGGGTGGAGAGCGGCGATTACAGCGGCGACGGCCTCTCCGATCTCGCCATCTTCCGTCCCGCTTCCGGTCTTTGGGCGGTGAGAGGGGTGACCCGGGCTTATTTCGGCCAGGCCGCTGACATTCCGGTTTCCGGGGATTACAGCGGCGACGGGAAGGCGGATATCGCCATCTTCCGTTCCGCGAGTGGTCTCTGGGCGGTCCGGGGGATAACCCGCTCCTACTTCGGCAGCGCCGCCGATGTCCCGGTCCCCGGAGATTACGACGGCGACGGGTCGGCGGATATCGGGGTCTTTCGTTCCGCCACCGGTCTCTGGGCCGTAGCCGGACTGGGCCGGAGTTACTTCGGCGGCAGCGGCGACGTCCCGGTCAGCGGAGACTATACCGGTGATGGCTTTATGGATATCGCCATCTTCCGTCCCGCCTCCGGCCTCTGGGCGGTCAAGGATGTCACCCGGATTTATTTCGGGGGTTTTGGCGACACCCCGGTCCCCGGAGATTACGACGGGTTGGGAATGTTCGGGCCGGCTGTCTTCCGCTCTTCCTCCGGCCTCTGGGCGGTCCGCGATGTGACCCGGGTTCACTTCGGCAACTCCGCCTATCAGGCGGTCCCTGGCAGTTTCGCTTTCCCCGGGCTCGATGAGATTGGGGTTTTCCGTCCCTCCAGCGGGCTCTGGGCGATCCAGGGGTTGACCCGGGTCTATTTCGGCGGTTCCGAAGATCTCCCGGCGACCAGATAAGCCCGGCCGGTATCGCGCGATAATTTCGCGGTGAGGGAACCGGATCCGTTCGAGGAGATCCGGGCGGCGGCAGCTGTTATCTATCTGAATTTTCTAAAGTCAACTGTTTGCCCAATATGGAGATTTTCTGATGAACCGAGACCGTCTTCGCGGATTGACCGTCTTTCTCCTCTTAATCCCGATCGTTTTCTTCTCGACGAACGGTATCTTTCGGGTTGCCGCCGCCGATCTCAAGATCGCCACCCAGAACGTCAGCAAGATCGGCACCTTTGCCGGCAACCAGTCGATCAGGATCTTCCAGGGGCTGGCCCCGGATATCGTCCTGATCCAGGAGTGGGGTCTCTCCGAGGGCACGTACCGGGGATATGTTGATCAGGCCTTCGGCGCCGATTTTTCCGTGGTCGCCGGCCTGGCCAACCCTTACGATTCCTGGTGCCAGAATAACGGGGTGATCAGCCGCTGGTCATTCCAGAGTACCGGTTACTGGGCGGATCCGAACGGCGGCGGGGATTTTGTCTGGGCGCAGATCGATCTCCCCGGAGAGACCGACCTCCTGGCGGTCTCTGTCCACCTGAAGGCGGATGCCGGGGAGGAATCCGTCCGGCTGCAGCAGGCTCAGGGGATCAAGACCTATATCGAGGATTACATTGCCGGGCAAAGTTTCACCGGCTACGTGGTGGTAGGTGGAGACCTGAACGCCGAACAGCAGTATGAATGGTGTATGCAGACCTTTGCCACCTTTCTCAAGCCTTGGACCTACCGTCCGCAGGACCGGTTAGGCAACGAGGAGACCAACCAGAGCCGGACCAAGCCCTATGATTGGATTTTGCCCAACCAGCTGCTTGATGATCACCAGAGCACTCTGATCATCGGGGCCGAGAGTTACGGGTATCAAGACGGGATCGTCTTCGACAGCCACGTTTTCAGCCGCAGCGCGCCCGGGCCCACCCCGGGCCCCGCCGATCCACTCTGGAACCTGCCCCCGGTTCTTTACGGAGATTCCTGGTCCACCGTGATGGACCATATGGCGGTAATGAAATCCTTCTCCGTTTTTCCTTCGCCCACCCCATCCCCGACCAGGTTCATTACCCCCACCCCGACGCTTACGCCGAAGCCGACCGTCCGCAAAACCCCAACCCCGATCCCCACCGCGACCCCGGAGATTGTCAGTGGGCCGATCTGGGGCCGAGTCTATGACCGGGAGACGGGGGTGGGAATCCCCAAGGTATATATACTGGCGACCAACGCCGGGATGGGAGCGGGGACCTACTCCGACAGGGGAGGTTATTACTCCACCCGAACGCTGAATATCGGCACCTACATCGTATCCGCCGATACCTTCGAACAGCCCGTATACCGGGGCCAGTACTATAACCAGAAAGACAGCAAGATCCAGGCCACCCTGGCCCCCTCCAATACCGGGGGGATCAATTTTCCCCTTTACCGCCGGGGAGTTTATCCTTCCCCGACCCCGACGCCGTCTCCGCCCCTCCTGCCTTCCTCGATCGACACCGCCGACTACGACGGCGATGGGACCAGCGACCTGGCGATCTTCCGGCCCACCACCGGCCTCTGGGCGGTCCGGAGCCTGACCCGGGTTTACTTTGGCCGGGGAGGGGACTTCCCGGTTTCCGGGGATTACAACGGAGACGGGACTTCCAACTTCGCGGTCTTTCGGGGATCTTCCGGGCTCTGGGCGGCGCGGGGAGTTACCCGGGCTTATTTCGGACGGAGCGGGGATATCCCGGTCCCCGGCGATTACCGCGGTCTGGGGACGGCAGGCTTCGGCGTCTTCCGTCCCGCTTCCGGCCTCTGGGCGATCCGGAACGTGACCCGGGCTTATTTCGGCCGTTCGGGCGATCTCCCCGCCCCCTTTAAGGGCGGCGGCTGGGAGAAGGAGATCGCGATCTTCCGTCCCGCCACCGGGCTCTGGGCGGTAAAGGGAGCGACCCGGGCCTATTTCGGGCGGAGCGGGGATATCCCGGTTCCGGGCAATTACCAGGGATCCTTTCCGGGGGCGATCCAGTTCGGGGTCTTCCGGTCTGGCGCCGGGCTCTGGGCGATCCGGGGTTTGACCCGGGTCTACTTCGGCCGGTCCGGCGACCGCCCGGTCCCCGGGAACTATGCCGGCACCATCCAGGCCATCTCCACCGTCTTCCGGGAGAACAACGGCCTCTGGTCGCTGAAGGGCCTGACCCAGGTCTACTTCGGCCAGGCCGGCGACCTTCCGGCCTCCGGCCTCGCCGTCAACCCTTCCGGTACTCTCGTGTTTTGACCGGATAACGGTTGAAAAAAGAAGCTCCGTCCGTAACCGGCCGGGGCTTCTTTTTCGTTTTGTCAATATGCTGATTATCGGCCATCGCGGGGCTTCGGCCCTTGCCCCGGAAAATACCCTCTCCTCCTTCCGGTCCGCGATCCGGGCGGGAGCCGACCTGATCGAGATGGATCTCCGCCTGAGCCGGGACGGGGAGGTGGTGGTCTTTCACGACCGAGACCTCGACCGGACCACCGACGGGAGCGGGCCGGTCAGGGAGAAAACCCTGGCGGAACTGAAACAGCTGGACGCCGGTCTCCGATTCTCCCCGGAATTTCAGGGCGAGCGGATACCCGCCTTGAGGGAAGTGCTGGAGCTGGCCGCCGCCGGCCGGACCGGGCTTTACCTGGAGCTGAAGATCGACCGGGGAGCGGAAGAGATCCGCCCGGTGCTGGTGGCCCGGACCCTCGAGGTCCTCGCCGCTCAGTCCTTCCCCGGCCGGCTGAACCTGGCCTCCTTCGATCTGGACGCCGTCCGGTTGGTCCGGCGGCTGGAGCCGGGGACCCCCACCGGGTTGATCTTCCGGGAGGAGGCGGTCTGGGATCGGCTGCCGGCGGGGGGATTGGACGGGATTGACGTCCTTTCCGCCCGCTGGAATATCCTCACCCCCGCCCGGGTCGAGGCCGGACACCGGGCGGGTAAAGAGGTCTGGGGCTGGACCGTCGATCGTCCGGAGGAATTGGCCCCGGTGCGGGCAGCCGGGGTGGACGGGGCGGCCAGTAATAACCCGGCCTGGCTGAAGGCTGAACTGGAAATGTTGGGCTGAATTCGGGAGAGACAGGATGAAAACAATTCTCTTTTGCGCACTGATTGCCGGACTGGTTCTGTCAACGACCGCGTCGGCGAAGACGCCCTGGATGCGGAAGCACCCCGATGTCTCCTGGCGGTACCTGGAACGCTGGGAGAAGGAACACCAGTGGCTGACCCCGGCCCGGGAGGGGCGGATATATTTCTCCCGGCACGAGGTCGGGCAGGCCCGGCCGCTGCTGGAAAAGGCGGTGGCGGAGGGGGCCGACGACGGGCGTCTCCTTTACGAACTGGGTTACAGCTGCCGGGTCGGGGGCGACAACGAGGCGGCGCTGGGTTACCTCGACCGGGCGGCCCGGCTCCTGGCCCGCGACGACCCCGGCCATCTCTATCACTTCAATGCCCTTTACCTGGCCGGGTTGATCCGGGAGGAGAGAGGGGAGGAATCTCAAGCCCTCTCCCAGTATGAAGAAGCGCTCCATCTCCGGCCCGACCTCGCCCCCCTCCGCTATCGGAAGGCCTATCTCCTCGTCCGGAGGGGTGAAACCTCGGCCGCCCGGGAGGAGATTACCCGGGTCCTGGAGCGGGATCCCGGTTCCGGCGCCGCGAACTTTTTCGCCGGTCTGCTGGCCCTGGAGTCCGGGGACCTGACCGGCGCCGAACAGCACCTGGAGCGGGCCCGGGCGGCCGGGGTGGAGCCGGGACCGGTTCTCTACGCCCTCGGTCACGTCTCCCTCGGTCGGGGGGAGGGAGAAGCGGCGATCGCTCGCTTCGAGGATGCCCTGGAGGCCGACCCCGGGAACCGGGACGCCCTGGCGGCGCTGGCCAACCTCTCCTACCGGGAAGACGATCTCGCCCGCTCCCGGAAGTATTTCGAGCTTCTCTCCGCCCGGGAGCCTTCCACGGCCCGCTGGCACTACAATTTGGGTGTGATCTACCGCGACCTGGGGTTGGACGAACTCTCGGGGCAGTCGCTGGCCGAGGCCCGCCAACTGGATCCGGAACTCCAGACCCTGGAGAAGATAACCCCGGCGGCGGCCGGAACCTTCAACCGGGCGGGAGAACTGCTGGAAAACAGGCAACCCCGGGCGGCGATCGAGCTTTACCGGGAGGCCCTGGCCGCCGATCCCTTCTTCATCCCCGCCCATTACAACCTGGCCATCGCCTATCGGAGGGCGGGGGAGGGGAGAAGGGCTCTCCGGCAGTATGACCGACTGCTGCGGATCGAACCCGACTATGGTCCGGCCCGAATCAACGCCGGGATCATCGCCGTCGAGCAAAAGGACCGCCCGGCGGCCGCCCGCCATCTCCGGTGTTACCTCGAGCTGGAGCCCGATTCCCCCCAGGCCGACTTGGTCCAGCGCTACCTCCGCGAGATGCGGGGTTGGTAAGAAAAATTATTCGTACTCGGCGGTCAGCAGTTCGTCTTCTCCGCCCTCGACGTACTCCATCGTCCGGATCGAGGTGTCGCCGATAATCTCCGCCTTCAGCGGGCAGGTCTCCAGGATGTCGCAGTTCTTGCAGAACTTGTTCTTCTTGGGCGGGAAGTAGGGACTCTCTGCCTCATCCGGGGTGTGAGTCTCCTGGAAGCGCTGGATATTCTCCTTCATCTCCTCCGCTACCGCGTCGATCGCGGCTACCACCTCGGGGAAATCCTCTTCCTTCCGGGTGGTGACGATCTGCTCGTCGAAATTGGTTATCAGCAGCGAGAGCTGCTTGATCTTCAGGTCGAAGAGGGTCTCGCAGGCCCAGTAGTAAATGGTCAACTGGTCGTCCTCGTCGACCGCTTGCTGGCTCCGCCGGGTCGGTTCGGTCTTGTAGTCGAGGATCTCGTAAGTTCCGCCTTCCAGCTCGTCGATCCGGTCGACGAATCCGGTCATCACCGCGTTACGGCCCAGGGGGACCTCGAAGTAGGCCTCGATCGCCCAGGCCGGCTTGTACTTGCCGTCGGCACAGTAATGCTGATGGTAGCGGGTGAGCTGTTCCACTCCCTTCTGGTAGTATTTTTTCTTCTCTTCCTCGTCCCGGTAGCCTTCGAGGTTGTTGTTGAAGGCCTCGTCCCATAAAGAGAGGAGTTGCTTGAGCGAGCCTTTCCTCGCCCCGTGGGGATCGTAGAAGTTCTCGAAGGCCTCGTGGATCGCGGTCCCGAAGGAGAAAAACGGCTTCGGTTCCCGGTTGAAGCGGCCGTCAAGGTAGGAACTCTTCCAGGCCCGGGGGCAGCGCTTGTAGGAACTGAGCTTGGAGTAACTGAGCCGGATCCGTTCCCGGAAGACCTCCAGGGTCTCCCCGGCCACCTCCCGGGGGGTGACCGGCCAGGCCGGGCAGACCTCCAGGTACTCGCAGGAGTTGCAGAGCGCCCCCTTCTCGGCCAGGGCCGCCGGATCGTCAAGGGGCCGGGATCCGGGGAGGAGCCGGCTGACCGCCCCCAGCAGCGGATTTTTCCCCTTGGCCAGGGCGGTGATGTTGCCCGCGGTCTCGTCGATCAGGTTGGTGACGTGCCTGATGTCTTCGGGGGTGGGGGTGACCGTGATCTTCCGGTTGGCCCGGAGAAAATAAAAACTCACCTTGGAGACTTTGCCTTCCAGCCGCTTGTGAGCGTTCGAGCCCAGGTAGATGATCACCGCCTGGGGGTCCCGGGCCAGTTCGGCCGGTTCCATCACGTTCTTCCCGGTCTTGTAATTGATCACCTCGTAGGTCCCGTCGGGGAGGAGATCGACCCGGTCGGCCCGGGAGGTGATGAAGCACTTTTTGGTCTTGGCTTTGATCATCACGCTCAAATACTTGACGTCGTGTTTCTCGGCCGAGAAGGACTGGTAAAAATCCTTGAGGATGCTCTCGCCCAGGATCCGGTACTGTTTCGCCTCTCCCTCGTCCTGGTAACCGGAAGGATCCCAGTTGCGGTCAAGCAGGTTAAGGAGAAAATCCCGGGAGGGGAGGGGGGAATTCCCTTCCTTGTGAAAATATTCCAGAGCGCTATGGAGGGACTTGTAGAAACAGAGGCCGGCGCCGGGGCGGGGGTTGCCCGAGACCTGGTCGATGTTGGCCAGCTTGTATTTCAGGGGACACTGGAGAAAAGTCTTGATCTTGCCCAGGGAAAGCTTGATCGCGTCCATCTTGACCTCCTTTGAAAAAGGGGAACCGGTTCGAAAGTCTGGCTATAGCGGCCGCGGCTTTGGTTGCTGCCGGCCGCCAAGACTCAAAACCCATATTATCACCACCGGCCCGCGGGGGAAAGATTATTTTGAATTGAATCGGGGTTGAATTGTGCTAACCTTTTCACGTTGAGATTCTCCGGATATCCGAAATGAATACCAAACCATCCCAGAAGCGGATCAACGCCCCCCGGGTGATTATGCTCTCCTTTGCCGGAGCGATCCTGGCCGGGACGATCCTCCTGATGCTGCCCTATTCCACCCGGGACCCCGGGACGATGAACCCGGTGGACGCACTCTTCACTTCCGCTTCCGCCGTCTGCGTGACCGGGTTGATCGTGGTTGATACCGGGACCTTTTTTACGCCCTTCGGACAGTCGGTGATCCTGATCCTGATTCAGCTGGGCGGTTTGGGGATTATGACCCTCTCCACCTTTTTCCTGATTATGCTCCGGCGGCGGCTGACCCTGAAAGACCGGCTGGTCCTGAAGGATACCTTGGGGGAGAAGAAGATCTCCGGCCTCTCCGGGTTGATCATCCTGATCGTGGGGATGACCGTCCTCCTGGAGACCCTGGGGGGGGGCTTTCTCGCCTGGAGGTTCCACCGCGTTTACGGCTACCCGCTCGGCCGGGCCCTCAGCCACGGCTTCTTCCATTCCGTCTCCGCTTTCTGCAACGCCGGCTTTTCCCTCTACTCCGACAGCCTGGCCGGCTTTGCCGGCGACGGGGTGGTGATCGGGATTATGGGGGGGTTGATCCTGCTCGGGGGGATCGGCTTCGTGGTCTGGTTCAACCTGACCCATATCTACTTCTGGCGGAGGGACCGGCTCCGGCGGGGCCGGATCCGCCTCCAGACCCGGATCGTCCTGGCGATCAGCGGCATCCTGCTGCTGGCGATGTTCCTGTTTTTCCTCGGGGCGGAGTGGGACAACACCCTCCGGGACCGTTCCCTGGCGGAGAAGCTCCTCTCCGGTTTCTTCCACGCCGTCACCCCCCGGACGGCCGGGTTCCATACCGTCCCCGTATCCGGGATGCTTCCGGCCACTCTCTGGATCACGATCATTATGATGTTTATCGGGGCCTCGCCGGGCAGCACCGGCGGAGGGATCAAGACCGTTACCTTCGCCGTCATCCTGGCCTCGGTTTACCGGATGGTCACCGACCGGGGCCAGGTCCTGATCGGGAAAAAGAGC
>JAVCCZ010000217.1 GCA_030765265.1 Candidatus Erginobacter occultus
CACGAAGACCCCGCCGATCAGGAAGAGAAAAAGCTCTTTCTTCAGCAGCACCGCCACCGTTCCGATCGCTCCCCCGCAGGCCAGGGCGCCGGTATCCCCCATAAATACCTCGGCCGGGTAGGCGTTGTACCAGAGAAATCCCAGCGCGGCCCCGCCCAGAGCCGCGCAGAAAACCGCCAGTTCTCCGGCTCCGGGGATGAACAGTACCTGGAGATAGTTGGCGAACTCGAGGTGGCCGATCAGGTAGGCCAGACCGGCAAAGGCCAGGGAGGCAATCGCCAGGCAGCCGACGGCCAGGCCGTCGAGACCGTCGGTCAGGTTGACCGCGTTGGTCGAACCGACCAGGACCAGGATAACCAGCGGGATCGAGAAAATACCGATATTCTCCAAAACGGCGTGCTTGTAAAAAGGGACCCAAAGGTGGCCGGCATAGGCGGAGGTCTCGGGGTGATTGGTCAGGTAAATCCCGATCCCCAACCCGAGCAGAACCTGGCCCGCCAGCTTCACCCGGCCCGGCAACCCCCGCCGGCCGATCTTCTTCAGCTTGATCCAGTCGTCGACGAAACCGATCAAACCCAGCCAGAGCGAGGAGATAACGATTACCCTGACCTGAGGTGTCTCCAGCCGGGCCCAGAAGAGGGTGGCGACCATCACCGCCAGCAGGATGATCAGCCCCCCCATCGTCGGGGTGCCTTCCTTGTTCTTATGATGGCGATAGAGCTCCCGGTGATGTTTTCCGTTCCGGATCTTCTCCCCAACCTTCAGTTCCCGCAGCTTCCGGATCAGGGGAGGGCCGAAGATCACAGCGATTAAAAAAGCGCTCAGGGCGGCCCCGGCCGCCCGGAAGGTAATGTAGCGGAAGATATTGAACCCGAACCAGAGATCCCGGAGCGGATAGAAGATGTGATAGAACATAGTTACAATCCTTGTTCTGGGAGAGAATTTCGAATTCCGTCTTCTGGGTTCCGGTTTCTGAGAATTTTCCACAATCTCCTCCAGACCCCATCTTCCGGGGATCCCTTGAGGAGGACGCTGTCGCCGGGGCGGACGATTTCCTTCAAGATCTCCGCCGCCGCCCGGCAGTTATCCACCGCTTCCACCCGCTTTTGGCCGGCGGTTTCCCGGGCGGCCCGGGCCGCCAGCCGGGAAAGCGGGCCGACAAATATCAGGGCATCGATCCCGGCCCGGGCCAGGCTGGCTCCCCATTCCCGGTGAGCGGATTCGGAAAAATCTCCCAGTTCGTTCATATCCCCGCTGACAAAAATCCTCCGCCCCCGGCATTTCATCTTCCGCCAGGTCTCCCGGGCCGCCGCCATCGAGGCCGGGTTGGCGTTATAAGCGTCGTTGATGAACTCCACCCCCTCCAGAAGAACCCGCTCCATCCGGCCGGGGAGAAGAGAGGCGGCGCGGGCCGCCGCCCGCATCGCGGCGGGATCAACCCCGAAATAGTCGCCCACCGCCAGGGCGGCCAGCAGGTTGAGGACATTGTGTCGGCCGGGGAGTGGCGCCTCGATGGGAAGGTCCCCTCCCCCCAGGGTGGCCCGGAAACGGACGCCGCCGCGCGGATAGCTGATATCCAGCGGCCGGACCCGGGCCGGCGGGTGAAATCCGTACCGGATAACCTCCCCCGGGACCCGGTCGGCCAGGGCCGCCGTCCGGGGGTCGTCGCTATTGAGGAAGACCGCCCCGGGCGGCTTTAGTTCCGCCAACAGCCGGGCCTTTTCATCGGCGATCGCCTCGAGACTCCCGAAGCGGCCGAAATGGGCGGGGCCGATATTGGTCAGCACCGCCATTCGGGGCCGGCAGAGCCGGGCCAGGGGTCCGATCTCCCCGGGATGGTTCGTCCCCAGCTCGAAGACCGCCGCCCGGTGGGAAGATCGGAGTTGCAGGATGGTAAGGGAGACCCCGATAATATTGTTGAAGCTGGCCGGGGCGATCAGCGTCTCCCGGTCCCGCTCCAGAAACAGGCCGATCAGGTTCTTGGTCGTGGTCTTTCCGTTGCTGCCGGTGACGGCGACCGCCGGGAGATCAAAAAGTTCCCGGTAACCGCGGGCCAGTCCGGCCAGCGCCCGGAGGGGATCGCTCACCCGGAGCAGGCTGAATTCCCCGGTCCGCCGCTCGATTTCCTCCACCGGCCGGGAAAGGATCACCCCGGCCGCCCCCCTGTCGAGGGCGGCGGCGGCATAGTCGTGCCCGTCATACTTCTCCCCCTGGAGGGCGAGGAAGATCTCCCCGGGACGGACCGTCCGGCTGTCGATGCCGACCCCGGCTGCCAGGGTCCCGGGGTCGCCCCGTTCGATCCGGCCCTCCGTCCAGCCGGCGATGGTTATCATCCGCTGCGGTTCCATTTCAGGATCGTCCTCCCCCCAATTTCGCCAGGGCCTTGCAGGCGGCTTCCCGGTCGTCAAAAGGTATGATCCGGTTGGAGAAAATCTGTTCGCGCTCGTGGCCCTTCCCGGCGATCAGGACCGCGTCACCGGGTCGGGCCAACCGGCAGGCCTCCTCAATCGCTTCCCGGCGGTCTTCGATCCGCCGGATCCCCTTAGCCCCCCGGGAAATCCCCGCCCGGATCGCCTCGATGATCGCGGCCGGGTCTTCCGAGCGCGGGTTGTCGGAGGTCAGGATGGTCCGGTCCGCCCAGCGGACCGCCGCCCGGCCCATCAGCGGTCGCTTCCCGACGTCCCGGTCGCCGCCGCAGCCGAAGACCACTATCAAACGTTTGGGGTAAAGGCCGCGGAGAGTCTTTAAAGCATTCTCCAACCCGGCCGGGGTATGGGCGTAATCGACAAAGAGATCGAAACCCCGACCCGTCTCGACCCGCTCCAGGCGGCCGGGGATGCCAGGACTCCGCTCCAGGGTCTTGACAATCACTTCGGCGGCGATCCCCTCGCTCAGCCCGATGGCGATCACCGCCAGGGCGTTGGCCACGTTGTGCCGGCCCGGCAACTTGATCCGGGCCGGGAGGAGGGCGTCGCGCCAGTGAATCTTAAACCGAGTGCCGTCCCGGCCCGGAAGCAGGTGAGAAGCGAACAGATCGGCCCGGGGGGAGAACCCGTAGGTAACCGCCGGGACCGAAATTTCGCTTAAGATCTTCCCGGCCAGGGGATCGTCGAGATTAACGATCGCCTTCTTCCGTTCCGGGGGGAGGGAGCCGTGGTGGAGCGTCTGGAAGAACCGGAGCTTGGCGGCCCGGTATTCCTCCAGGGTCCGGTGGAAGTCCAGGTGTTCCCGGGTGAGATTGGTAAAAACCGCGGTGCTGAACTCGAGCCCGGCCAGACGCTCCTGGGCGACGGCGTGGGAAGAAACCTCGAGGACGGCGTGGGTGACCTGCGCCCGCTTCATCTCCGCCAGCAGTTCCTGCAGCCGGGGCGGGGCCGGGGTGGTCAGGCTGGAGGGGATTCTCCTCTCTCCGATCCCGTAATAGATCGTCCCCAGAAGGCCGGTGGCGATCCCCGCCGCCTCCAAAACCGAACGGGCGAGGATGGAGACGGTGGTCTTGCCGTTGGTGCCGGTCACCCCGATCAGCTTCAAACCGGCGGACGGGTAATTGAAGAACCGGTTGGAAATCAAGGCCAGGGCCCGGCGGGCAACCGAGGCCTTGATCTGGGCGAGATTGCCGTTGACGGCGGAAGTGAATTCCTCCATCACCACCCCCACCGCCCCCCGGTCCTTGGCCTGGGCGATATAATCGGCCCCGTTATGCCGCCCGCCGGGGATGGCGATGAAAAGATCCCCCGGGGAGACCCGCCGGGAATCGACGGCGATACCCTTCACCTCGACCCCGGTATTTCCCCGGGTCGGCACCGGGCCCAGGTCCTCGATCAACCGGGAAAGTTTCACGTGGGTAACTCCTCTCCCGGCCGGACCGGCTCCAGGTCAAGGTAGCGGATGATCCGTTCACCGACCTCCTTGAAGACCGGAGCCGAGACTACCCCGCCGTAATATTCCGGGCGCGGCTCATCGACCACCACCAGGATCGCCAACCGGGGCCGCGAGGCCGGGACCAGTCCCATATAGAGGGCCCGGTAAAGGGAGTGGGAATAGCCTCCTTCCGGGGAAAGCTTCTGGGCGGTCCCGGTCTTCCCGGCCACCGGGAATCCCTTGATGGCGGCCCGCCGCCCGGTTCCCCCCTCCACCGAGACCTGGCTGAGGATATCCAGCATCTCCCGGGCGGTCTCCTCCGAGACCACCCGGCCTTTCTCCCTGACCGGGTATCGGTAGAGCACTTCCCCGGTCGGGGCTTCCACCCGGTCGACGATCCGGGGCTGGACCAGCACCCCGCCGTTGCCGAGGGCGGAGAAAGCCGTCAGCAGGCCGAGGGCGGTCATCGAGACCTCGTGCCCCATCGTAATGCTGCGCAACGAAAGGCCGCTCCAGTCCCGGGGATGGCGGAGGGTCCCCGGAGCCTCCCCGGGCAATTCGATCCCGCTATTCCGGCCGATCCCGAACCGGACCAGGGACTGGTAGAGATTATCCCGGCCCATAATCATCCCCACCTTGGCCATCCCGATGTTGCTGGATTTCTGGAGAATTTCGTCGAAGCGGAGGATCCCGTGCGGGCTGCTGTCCCGGAGCGGTCTCCCCCCGATCCAGTAAGCCCCTTCCTCGCAATAAAACTCGGTATCCCGGGCGACCAGCCCCGCCTCCAGGGCGGCGGCGGCGGGAAAAACCTTGAAGGTCGAGCCGGGCTCGATCGGGTCGGTGATGGTCCGGTTGCGCCTTTCCTCGGCGGTGGAGAGGGGATAAACATTGGGGTCGAAGGTGGGACGGTTGGCCAGGGCGAGGATTTTTCCGGTGGAGGGCTCCATCACCAGCAACGATGCCCAGGCCGCCCCGTACTGCCGGTAGACCCGCTCCAGCGCTTCCTCGGCGAATGACTGGATAACCTCGTCGACCGTTAAATGGATATCGCAGCCGTCGAGCGGGTCGAGGGAATGGGAACGATGCCAGGCCACCTCCCGGCGGGCCCCGTCCTTCTCCGTCAGCAGCCAGCCGGGACTTCCCCGCAGCTGGCGGTCAAACTTCCACTCCAGTCCTTCCAGGCCGTTGCCGTCGGGGTCGGTGAAACCCAGAACCTGGCTGAGCAGATTGCCTTTCGGATAAACCCGCTTCAGATCCTCTTTAAGCCCGATCCCGGGGAGGGCGAGCCGGCGGATCCGCTCGGATTCCTCTTCCGACAACTGGCGTTTCAGCCAGACGAACCACCTCTCACCGGTCAGCCGGGAGCGGATCTGCTCGAGATCGGTATCGATAACCGGGAAGAGGAGATCCGCGATCTCGTCAATCCGCTCCGGGGGGATCTCGCGGGGAACGGCGTAGAGGGAATAACAGGGTATGGAGGCGGCCAGCATATTCCCCCGCGAATCGTAGATCGTCCCGCGGCGGGGCGGGAGAAAGTAGGTGCTCTGCTGCTGGCCCCGGGCCTGGAGCTGGTAGCGGGAATGCTGAAGACACTGGAGCGCAAAGAGCCGGGAGAGGAGGAGTACCGCAAAGATCAGAAATCCAATGAATACAGTCCGGGACCTTGATTTATACATTTCATCACGCATCTAAACGGGACCAGCCCTGAAATTCCACCTGTCCGAAACGGCTTAACACCGCCCCGCGCCCCGAAATTTCTTCTTCCACGAACATCTCTACGAGCGTTTCGCCCTCGAATTCCCCCACCCGGACTCGGGCTCACGGTCAACGGGCGATGCTCAGGATAACCAATTCCCGGGGCGCGCCGCGCCGGGCCGATTGCTCCGGGACCGGGGACTCCTCCCGCCGGACTCGGACGATCTGGCCGGGCTCGGGTTCGGCCAGGTCGATCTCTCGCTCGGCCAGCATCCGGGTGATTGACGACGGGGACTCCAAAGTTTCCAGCCGGCTTTGAAGAATCACGTTCCGGTCCCTGAGGTAGGCAAGCGTGTTCTCGTGGGTTTCAACTACGTTGCTGGCCCCGACTACCTGGGAATAAAGCCAGAGGTAGGACATCCCGAAGAACAACCCGGCCAGCAGCAGGGTCCAGCAACCCTTGAGGCAGAAATGCCCGATCTCGCAACGATGGGTTCTGGGAGAATATCGATTCTTCATATGCCGCCTCCTTCAACCGCGGGATGTTAATTTACCGGGGGCTCTCCATAACCCGGCTGAATCAAAAACCGCCAACAATTTCCCCGGGCCTATATTTTCTCCGCCGCCCTTAACCGGGCGGACCGGGAACGGGGATTGGTCCGAACTTCTTCCTCCCGGGGCCGAACCGGCTTCCTGGTTAGGATCTTGACTTTTTCCTCCCCGGCCCAGCGCCGGAATGTATGTTTGACAATTCGGTCCTCCAGAGAATGAAAGGCGATCAGGCAGATCCTCCCGCCCGGCCGCAATATTTCCCGGGCCAGGGGCAGGGCCCGGTTCAGGCAATCCAGTTCCTGGTTAACCTCCAGACGCAGGGCCTGGAAGGTCCGGGTCGCCGGGTGTATTTTCCCCCGGCCCGGAACCGCCCGGGAAATAATTTTTGCCAACCGCCCGGTGGTCCGGATCGGGTTTTTGCCCCGCTCCTCCACGATCCGGCGACTGATCCGGCCGGCAAAACGCTCTTCCCCGTATTCCCGAATCAACCACTCCAGATCTTTCCGGTTTGACCGATTAACCAGATCGGCCGCGGTTTGGCCGGCGGCGGTATCCATCCGCATATCCAAAGGACCGTCATTTTGAAAACTGAAACCCCGGTCGGCGTTATCGAGCTGGGACGAATTGACCCCGAGATCGAAAAGCACGCCATCCACCGACTCGATCCCCGCCCGCCCCAGCGCCTCTTCTAGCTCCGTGTAATTGGCCCGCTCGATTCTCAGCAGTTCGCCGTAGCCGGCCAGCTTCTGTTCGGCGACGGCCGGGGCCGAATCGTCCCGGTCCAGCCCGAGGAGAAAACCTCCCGGGGCCAGGAGGGGAAGCAGTCGAAGGGCGTGTCCCCCCTCCCCCAGCGTGCAGTCGAGAATAACCTGGCCCGGCCGCGGCTGGAGGAACTCCACCACCTCCCCGGTCATTACCGGGAGGTGACCCGCGGAGTTTCGATCACTTCCCGTTTCCACGGCGTTTCTTTTTCGGCACTCTCAACCTGACACTTAACTTCCGGGCCGGCTTCAAACTCTTGTTCATACTCAACAGATCGATCAAGGTCCGAGAACTGCTCTTCATAATAATCTCCCCTCTCTATTTTATTCCGCCAGGTTTTCGGCGATTTCCTCGTAACGGGTCCCGGCTTCCCGCTGGTACTCTTCCCAGCGCACCGTATCCCAGATTTCGAAATGATCGGAGACCCCGACCACGATCACTTCCCGGTCAAGCCCCGCGGTCCGCAACAGGGGCCCGGGAAGATTGATCCGGCCCTGCTTGTCGCAGACCGCCTCGGCGGCATTGGAGAAATATATCCGCTTGAAGTCCCGGGCGTTTTTCTTCAGCATATCCATCGAGTTGATCTTGGTCTGCTGAACCGTCCAGCCCTCCTCGTTGAAGACCGAGAGACAGCCGTCCAAACCCCGGTTGACGAAGAACCTCTGGTTCTCGTGTTCCCGGAACCGGGCCGGGATAAAGACGCGCCCCTTGCTGTCAATGGAATGGCTGTATTCACCAAGAAACATAAGCCTCAACTCCCCCAATAATGGCCCGGCCGGCCGGACCAGTGGATCCGGCCGCCGGCCGGATAGTAAAGATTTCTGGAATACAGATATTCACCACAATTACCCACTATTCACCACTTCGCTACAATATAGAGCCATCTGGGGAAACCTGTCAACAGGAAAATCATTTTTTTAAAATAAATATTTCCCCGGCGGGAGCTGGCGGGCTAGCGGGCCGAAAGGACCTATGCCCTTAATTTATGCGGCACAGGGAATTGCGGCATAGAACCGCCGAATTAGCCGGCGAGGGGGGAGGTGAGAGGTAAGGTGGGGAAAAAATAAAAAAAATCCCCCGGGATAGAACTATCCCGGGGGTGGAGGCAAAAGCGGCAAGGCCGGAAACAGGAATAAGCCGAATTCTGTCCCCCCCGAAGGGGGCGATGGTCATCTATCTCGGCCCTCGGTTGCCCTCGGGCTCAACGCGGCCTACCCGGGCCTCCAGCGGTGCGGGCCGCACCTCGGCCCCTATTTGGCCTTGCTCCGGGCGGGGTTTGCCCTGCCCCGTCGCTCACGCTCCGGGCGGTGCGCTCTTACCCTTGCCCGCCGGAGCGGACAAGCCCTCGTCAACGAGGGGCACCTTTTCACCCTTGCCTGTGCGCGCCATAGCTCCTTACGGAGCGCCGGCGGGCCATCGGCGGTCTGTTTTCTGCGGCACTTTCCGTCCCCGGCGGGTCTCCCCGCCGGGGCCCCCGATCTTCTCGGGGCGCCCTGCCCTGCGGAGTTCGGACTTTCCTCCCCCCGCCGTCGCCTGAAGGCTTCGGCGAGAGGCGACCATCTACCTGTTTCCGGCCTGCCTCTTCCAACAATCTATAATCAGTCCTCGGGGAGAAAGATAAACCGGCCGCAATTTTCGCACTGGCAGACCATCTCTTCCCGGGCCAGGTCATTCTGGACCTGGGCGGTCAGCTCCATATTGCATCCGGTACAGACCCCGTTGCGGACCGCCGCCACCGCCCGATCGGGCTTGCGGACAAAGATTATCTCGTAGCCTTCCCGTAAATCGGGGTCGATATTCTCGGCCCGGACAACCCGCTCCCGCTGCTTTTCGGCGATCTGACTTTCAATCCGTCCCAGTTCGTCTCCCGCTTTCTGCTCCTCCTCCCGGTACCGGGTCCGGGCCCGCTCCAGGTCGGCCTCGGCTTCCTCCATCAGGTCCCTCTCCCCTTCCCCCTCTTCCATCAACTCCAGAATCCCATCCTCGATAACCCTGATATCCGACTTCATTACCTCGATTTCGTGGAGAAGCGCGGTGTACTCCTTGTTGTTCTTGATCTTGAAAAGCTGGGACTGGTACTTGTCGATCCGGTTTTTCTTGTCTTCCACCTCCAGCTCCAGTTCCTTGCTCCGGACCTTGGAAGAAGTCTCCTTGGCTTTTTCCTCCCGGATAATCCGCTCGTCTCTCTCGATCTGGCCCCGGATCGCTTCCAATCCCTGATTGATCTCCCGGGAGCGGTCCTCCAGTTGCCGGATCCCCATATCCAGGTCCTGGATCGCCAGCAGGGTTCTGATCTCTTCCCTCATATATTCTATTCCTTCCTCGGTTATTCCTATGGGCGATACTGGGATTGAACCAGTGACCCCCTGGTTGTGATCCAGGTGCTCTCCCGCTGAGCTAATCGCCCGTCCGCGAAACCGGGGGCATAATAAATCAACTCCCCCCTCCTTGTCAAGCAAGCCGCCGGAATTTATTTTCCCCGTGACAGTTATCTCCATCCGCTCTTCGCTTCAAACAACCAGTGAAGCCAACGGCGACGGTCCCGATTGAACTTGAGAAGAAACTCCTTCTTATGACAGCGGTGGGTAATGTGCCAGATATACCGGGGGATATGGAATCTATTGGCTCGGGGCATAGTTAAATCCTCCTTAGAGGCTCATTTTTGGGGGTAAAATTGAAGGTTTAAGCTCATATACGGGGCATAATTCTACTTATTTATCTAGTATTCAACTACTTGCGTAGGTCCGACCCCAATCATCCAGGGTGTCTATATCGCTGAGGATTTCTTCGGCTTCCACTTTTACCGGGAGGATCTTTTCCGGGTGGCGGCGGAGAAGTTCGCGGGCGCCCCAGCGGCCGGCGACCTCCCGGATCTCTCCGGCCAGGCGGCGGTGGAAGACCGGGGGGTGGCCCCGGCGTCCCCGGAAGACGGGGACGACGATCTCCGCTCGGGAATCCCGATAGGCTTCAATTACCCGGTCGATAACCTTGGTGGAGATCGCGGGCTGGTCGCCGAGGACGATCAGGAACCCGGCTTCGGGGGGTAAACCGTTTCGGGATTGCCAGTAATCGAGACCGGCCACCAGGGAGGAGCCCATCCCCGAACGGTAATCAGGGTTGAAGACCGTCGGGCAGGGGAATTTTTCCAAGAGGTCGGCGACCCGGTCGGCCTGGTGGCCGGTGACCACCGCCGTCCCGGCCGCCCGGGAGGCCAGGACCCGTGAGACCACCGTCTCCAGGATCAGGGAACTCCCCCAGGGAAGGAAGAGTTTGTTACGGGGGGCGCAGCGGCGGGATTCCCCCGCCGCCAGGACGATCGCGTAAACCGGCCTTTCCGGTGGATTCACCTGGCTTCCCGAAAGATGGTTCAGAGGAGGTCTTCCAGCCCCCGGGCGAGGAGGAGCCCGGCCATCCGGTCCCGGTAGCCGGCGGTGGAACGGAGATCGGTGATCGCCCGGGATTCCCCCGCGCAGAGGGATCGGGCGGCCGCAATCGTCTCCGGGTCCAGCTTCCGTCCGGCCAGGTACTCCTCGGTCCGGGGGGCCCGGATCACGGTCGGGGCGACCGCGCCGAGGGCGATCCGGACCTTCTCCACCTTCTCCCCCTTCCGGGTGACCAGGGCGGCGACCGAGACCTTGGCGATGGCCAGCGCCTTACGCTGGCCGAGCTTGTTGTAGAAACCCCGGGCGGACGGTTCGGGGGCCGGGAAGACGATCGCGGTCAGCAGTTCGTCCGGCCGGCGGACGCTCTTCTTCACCCCGGTGAAGAAATCCTCGATGGCGACGGTCCGGGTGCCCGTGACGCTCTTTAAAACCACGCCAGCCCCCAGGGCGTAAAGGGCGGGGATGGTATCCCCGGAAGGCGAGGCCATCACCAGGTTGCCCCCGATCGTCCCTGAAGCCCGGATCTGGGGAGAACCGATCTGGAGGCAGCTCTCGACCAGGAGGGCGGCTTTTTCCCGCAAAAGTTTTGCCGCCGCCGCCCGGCCGTGGGAGACCAGGGCGCCGATCTCGATCCGGCCGTCCTCCTCCCGGATATTCTTCAGTTCTTCCAGCCGGCTGATATCGAGAACCGTCCGGGGCCCGACCAGTCCCTCCTGGATCATTACCAGCAGGTCGGTCCCCCCGGCCAGAGGCGCGCAGTCCCCCCCGGCGGCGGCGAGAAATTTCAGCGCTGCTTCGAGGGTGGCCGGGCGTTGGTATTCGAATTTCATTAGCAGCTTTCGCTCCCCTTCCGGCTCTTCCCGGCCACCACTTCCACCGCCTTGATGATCTTGGTATATCCGGTGCAGCGGCAGAGGTTGCCGGAGAGACCCGTCTTGATCTCTTCCCGGGAGGGTCCGGGGTCTCGGTCGAGCAGGGCCTTGGCGGCCATAATCATCCCCGGGATGCAGTAGCCGCACTGGGCGGCCGACTCGTCGATAAAGGCCTGCTGGAGAGGATGGAGTTCTTCCCCGTTGCCGATGCCTTCGATCGTCTCCACCCGCCGCCCCTCGACCTGGGGGGCGAGGACCAGGCAGGCGGTCACCGGCTCGCCGTCGAGGATCACGGTGCAGGCCCCGCACTCGCCCCGCTCGCAACCGGCCTTGGCCCCGGTCAGCCCCAGCCGTTCCCGCAGCAGCCGCAGCAGGGTGAAGGTCGGCGGCGCTTTGACGCTGACCTCTTTCCCGTTGAGAATAAACCGGATGGCAATCTCGTTCATCGCTCTCCCCCTTCCAGGCCGGCCACTATATCCTCCGGGGTGATCGGCAACCGGGTGAATCTCAAGCCGACGGCGTCGTGGATGGCGTTGGCGACCGCCGGGGTCACCGGCACCGTCGGGGCCTCGCCCACCCCTTTCCCGCCGTAGGGACCGCTCTTCTCCGGCTTCTCCACGATCACCGTCTCCTGCTCGGGAGAGTCGAGGGTGGTAGGGAGGATATAGGTGGAAAAGCCTTTGGTCAGGAACTCTCCCTTCTCCACCGCCACCTTCTCGTAGAGGGTGTAGCCGATCCCCATCACCACCCCGCCCTCGCACTGGCCCTCCACCCCGGCCAGGTTGATCGCCCGGCCCATCTCCGGGATCGAGATCACTTTCCTAACCTCCACCTCCCCGGTCTCGGGATCGACCCCAACCAGGGCCAGCTGGGTGATATAGGTGTAATAGTTATGGGGGAGCCCATCCCCGAAATCCTTGTCCGAGGTAGCGAAGACCGCCGCCCCGGTGACCTGGAGGGGAAGGGCGAACTCCGCCGCCCGGGCGGCCAGTTCGTCCAGGGAGAGGGAGCGGCCGTTGTCGATTTGAGAGAAGACCCTCCCCTGCCCGTAGGCCAGGTTCTCCTCGGGGAGGTCGAGCGCCCGGGCGGCGACCCGGACCAGGAGGGGCTGGAGCTTCTTCACCCCATTGAGAATGGCGTTGCCGTTGATCAGGACCGAACGGGAGGCGGTCACCGAACCGGAGTCGGGGCAGGCGAAGGTATCGCCGTGGATTACCGTGATCCGCTCGATCCCGCACTCCAGGGCTTCGGCCAGGATCTGGGCGTAAGCGGTCAGGTTGCCCTGACCGATCTCAATCGCCCCGGTCCGCAGGGTGATGCCGCCGTCCTCCCCGATCCCGATGGTCACGTTGGCGAAATCTGGCAGTCCGACCCCGAGCCCGACCGCGTGCCACTCGGAAGCGACCCCAACCCCGAAGCGGAGGCGGGGGTGGGCGGCGGCCAGGTCCCGCTTGATCTCTTCCCGCCGCCGCCAGAGGTCGGTCTTTCGCGCCGCCTCCAGGGTATCCTTGATCCCGGCGCTGGTCTGGAGCCGGTGACCGAGGGCGGAGATATCGCCCTGCTCGACCGCGTTGAGGAGCCGCAGCTCGATCGGGTCCAGCTTCAGCTTCCCGGCCAGCTTGTCCAGTTCCTGCTCGAGACCGAAGACCACCTGGGGGGCGCCGAAACCCCGGAATTCCCCGCCCATAGCGCTGTTGGTATAGACGCTGAGACCCCGAAACCGGGAGTGGGGATACTTGTAAGGTCCGGGTGAGGATTCCAGGGCCAGGTTAAGAACCGGCCCGGCGATGGTATCGTAGGCCCCGGTATTGGCGACCACCTGCACATCAATCCCCCGTAGGCGGCCGTCCTTGCCGGCTCCGATCCGGAAGGTGCTATTCATCGCGTGGCGCTTGGGCCCGGCAACAATCGACTCCTCCCGGGACCAGTGCAGGCGAACCGGCTTCCGCGTCCGGTAGGCGAGAAGGGCGAGGTGGATCTGGACGCTGATCTCGTCCTTGCCCCCAAACGCTCCCCCGGTCGGGGAACCGATAATCCGGATCTTCAAGGGGTCCCAGTCGAGCGAACGGGCGACCTGGAGCTGGTCCCGGAAGGGGTACTGATCCCCGCACCAGACCGTGATCACCCCGGTCTTTTCGTCGTAGATCGCCACCCCGCCTTCCGTCTCCAGGTAGGCGTGTTCCATAAACTGGGTCCGGTAGGTCTGGGAGAGGACGATCTCCGACTCCGCCAGGGCCTTCTCCACGTCCCCCTTGGGGGGGATGTCCATCCGGTGCTGGATATTGCCGTCCCGGTGGATCTGGACCGCCCCCTCGGCCAGGGCCTCCTCCGGGGTATCAATTATCGGCAGGGGTTCGTACTCGACCTCGATCAGTTTCAGCGCCTCCTCGGCCGTCTCCTCGTCGACCGCCGCCACCAGGGCCAGCGCGTCGCCCCGGTAGCGGACCCGGTCGACGCAGAGGACCGGCCAGTTGGGGGTGACGATCCCGAAACCGTTATGGCCGGGGATATCCTGGTGGGTCAGGACCGCCTCGACTCCGGGCAATTTTCGGGCCCGGGAGACATCGAGACGGAGGATCTTTCCGTGGGGGATGGCCGCCCGCAGGACCCGGGCCCGGAGCATTCCGTCCGGATAAAGGTCGGTGGAATAGACCGTCTTCCCGGTCACCTTATCCCGGGCGTCAACCCGGGGGGTGCGCTTACCGATGTATCGATACTCAGTCATTCCTATGCCCTGGTCCCGGTCCTTAACCGGGGGTACCATACCGCCCCGCTTCGGGGAGAATCAAGCTTTTTCCCCCACCCCTTTCCGGAGATGGCCACCGGTCCGACCCTGCCGGACGGCGATGATCTCGGCCAGAATGCTGACCGCGATCTCTTCGGGGGTGTTTCCCCCGAGATCCAGGCCCACCGGGGCGTATACCCGCTCGTCATCCCCGG
>JAVCCZ010000100.1 GCA_030765265.1 Candidatus Erginobacter occultus
AAGCCGGTGGAACCGGAGAATTAATGACCTTGAACCTGGAGAGAATGGAGGAGATCCTGGACGGCCGCCCGGCCTACCGGGGCAGGCAGGCCCGGGCGGCGGTGTTTTCGCGGCTCTGCCGTTCCTGGGGGGAGGCGACCGACCTCCCGCAAGATTTGCGGGCGCTCCTGGCCCGGGAAGTCCCCCTCGAGATTCCGGCTTTCCTCTCGCGGTCGGCCGACGGGGGGACGGCCAAGGCGGCGATCCGGCTCGCCGACGGGGAGACGATCGAGACCGTCCTGATGCGGCACCGTCCGGAGCGGAACACGGTCTGCGTCTCTTCCCAGGCCGGCTGCCCGCTGGGTTGCGTTTTCTGCCTGACCGGGGACCGGGGTTACAGCCGCAACCTTTCCCGGGGCGAGATCGCCGCCCAGGTGCTCTTCTGGAGCCGGTTCCTTAAGGAAAGTTCCGGGCGGGTCCGCAACGTGGTCTTTATGGGGATGGGGGAGCCCCTGCTCAATTACGACGCGGTGTTGGGGGCGGTCCGGATCTTCAACGACCCGGAGGGGTTGGGTATCGGGGCGAGGCGGATCTCGATCTCGACGGCGGGGATCGTCGAGGGCATCGCCCGGCTGGCCGGAGAGGGGCTCCAGGTCAACCTCTCGATCTCCCTTAACGCCCCCGACAACCCGCTGCGCTCCCGTTTGATGCCGATCAACCGGACCTATCCGATTGAAGCCGTTCTTAAGGCGGCGGCCGGCTATATCGAAAAGACCGGCCGGCGGCTGATGATCGAGTACCTGCTGTTGGCCGGGGTAAACGATTCCCCGGCGCAGGCCGGTGAACTGGCCGCCCGGCTGCGGGAATATCTACCCCGCCTCTTCTTCGTCAACCTGATCGTTTACAACCAAACCGGGAAATATCTTCCTTCGCCCGCACCGGCCGTCGCGGAGTTTGTCCGGGTCCTGGAAGGGGAGGGGGTCGCGGTCACCCGGAGATATCGCTTCGGAAGCGATATCGGGGCCGCCTGCGGTCAGCTGGCGGGCGAGGCTCCGGTCCCGGCCTAAAACCGGTTTTGGCTTGTTTTATCCGCGCGGTTTATGCGATGATCCCGGCTTTCAGCAGATCGGCATAATCCCAAGGCCGGAAGATGACAATGACGGCGGAAAATCCAACCGGCGGGCGCGGCGACCGGCCTTCACCCCTGATCGTCTACCCGCTGATCTTCCTCTCTTTCGTGGTCTTTATGTTGGTGCTCCGGGAGCTGAAGTCAATCCTCATCCCCTTCGCCCTGGCCGTCTTTCTCGCCTACATCCTCTACCCCCTGGTCGCCGGATTAAACCGGCTCCGAATTCCTTACTTCCTGGCGGTGATCCTGGTGGTCGTCTTCTGCCTCGGCCTGGTCCTGGCGTTCGGTCTCTTGGTCGGCGGCGAGATCGGCAGCTTCATCAACGCCATCCCGCAGTACCAGCAGACGCTCCGGGTCCATATCGCCCGGTTGCTCGACGCTTACGCGGGGCTGGTCGACCGTCTGGCCGCCGCCCTCCCCGGCGACCCTGCGGTTGTTCCCTCGACCCCCTCGCCCGGCAACGCCCCGGCCATCCTATCCGGGATCATCCAGAACCTTTTTTCCAGCCTCCTCACGGTCTTTTCCGTTCTCTCCGACACCGTAATGGTCTTCTTCATCCTGGTCTTTCTCCTGGCCGGGGCGAGAGACTTCAAGAAGATCATCATCACCGCCTGGGGGCCGGAGAACGAGGAGCGGGCGGCCGGGATCGTGGAGGCGATCAACCGCAACATCGGCGGTTACATCATCGTCCGGACCCTGATCAACCTGGCCCTGGCGATTCTGGCCACGGGCGTGCTCCTGATCTTCCGGATCGATTACGCGTATATCTGGGGACCCCTGATCGGGCTGCTCAACTTCATCCCCTACATCGGGGCCTTCGTCGGGTTGCTCGGCCCGCTGGGTGTCGCCCTCTTCAGTTACGAATCCTACTGGACCGCGCTCGCCCTGCTGGCGGTGCTGCTGGTGATTCAGAACCTGGAAGGGAATATCATCTCCCCCTACCTGATCGGGAGGAAGACCCGGCTCAACCCCCTGACGGTGCTGATGACCCTGATCCTCTGGGGGTTCATCTGGGGCCCGGTGGGGATGATCCTGGCCACCCCGCTCACCTCCTGCGTTAAGATCCTCTGCGACCAGATCGAGCCGCTGCGTCCGGTCGGCCGGCTCCTCGGCGGAGCCGTCAAGAAACAATGAAGCCTGCCGCCGCGATCACCCCGGCCCCGGCCGGCCCGGGAAGACGCCGGGCCGGGGTGATCGCTGGTTCCGTCCTGGGGATCTCCCTGCTCTATTTCCTGGTCGGCTCCCCGGGCTTTTACGAGAGATTCCTGGGCAGCTATACCGAGGGGGGGAGCTACGGCTTTCTTGCCCCCAGCCTCTACCACTTCGCGGTCACCCTGGTCCTTTTCTTCCTGGTCCCGGCGGTGATCATCAAGAACCTTTTCCGGGAAAATCTCGCCGCCTTCGGCTGGCAGCTCGGCGACCGGAGGGCCGGGCTGCTCTCCCTGGCCTGGGGGATTCCGCTGGTAATTCTTCTGGCCTGGCTCTCCGCCCAACGGCCGGAGTTCCGGCTCCAGTATCCGCTCTTTATCTCCCGGCTGGAATCCTTCCCGCTGAGGGGCCAGAACATCACCGTCTTTATCCTCTACCAGTTCACCTATATCTTTTACTACCTCGGGTGGGAGTTTTTCTTCCGGGGTTTCGCCCTCTTCGGGCTCCGGGATGAGCTCGGGGTCGGCCGGGCGCTGCTCTTCCAGGCGGCGATTTCCACGGTCCTTCACGCCTCCAAACCGATGCCGGAGCTGCTGGCGGCGCTGCCGGGAGGGATCCTCTTCGGCCTGGTGGCGCTGCGCTGCCGGTCGCTGGGGGCGGTGATCATCGCCCACTGGCTGCTCGGGTTTTTTCTCGACATCTTTATCCTCCTCCGCCCCGCCGGATAACCCCTGACCCGATGACCCCCTCGCGCTACAACCGGATCTCCGAACACCTGGTCTTCTCCTACCTGGTCTTCCTGGCGATCTTCATCCTGGCCTTCCGGGGGATGATCGTCTCCTGGGGGTGGCTTCTCTTCGCCCAGGCGGCGGCGGGGGCGCTCCTCCTGGGGCTGATCTCGATCCAACAAAATCGCCCCGCCAGCCGCTTCTGGGCCGCGGTCCGCAACTGGATCCCCCTCCCCTATATCCTCTTCGGCTACAAGATGGTCACCTACCTGATCAACTCCGACCGCAACCCCGGCTTTATGCTGATCAAGGATCGCTGGCTGATCGCCGCCGACCGCTCGCTCTTCGGGACCGATCCCACCGTCTGGCTGCAGCGGTTCACCGTCCCCTGGCTGACCGAACTGCTCCAGATCTTTTACGCCACCAATTACTTCCTCCCCCTGATCCTGGTCCTGACTCTCTACCTGAAGAAGGAGAGGCTCCCTTTCCAGAAGACGGTCTTCACGATTACTCTGGGCTATATCCTTTCCTACCTCGGTTACTTCATTATCCCGGCGATCGGTCCCCGGTTCACCATCTTACACCAGGTGCCGCTGGATGGGATCTTCATCCGGGAGCGGCTGGAGGCGGCGATTTACTGCCTCGATGCCTGCCCCCGGGACTGTTTCCCTTCCGGCCATACCGAGATCCCCCTGATCACGCTCTGGCTGACTTTCCGTTTCCGGCGGAAGCTGTTTTATATTTACCTGCCGATCGTGATC
>JAVCCZ010000188.1 GCA_030765265.1 Candidatus Erginobacter occultus
ATCTCCCCGCTTCGGATCTTCACGCCCAGGACATAACATTTGACGGGCGGTACCTCTGGCTCCGGGCCAAGGGCTGGGATGATCCCTCCGGGACGATCGACTATACCTACCAGGTGGATATCGAGTATCCCACTCCCACTCCGGGAGTCACTCCCACCCCGGGAATCACTCCCACGCCTCCGGCTTTTTCCATACTTGATTCCGGGGACTATGACGGCGACGGCACCTCGGATATCGCCGTCTTCCGGCCGTCCCGCAGTTTCTGGGCAATTCGCGGGGTGACCCGGATCCGGTTCGGGCGCAATGGCGATCTCCCGGTCTCCGGGGATTACGACGGCGACGGAAGCACGAATATCGCCGTTTTCCGTCCATCAAAGGCCTTCTGGGCGGTCCGCAATCTGACCAGGACGAATTTCGGGCAACGGAATGACAACCCGGTTCCCGGCGACTACAGCGGGGACGGTACCTGCGATATGGCGATATATCGGCGGGAGGATGCCTTCTGGGCGCTCCGGTCGGTGACCAAGCAATTTTTCGGCTCCCCCGGGGACTACCCCGTACCCGGATATTACACCGGCTCCCGGGCGAAGGATATCGGCGTCTTCACCCCCGCCACCGGGCTCTGGCGGATTCAGGGCCTGACCGCAGTTCGCTTTGGCCGTTACGGCGACAAGCCGATTCCGGGCGCCTATTCCGGATCCGGCCGGGACGAGATCGCTATCTATCGGGCTTCGGAGGGGCTCTGGGCCGTCCGCGGACTGACCAGGACCAATTTCAATAGCGGCCGCGGGCAAGTCCAATCCGTTGATCTCCAGGGAGACGGTTTGGGTTACCCGGCCATCTTCAACCGGGGTTCCGGGATCTGGCAATTCCCGCGGAAGACCAGCTTCTATTTCGGCCGTTCGGGAGATATACCCGCCGCCGGGCAGCCTCCCCGGTCGGGAGAACAGGCGCTGCCGATCATCGATTCCGGGGACTATGACGGCGACGGGACCTCCGAGATCGCCATCTTCCGCGAGACGGAGGGGTTCTGGGCGATCCGCGGGCTGACCAGGGTATCATTCGGCAGCAAGGGCGACCGCCCCGTCTGCGGAGACTATAACGGGAGCGGGAGTTCCAATCTGGCGACCTACCGTCCCTTGTCCGGCCTCTGGTCCGCCCGCCACGTCACCCGCTTTACTTTCGGCGGCGGGGTGGGCGACATCCCGGCGCCCGGCGATTACAACGGTGACGGCACCTGCGATTCGGCGATCTTCAACCAGCGGACCGGCCGCTGGCAGGTCAGGATCGAGATCCCCTTCGCCTCCTACTCTTCCGCCAGGAAACTCTTCGGGGAGGACGCGGAGATCAGGGTGGAGGGAGACGATGATGACGGCCCGGGGAAGTCTCTCGGTTCCACCGCGCCCTTCACCTACGAGTTCAACTTCGGACAGGCGGAGGATATCCCGGTCCCCGGTTATTACGCCGGCGGTCCGAGGAAGATGATTGCCGTTTTCCGTCCTGCCAATGGATTCTGGGCGATCCGGGGAATGACGAAATTTTACTTCGGTTCGGAAGGGGACCAGCCCCTGACCGGAGATTTCAACGGCGACGGCACCGCCGAAGTCGGGATCTTCCGCCCTGCCAATGGGTTCTGGGCGATCCGGGGAGTGACCAAGAGATACTACGGCCGGCCGGGAGATCTGCCGGTTCCGGCCGACTATGACGGGAATGGCCGATCCGATTTCACGGTCTTCCGGCCATCGCTGGGTTACTGGAGAGCCGATTCCGTGCTCCGGTGTTACTTCGGCCGGGCGGGTGACCTGCCGGCCGTCGGCGGCTGGGGAACGGTTTCGGCCCGTTGAGTGTTTTTCGGCGCGGTGGCGGACTTTCCCGGACGCTCGATTCGAACGGCCCCCGGTCTGCGCTGGTCAGCCGGCGGGTCGGCTCGCGCCCCGGCGCCGGTCACATCCGCCGGATGGTTTGATTCCGGGTGCCAATTGACAAGACCATTTTCTCTACCCCGCGATTCCAGACTGGAGGGCGATTTTGAATTCCGAACCAGAAATTCCCCGTCCCAAGGTGACGGTGATCACGCCGATCTACAACAACGCCCGGATGATCGGGGAGTGCCTGGACAGTCTCCTGCCCCAGGATTATCCGAATTACGAGGTGATTGTGGTCGACGACGGGTCCACGGACAACACACCCGAGGAGGTGCTCAAGTACCCGGTGCTCCTGATCAGGAATCCCCATCTGGGGATCTCCGCCGCCCGCAACACGGCCGTTCGTGCGGCAGCGGGCGAGATAATTATGACTATGGACTCGGACCTGAAGGTCCCCGGGGACCTGATCGGCCGGATGGTGGAAGGTTTGCTGGCCGACGAGCGGCGGGGGGTGGTGATGGCCTGGTGGGATATCTCCAACCCCGACAACCTAATCCCGGCGCTGATCTTCCGGGGATACGAATATTTTGTCCGCCAACTCGAGGAGCCGAATTTCTTCTGGGGTTACTGTTTCGCGATCCGCAAGAAGATCTTCGACGAGATCGGGTACTTCGACGAGACACTGCCCCTGGTCGAGGACGTCGATTTTTCCTACCGGATGATCGAGGCCGGCTATACCGTGAAGATCCTCAAAGACGTCCGGGTCTGGCACTACTTCCGGGACAGTCTCCGGGCCCATCTCTCCCGTCATCTCCGCACCGCCCGGCACAAATTCCTCTACGTCCGCCGCAGCAAGCGGTTCATTGACGAGAGGGGGACGGCGACGGAATACGTGAAGCTCATCCTCCACCTGCTTACCCTGCTCTCGGTCCTGGCTCTGCCCTGGTACCCGCTGGTCTTCGCGATCCTGCTGGCCCTTTCCCTGCTCAGTCATCTTCCGATGACGGTCTGGTCGATGAAGAAGGGTTTTAAATACATCCTGATGATGCCCTTTGAATTTCTCACCAAGGCGGCGTGGGCCCTCGGGG
The DNA here is from genome assembly GCA_030765265.1 of Candidatus Erginobacter occultus. GTDB lineage: Bacteria > Auribacterota > Erginobacteria > Erginobacterales > Erginobacteraceae > Erginobacter > Erginobacter occultus. The sequence continues at coordinate 2,954 of JAVCCZ010000188.1, forward strand.
TCATCCAGGGGATGTTCTGGCTCCTGCGGGGGTATAACCCGTCGCCGAAGGATCTCTGAACTATGCTCTCCCCCATCCCCAGAGAGGTCTACGAGCTCTACAGCGGGCTCCGGTTCTGGGAACGCTGGCATGTAAAAATCCGCTGGCGCCTCTGTCCCTTTCTCCAGATCGCCGGTCATATCCCGGCGGAAGGGAGGATCGTGGATATCGGCTGCGGCCGGGGGATGCTGGCCAATTACCTGGCCCTGACCGGGCCGCGCCGCCGGGTGACCGGGATCGATAAACAGGCTCCGCGGATCAGGGCCGCCCAGGCCTCGATCAGTGGAAGGAAGAATATCCGCTTCCGGCTCCGGGACGCTTTGGGACTGGAGCGGGAGGAGTTCGACGTGATCATCCTCAGCGATATGCTCCACCACCTCCCCCCCCCGGCCCAGGAAAAGCTCCTCGGGCATTGCTTCCGGGTTCTGCCCGATGACGGACTCCTGCTGCTGGAGGACGTGACCCCCGATCCGAAATGGAAATGGGTGGTCCACTTCCTGATCGACCGGACGCTTAACCTGGGAATAAGACAGTATTTCCGTCCACTCCCCGAATGGATTGCCCTCCTGGAGAGGATCGGATTTGCGGCGGAGCATTTCCCGGCCCACCGCGGCATACCCCTGCCGGACTTCCTGCTCAAGTGCCGGAAAACGGGGCGGGGAGAATAGCCGATCACACTCCCGGCTGCTTCCGGGACGCCCTCTCCCCGCCGACTCTCCCCGCAACGGCAATGCCGGTGCGATCGGCCTCTCACCGGGCCGTCTTGGTCACCTTCAACTCCACGAACAGATTTTCCGCGGGGAAGATGTAGGCAAAAAACCTTTCGTAGAAGCGGGGGAAGAGGTTAATCAGGGCGTCGAAGCCGGCGCTCAGCCGGGGATGCTTGGCGAAGGTTACCAGCCTCCGGGAAACCAGCTCGAAGCGGGCCGGAGAGTAATAATTAAATTCCACCCGGGGCAGGAAATAGTCGAAAGTTCTCCGCGTAAAAAAGCGTTTGTGGGTGGGGTCCTGGAAGGATCCCGGAAAGGAGAAGTAGGGGACCCGGACGCTGACCAGCGAACCGTCCCTGCCCACCCGCCAGATTTCTTCCATAGTTGCGATTAGGTCCGGAAGGTGTTCGAGCACGTGATTGGCGATGACCAGGTCAAACTCGCCGCCGGCAAACGGCCAGGGGAAGACTTCCAGGTCGTGCACCACGTCAACCCCATCCCCGGAGTAATGATCCATACCGATTACCGTATCTTCGGGATTATTGGAGACGTATTTTTTCTTCCCGCATCCGATATCCAGGACCTTCATCATTGCCCTCCGGGTTAGGGGTTTCGAGCCAGTCCGAGGCGCGGTCGCCGCCGGCCGAGCGATACCAGCCGGCGAATGGTGTTCCCGGGCGGCGTGGATTTTTCTCCCGATTGCTTATCGCCGGTCGGAATCAAACCGGAGAAGCCGGATCTTCCTTCCGTCAAAGACAGACTCCCGGACCAGGCTAAAATCCCGGGGCAGGGGGTCGGCGTCGAGGAGAAATCGCAGTTCCGGGTGGAGCATATACAGCTTATACTCATCTACCACCAGGTAATTGATCTCTCTTTCCGCCAGGTAGTCCCTCAGGCCGGCCAAATCTCCCCAGTAAAAGACGTTCCAGCCGCTGCCGGCATAGTGATTGACCCCGAGGCGGAAGGCCATCACCTTCTCGTTTTCTATTCCGGGGATGTTCTCCTTCATCCAGGTTCCCAGGATTTTGTATTCATAGGGGACCTCCGCCTTGACCGCCTTGCGGTAGACTATGAAACCGGAAGCTGCGGCCAGGGCGAGATAATACAAGATCAGGCCGGCGGCCAGGATTCTCCGCCGGGCGGCATTCCCGGCGCCGGCTGTAAGGATGTCGTCGATAATGCGGGAAAAGACGATCAGGGCCAGCGGGATGAAGGGATAAAAATAGCGATGCTCGACGATCATAATCAGGAATATGCCCAGGGGAGCGAACGTCAGTATCAGGTAGGCGAGAGCCAGACGGCGGTGCCCGCGGATGAAATTGAGGATAAAGTAGGCGAGGAGCAGGAGCATCCCGCCCAGAAGCAGGGCGATGAACAATCCCGGAGGCAGCGAAAGGTAACGGGCGGTCTTGATCGCTTCCAAAACGCCGTCCATCAGGTTGTAATGGATGACCCGGATCAGTCGGTCGGGATGCCGGAAAACCAGCGCCGACAGCGGAAGGGGTTCGTGCCCGGTCTTGAACTCGCCGGCCCGCTCGGGGTTGAAGATCATCTCCATATGATTGAAGATGATCTGGCTTTCTTCCATCCCCTGAGCCTGCACATAGCGCAGGCCGATATCCTGGTAATGACTGCTGCCGCTCAACTGCCAGTGTCCGGTCGTTGAGCGCAGGAAGATCCAGAAGGGGAGAGCGGTCAGGCTGAAGGCGAGGACGATCAACAGGGCGGTCCGGATTCTCTCTCTCCACCAATCCCGCCGCCGCCCGACCAGGAGGTTAAAACCGGCCACCAGGGGCAAAAAGGCGATTCCGAGCGGATGGGTGAGAAAACCCAGGCCCAAAAAGATCCCGGAAAATAATGGACGGATGAATCCCCCGGCCTTGAATGCCAGCCAGCCGGCGGCCAGTCCGGATATGAGGAGAAGCGTGTAAAGAGATTCCGAGAACGATTCAACCGATCCGTAGACGAAAATCGGGAAGAGCGCGGTCATCAGTCCGGCCAGGAAACCCGTCCGGCGACCGAACATTCCGGCGGCCATCAGGTATACCGGGACGACCAGGAGTATTCCGGAGACACAGGATACCAGGAGGGCGGAAAAGACCAGATCCCCGAACAGATGGTTAACCAATCCGATGAGGATCGGATAGAACGGGTGATGGATGGTATGGACCACGCCGAAGATTGAATATCCCCGCCCGGAAAAAATATTGCGGGCCAGGACGAGGTAAGCTATGCTGTCGCTGCCGCCGCCGGAATCGATGAAGTCGAAGGTTGCCAGGGAAATCACCCGGGGGACGGCCGCGATCAGAAGCAGTAACGAAACGATTCTCTTGCTGGAGGTCATAGTTCGATCCTCGATCCGGACAGCTGGGCCGGCACCCCGGTTTGAGATATTCACGCGATATATTATAGAGCGCCCGGCCGAATGAAAAGACAAAAGATGGCTCGCCAATAATTCCGTTCGGGAAGATATGAAGAAACGACGTTACTGTTTGGTCACCACCTTCTACCCGCCCTTCCACTCCGGCGGCTGCGGGCTCCACGTCTACCACCTGGCCAACCTGCTTGCCCGGGACGGGCACGAGGTGGAGGTGGTCTGTTCCGGAAATGCCTACGCCTGCAAGCTGCAAGGCCCTCGGGAGGGGGATTATCCCCACCACCCCGGAGTCACCGTCCACCGGCTGGCCAGCCCCCGGGGCCGGCTGGAACCCCTGATGACCTATCTTTCCGGCGGGCCGGTATTTTCCCGCCGGCGCCTGAATAAGATCCTGGACCGCAACTTCGACGTCATCCATTACCACAATATTTCCCTCTTCGGGGGGATCCGCTCGCTGGGAATGGGTTCCGCCGTCAAGCTCTTCACCCAGCACACCTACTGGCTGATCTGCCCCACCCACTACCTCTGGAAGAACAACCGTCAGGTCTGCGAGAGCAAGGATTGTCTCCGCTGCCTGCTGGCCTACCGGCGTCCCCCCCAGCCCTGGAGGTGGGGTGGGTTGAGGGACCGGATGCTAAAAGAGGCGGACTCCCTGATTATGCCCTGTCGCTATATGCTGGAACGGCACCGGGCCGAGGGTTTCCGGGGGAGGATGGACTGCCTGCCGTATTTCGTCGAACCGGTGGAGGCGGGGGGAGGGGACGGAAGCGAGTTTTCCGAAATGAACCCCTTCTTTCTCTTTGTGGCCCGCCTGGAGAGCTACAAGGGGGCCCGGCTGGCGGTGGAGGCCTTCCGCGGCCGTGGCGGGGCCGCCAGGTTGGTGATGGTGGGAACCGGCAGCCTGGAGAAGGAACTGCGGGAGCTGGCCGCGGCCGACCCCCGGATCCGGTTTATGAACTACCTTGCGCCCGACCGGCTGGCCTGGTTTTACCGGAACGCCGTTGCCCTGCTCGCTCCCTCGGTCTGGCCGGAGATGGGAAACCTGACCGTCCTCCAGGCTTTTTCCTGCGGAACCCCGGTGATCGCCTCCCGGGTCGGTCTCCTCCCCGAACTGGTGGAACCGGGCCGAACCGGGATTCTCTTTCAGGGCCGGGAAGAACTGACGGCGGCGATGGAAAGGATGGAGGATCCGGCGGTCCGGGAGAGTTTCGTCGCGCCAGCCCGGAATTCCTACCGGGAGGAGTATACGCCGGAAAAATTCCTTGAACGGTACTACCGTTTGATAGCCGACCTGGCCTGAACCGGTTCGGCCGTCCCGAGGGACCCGGGGTTCGGGGCGACGGAGCGGGTTTTACCGGTCAGGGAACCCGGCCGGCCACGGGGATGTCTCCCGCCTTTCCGAAATAGAGGCGGGTTAGGCCCTGAACCGCCCAGCGGCCGGTGTTCACCCCGAAGACGGCCGCGGTGGCTTGCCCGTTGCCGGAATAAGGGGCGGGGCAGGGCCGGTCGTTTTCGCCGCCAAAGAAAGACCGCGTTCCACTTGCTGCTTCGGCCCAGAGACCGGTAGTGGGCCGAAAGACCGCATAGCGGTCCTCCCCGTCTCCCGGGTAATCGGCGCAGGCGGGCTGGTCGCCGTTCCGGCCGAAATAAAACCTGGTCAGGTTGCGGACGGCCCAGAAGCCGGAGGACCGGCGGAAGATGCCGATATCCTTGGCCGCGCGCCCCTGGAAATAACCGGGGACCGGCACGTCCCCGGCTCCCCCGAAGTACAGCCGGGTTATGCCCCTGACCGCCCAGTATCCGGTGGAGGGGCGGAAAATGGAGGGGTCGCAGGTACCGTTGCCGTCATAATCCCCGGGCACGGAGACGTCCCCGGCCCTTCCGAAGTACAGCCGGGTCACCCCCCTGACCGCCCAGAGGCCGGTGCTGTCCCGGAAAACTGCGACATCGGTGGTCCCGTCGCCGTCATAGTCGCCGGAGGCCGGGGTGTCGCCCCCGGAACCGAAATATATCCGGCTGTAATTCCTGATCGCCCAGAGACAGCTGGCGGGGCGGAAGACGGCGAACTCCGCCCTTCCATCCCCGTTGTAGTCACCCGAGTCGAGCCGGGGGGGGATGTAGAGCGCATCGAACCAGGCGTCGGCAATCACCTGTGAACCTTCCTCCCAGACCGGGTGGATGCCGTCGTCAATCAGGAGGTTCCTCCAGTTGCCGTAATCGAGATAGGCCTGGAAGGGATCGGCCAGGAGGCAGTTCTTCGCCTGGGCCAGAGGCAGAATATAGTCCCTGTTCAAAATTTCGGTCCGGTTGTAACGATCCGGCCACTTGTAATAAACAGGTATGATGGTCGCCAGGACCGGTTCGCAGCCGGCCGCCCGGGCCCGGTCGATCATTGCCCCCAGATGGGTTTGTGAGGTTGCCGGGGAGATATTGCTGCGGACGTCGTTGGTCCCGGCCATAATCAGGATGTGGGATGCGTTGTGCCCGGCGATGACAACCGATATTCCCGGGCAGTACCACTCCGGGTAGCCGCCGCCGACCAACAGATTCTCGGTCGTTGTACCTGGATAGCCCTGGTTATGGATGGTGTAGTCGGCCCCGTGGGAGGCTTGCAGATCGGCTTCGAGCAGAGGGATGTAGCAATGATTCTTTTCGTCGGTGCCGTAGGTGATGCTGTCGCCGTAACCGATGAATTCCCGGTTTCCCAGCCCTGATTTCGCCTCCCGGGTGGTAATCTTCAGTCCTCCGTCGAAAGTTACGCCGACCCGCCGGGACCGGATAGTCCCCCCTGAATCCCGCTCTGCCACCCAGCCGGCGCCCAGCGGTTCCCCGGCGTCGGGCCGGTTCTCGCGAAGGAAGTTTTCCGCGGGGGCCGGGTTCGACCAGCCCAGTGGTCCCCTTTCGGCCGAAAGGAGATTCCCCCGTTCTACCCAGAGGCACTCCCAGTTTCCCCCCCCCAGGAAATTAACCGCGGGCAGGGTCTCATCGACAGTGGAACCTCCGGCCAGCGGTTCTTCTTCCTGCCATTTCCCGTTCTCGTAAAGGCTGAAGAAGAGCCGGTAATATTCTCCGTCCCACCCCTGCCAGAATAAGAGTGCCCGCCCGCCGGTGGCGACCGCCAGGGCGGGGTGCAAGACTGGCGAACGTTCGGGCGAACTTACCACTTCGACCCGGCCGAATCCCTCGCCTTCCCAGCGGGCGCAGTAGATCGCCGAGTTGTCGTCGCGCTCCCCGGACCAGGCCGCCATAACAGTGCCCTCGGGACCGACGGCGATGGCCGGGGTCATCTCCCAGTAATCTTCCCCGCGGTTGATCCGGCGGGGTTCCGTCCAGACCGCGCCCCGCCGCCGGCTGAAGTATATCTTCGGCTTCTCCCCGACCTCCCGGGCGGCCCAGACAACCCAGACCTCCCCGTCCGGGCCGAGAGCCAGCGCCGGGTCGTAGTTTCCCTCAAACCGTTCCGCCGGCGGGAAATCCGCTTCCTCCCAGGTCCCCTGCCGGCAGATCCGGAAGGTGATCCCGGGATCGAGGGGATCTTGTCCCTGGCCGATGAAGTAAGCATCCTCCGGATACAGGCTTCCGGGGACGCAGATGAAAATGGAGAGAATGGAGAGGAACCCGATGTTTTTCATTGCCATAATTTAGCATACCCCGGATTAAACAAGGGTGTAATTTGCTCCCGGGTGGGAAAAATCCCCTTTACGCCGTCCGGCCGCCTGGCGACGAGGGCCGCTCTTTGGATAGTTGCGCCCGGTACCATTCAACCGTCCGGGCCAGTCCTTCTTCCAGGGGGACTCGCGGCCGCCAGCCGAGCCGGGAGGCCGCTCGGGCGTGGTCCCCGACATAACGCCAGATTTCGTTTCTCCGGTAGGGCAGGGTATCGGGGTGGATGGGGACCCGGCGCCCCAGGATGAGTTCCACCTTCTCAACCAGACCCCGCAGGGAGATCTCCCGGCCGCTCCCGATATTTATCACTTCCCCCGGCTTCGTCTCCCTCTGGGCGGCCAGGAGGAGACCTTCAATTACGTCGTCGATATAGGTGAATTCCCGGGTCTGTTCTCCGGCGGTCATCCGGAGGGGATCCCCGGTCAGGCCGGCCCGGATCAACTGGGGGATAAACCGGTCTTCGTCCTGGCCGGGACCGTAAGCCAGGAAGAGGCGCAGTATAGTTATCGGGGCCCCGGAGAGGTTGGCCCAGGTCCTGCAGGCCAGGGTGGCGGCGGCCTTGGAGAGGGAGTAAGGGGAGGGGGGATCGAGGGCCATATCCTCCCGGAAAGGGGGAGGGTTCTTCCCGTAGGCTTCCGCCGTGCAGGTACAGACCAGCTTGTCATATTTGATACCGTCCAGGGCGCGAAGCAGATTGACGGTGCCGCCGAGGTTGACCGCCAGGACCGAAGCCAGTCGGGAGCGGGAGCGTTCGGGTGAGGTCAGGGCGGCCAGGTGAAAGATCAACCGGGGGGAGATATCTCCGGTTACTCTTTTCAGGATGGTCTCATCCCGGATGTTGACGGGGTGAACGCGGATCTTCCCATCCAGTTTTTCCAGGCGGCTTCGGGGATCATCGGGGAGGGCCAGCACGTTGACCCGGGCGCCCTCCCGGAGCAGCCTGCGGACCAGGTGAGAGCCGAGGAAGCCCGACGCACCCGTGATCATAACCGGGATGTCTCTCAACTTGCTCAACGCTTCCCGAGGCCGGCGTCGTGGCCCTTGCTTGCTTTGCCCCCCGCTCGGCCCCCGTCGCCAACCGGCAGCTTGTCCGGTTTTTCCGCGGGGGTCCACTCGATAACGATTCCTTCGGGACCCGGGATGATAATTTTTTCCAGCACTGCCCGACGGGGATAACCGGGGTGAGCGCGGATGAGCCCGGACTCCCATTCCCCCGCCCGCCAGACCGTCAGGCCATCGGCCTGCCTGCTCAGTTCGACCGTCGGCCCCTGGCCGTCTCCCGGCGGCAGGTCGGTGATCAGATCGACCACCCGGACGCCCTCTTCGGCGAAGAAGATCTCCCTTTTCAGTCTCCCCCCGGTTTCTTTTCCGGGGACCGCCTGTAATTGAAGCGAAGAGTTCTTCTTCCGGCGCAGATGGTCGACCCCCTTCTTAACCGCGAGATAACCCAGGGGGATTGAGCTGAATAGCCGGAGGAGGAGGCGGGCGGCCGGACAGGGGAAAAAGTAGTTTCCGGGCCGGAACCGGCTTCCGATCTCCAGCCGTCCGGCGCCGTCCCAGCTGAGATAATCTTTATGGGGCCCGCGGAAGGAGCCGGCGGTTTTCCCGTTCTTCAGTTCCAGGGAATACCCCGCATCCCGGCAGGAGGAAACACCGGGATGACCGGCGGGGGGAAGCGGATAAACTTTCAGCAGACCGCCGGAATGCCCGGCGGCGACGGCGTAATAATTTTCGGTTTTGACCGAGAGCAGGCCGGCCTCGGGGAAAAACCGCCGGTAAGGCGGGCGGAGAAAGGGGAGGGGAAGGACTTCCCCGGTCAGGTTTTCCGGTTTTTCTTTTAGCAAATCGTAGGTCCGCAGGCCGTTGTAGAGGTGATAGGTGCGGCTCAGGTCATCCTGGGCCAGCTGCCGGAGCGGGTTGCCTCGGCGCAACCCCTCCCGCAGCAGGCCCCGGGCCGGGGGGGAGAATTCGGCCATAATCGCCGCCGCCAGCAGGGAGACATAGGAGTTTCCGCAAAGGTTATATTCCCGTCCGGTGGTCAGGTCGGGGTGGACGAAACAGGAAAGAAATTCCAGCCCCCGGCTCAAGCCTTTGCGGAGCTCGGCGGTAGGCTGGGAAAGGTAGGAGCAGGCCAGGTATTCCACGGTGAGGAAGGAATAGCCGGTATCGACGCCTCCCAGTTCCGGGAACCAGCCTTCTTCCTTCTGCCGGGAGAGAACAGAACCCGTTTTTCTCGCGGCTTCAGCAGAGTATTCTTCCCGTCCCAGTACCTCGGCCAGGCTGAACAGGGCCGCCGCGGCGACTGCCTGGTGATTGATCTTCTCCAGGTCGTTGTGGCGCGCCAGCCACCCCCCCGCCCGCTCCAGCGCCCTTACCAGAGTTCTTTGGCTCCGTTCCGATAACCCCTCTTGGAGAATAAGGAAAGCCCGGGAGAGGGCGAAGGTGGAGAAAGCGGTGGCGGCGAATCCGTGTTCGCTCCGGTACCATTCATCGAATGAGCCGTCGGGGTGCTGGCTGCCGGCCCAGAAGAGCATCCCGGCCTCGGCCAACTCCCGCAACTCCAGCTTGTCCCGGCAATCCGTTTCCGGGTAATCGTTCTTCCAGAGCAGGGCCAGGCTGTAGGAAGCTTCCTGGCAGCGGGCGTTGGCGTAGTCGACGGACTTTGACCGCCAGTAGGGATAGGAGAAGCAGCCGTAGGCTGGAGAATCCGGGTCCCGGTCGACCAATTCAACCAGCTCCCGCGAGGCCGCGGCCATCCTGGCCCCGTAATGTTCTATCCGGTCATCCCACGCGGGTTCTCCTGCTGATATGGGGGTGTTCTCTACCATAAATCGCTGGCTCGATTGCCCGTGATTGCCGCCGCGGCCGGCGGAAGAAAGCTCAAGGATGCCTCTCCGGAAAAGTTATATCGCGAGTGTGCCGGCGATGCAACCAGAAAAAATCCTCCTCCAGGCACCAGCGCGGGAAAGATCGGGCAATTTGCCGCTATCGGCATTTGAAGATCGATCACGGAAAGAATTTTTCTCGGGGTAAGATATCTATCCGATCCTGGTGAAATATCTCTGCGATTTGGTGTCAAACCTTGCATAATCACCTAAAATATGCTTGATTACCTAAGAAAGTGTTGGTAGGTTGGCCTCTCGCTTGAACTTTACCCCGTGTTCTGCAGAGCAGGATTACGGGACCGGCTGGATAGCATACCCCCCCGCCTGACGGGCATCAGGGGGAAAACCATAATCGTATGACGGGAGAGCAGATATGAAGAAGCGTGGTAAGTTGCTGGCGGTTGTCGGAGGTATTTTTTTTCTGTCCTTGATCATCACCCGCCCGTCGGCGGCGGCCCTGGGGGACATCCGGCAGACCTGGATTTCCCTGGGTTCCA
>JAVCCZ010000052.1 GCA_030765265.1 Candidatus Erginobacter occultus
AGTTCGAGGAGGACCTTCGGCGCTCGCTGGAGATTCTCGAACGGTTGACCGGAGGGAAGGTGAAGGGTTACCGGGCGCCGAGCTGGTCGGCGGGGGTGGAGACGCCCTGGTTTTTCGACGTCCTGGTTCGGAATGGGCTTGAATATGATTCCAGCCTCTTCCCGGTCAAAACCCCGCTCTTCGGTTCCCCGGACAACCCCCGCCGGCCCCACCGGATCGAGCGGCCGGAGGGAAGCTTGGTCGAGTTTCCCGCTTCATCGTTCCGGCTCTGGGGCAAAACTTTTCCGGTCGGTGGGGGGGCTACGCTCAGGCTCCTGCCCCTGGCGGTCAGCAAGTGGGGCATCAGGAGAATCAACCGGGAGGGGATGGGGGCGGTCGTCTATCTCCACCCCTGGGAACTTGACACCGGGATTCCGTTCCCGGCTATGCCGGCGAAAACCCGGATATTACACTCCCGGGGTAGGAAAGGGATGAAGAGAAAGCTACTGAGACTGCTGGAGAACTACTCCTTTCAGCCGATGGCAGATCTTAATTCCGCCGGAATTCAGTCGAGGCGGTAGATCCGGATCTCGGGGCCGCGGGAGGAGAGGGGATGGGGGTGGAAGACGGCAAGGAGGGGGAGTTCTTCTTTCACCCGGCGGTAGAATTCGAACTGTTCCGGATATATTTCCCTGGCCCGATCCCCGGAAAAAACCATTGTGACCTCGCCGCTGGTAAGAAAATACTCAACGCCGTCTTCCCGCAGTCGGTCAAGTGAGTAGCCGTCGGTAATTACCCTGGTGCCGTCCATCCCTCCGATCCGGGTGATCCGGTAGTTTTTCTCCGGAACCGCTTCCAGCCGCATCCGGTGGACCTCGGCCATCTGTTCCGAGGTATGGTGGATGGTCTCGGCCTCACCAGATTCGTAGGCCCGGATTTTGGCCTGGATGTCGTCGGGGGTCTCCCAGAGCTGGACAGTGGCTTCGGTATCCCACTCCATCGCGATCCTGCTCCCCGGCGGGATATTGGACTCCACCCACTCCCGGGCTCGGGTCCGGGTGTCCGGGCCGGACAGCAACCGGTTGAGGAGCGCGGTGTTGGCCAGGGAGAGGATCAGGATCAGAGCGATAAAGCCGTTTAATCCCCCCGCCAGCGCTCGGCTGAGGTTTGCCTGATCGATTTTTTCCTTCAACGCCTGCCCGGCTTCGACCGCGGCCCGGGCGCCCAGGAGGGCGAAGAAGGGGATGAAGGGGAGGGAGTAGCGGTAGGAGCCGAAGCTCCAGCTTCCCACCATCAGATAGATTGTCAGCGGGTAAAGGACCAGGAGCAGGTCTTCCCGCCGCCGCTTGAACGCGGCCCAGATCAGTCCTCCGAAGAAGACGAATCCCAAGGGGTCCAGCCGGTTGAGGATGGTGAAGCTATGATAGAACATCAATCGGGGATAGACCAGCCAGGCGGTGCCTACCCTGGTCCCGAACGTCCCGACCGCTCCCAGGTGGGAACGGAATTCCAGTGAGTCATAGAAGTTCTTGAAGTCGAGGAAGTTGTAGGGGGAGCCGATGAAGAAGAGGAGGACCAGGAAAAACCCGGAGACGGCGACCGGGAAGACCAGGCGGGAGAAGGTGATTCTCTCCTTCTCCTTTCGCGAAAACAGGTAAAAGATATGGGCCAGGGCGATGGGGAGGATCAGGACCCCCGGGGAGTACTTGGTGGCGGTGCCCAGCCCGGCCAAAACCCCGGCCCAGATGTAGTTCTTCAGCTTGCCGGTTCTCAGAATCCGGATGATGAAGATATAGGCGGCGAGGATGAACAGCGTCTGGAGAATATCGGTGACGATAAAATGGGAGAGAAAGACGTAGTAAGGCAGGGTGGCAAGGAATGCTCCGGCCAGGATTCCGATCTTCCGGTCGCGGAAGGTCTCCTTTCCCAGCTTGTAGAGCAGGGCGACTGTTGCCGTCCCGACCAGGGCGTTGGCGATCCGGCCGATCAGATAAAAGCTGCTCGGATCGGAGAAGAAGAGGAGCTGAAAGTCGGTTGCCGAGGCGAAGAGCCCCGTCAGCTGGCCGGCGATGAAATAAAGTATGTAGAGGGCGAAGAGAAGATACATACTGAGGGCGGGATAGTTGAAGTAGTGGGGGTTTAAGTCTCCCAGCCCGAAGGCGAGGGCGTTGTTGACGATCCTTCCCTCGTCGGGGTAGTAGCGGTTAGGGAGGCCGTAGGTCACGCCCCAGAGGTTGAGGAGCAGCGAGAGGATGATCAGCCCGGCCAGGACGAGGCTGGAGGTCCAGTTGGTACGGTGTAGATTATTCCTGTATACAGTCATAGCAAACCCGGCAGATAAGTCAGAGTCACCGGAGGAGATTGAATGATGGTGAGGATGTTCTTCACGCTTGACCTGGTATGTGTTAGGCTATAAGGTGCTTGATTCAGGGAGTTGTTACGACTCTTCTGAGAATCTAATTTAACCTAACAATCGGCAATTAACAACAGGGAATGAGCTGGTATGAACGCCTTGAGTTATCTGAAATACGGCCGGCTGATCTTCAACAAGCGCCGGGTCTCCCCGATTTATCTGGTCTTTTTTATTACCGAGAAGTGCAACGCCGACTGCAAGCACTGCCTGCTGGGAGGGATCCATCCCGGGACCGACGAGCTGACCATCGATGAGATCGAGAAGGTCTCGCGGTCGATGGATGACTTTCTCTTTCTCCTCCCGACCGGGGGGGAGCCCTTTCTGCGCAAGGACCTCCCGGAGATCGTCCGGATCTTCCACCGGAACAA
>JAVCCZ010000128.1 GCA_030765265.1 Candidatus Erginobacter occultus
CATATCTGTAGCCCGCGCAGCGGGCGATACATTATTAGCCACGGGCGTCAGCCCGTGGGTATGGAGCAACAAATAGTATTTCAAAGCCCCCGCAGGGGGCGACACATAATGAACCAATTCTTTTGGGAAATCCGGATTGAGCCAAAAAAATTCATCCTTTAAAGTAACCCGCGAAAAGCTATAATCATCCGGATCATTAACCATTCCCTATTCCCCATTCCCCATTCCCCAAACAAGGAGCGCAAAACAACTATGTTCACCGGAATTATCCAGCAGCTCGGTACCGTAATCTCCCGTTCACCCGGCCGCCTCGTGCTCGATGTCGGAGACCTGGCCGATACCTGCCGTCTCGGCGACAGCCTGGCGGTCAGCGGGACCTGCCTGACCGTGGTTGAGATCGAACCGCCCCGCCTGACAATGGACGTCCTCGCCGAGACCGAGGAGCGGACCAACCTCTCCCGCCTGGAGCCGGGTGACCGGGTCAACCTGGAGCCGGCCCTGAAGGCGGGGGAGGGGCTGGGCGGCCACTTCGTGACCGGGCACGTTGACGGCCCGGCCCGGCTGCTCGCCCGGGAGAGTACTGGCCGGGACTGGATCCTCAGGGTCCGGGTCCCCGCCGGCCAGGAAAAGTTCGTGGTCGAGAAGGGATCGATCGCCCTCGACGGCGTGAGCTTGACCGTGGCGGCGGTGGAAGGCGACGAGGTCTCGGTCCACGTCATCCCCTACACCTTCTCCCACACCAGCCTCTCCTCCCGGCCGGTCGGCGCCCGGCTCAATCTGGAGACCGATCTCCTCGGCAAGTACGTGGCCCGCCAGCTGGAAGGGAGAGAGACTTCCATCCGTCCGATCGACGTCGGATTTCTGGAGGAGATGGGGTTTATGTGAGATGGAAATCCTCTCCCGCGTCTGGAGGTGGATCCGGATCAACCCCCTGTCCGCCTTCATCATCCTCTCAATCCTTCTCCACCTGGTTCTGATCTTCCTGCTCTCCCGGCGGGAAGTCCCGCCCGACCCCGCCCTCGACCTGATCCGGTTTGATCTGGCCTCGCCGCCGGTTCCGGAATCCCCGGAGGAGATCCTTTCGGAAATCCCCGAGCCTCCCCCCGAACCGGCTGCCGATCCCCCCCGCGAGGAAGTAATCCCGCCGCCCCCGCCGCCGGCGGAGGAACGCCCCTCCGCCGGGGTGATCCTCCCCGAACCCGCCGCCCCCCCCGGAAAGGCGGCCGTTCCGGCCGGGCCGGTTTTGCCGGGTTACATCGCCACTCTCCAGGCGATCATCGACCGCGAGATCGAATACCCCCCCCTGGCTTCCCGCCAGAGAAGGGAGGGGGAAGTGGCGGTGGTCTTCATCCTCCACCGTTCGGGCCGGCTCCTCCGGCTGGCGATCGCCCCCGGCGGGGAATCCTCTTTTGAGCCTTTTAACCGGGAGGCTCTCCGGGCGGTGAGAAGGGCCGCGGACCGGTTTCCCCCCTTCCCGAAAAGCCTCGAAGGGGAAGACCTGACCTTCCGCCTCCCGATTACTTTCACGCTCCGCTGAGAAGTTTAATTGACATTGGCCCATCTTTGGGCTACAAGAAGTCTTTGCATTTCATCAAGATTCAGATCGCGAACATTTCAAGGGGGTGAGAATAGGTGCCTAAAGTTGTCTTAAAGCAAAACGAGTCGGTTGACCGGGCGTTGCGGCGGCTGAAGAAGAAGATGGACAAGGAAGGGATTATCAAGCAGCTGAAGAAACATCGCCACTACGAGAAACCGAGCGACCGCCGGCGGCGGATCAAGAAGCGTCCCCGGTCTTCAGTGATGAAACCGCGGTATTAAGCCGAACCGGACAAAATAACCCGCGGCCGCCCCGGAGAAAACCGAATCTCGGGCGGCCGCGGGTTTTTCCATTTTAATTATGCTTTCAATCTCCACAGTTTGGAATGCCTGGCGGCATCGGACCGCCGCCGGGATGGTGGAGGAAGTGCGGGCCCTGGGCTTTTCTTCCCTGGAGCTGAGCTTCGGGATGCCCGCGGAGTTGGTGGACCAAATCGCCGGGCTGGTCCGGGCGGGCCAAGTCTCGGTCTCCAGTCTCCATAACTACTGCCCGGCCCCGGTCCTCCCCGAGGGGATGAAGCTCTCCCATTCCGCCCTCCCGCTCTCCAGCCTCGACGAAAGGCTGCGGCGCTGGGCGGTCCGGCAGACCGTCCGGACGATTGAAACCGCCGCCGCCCTGAAAGCCCGGGCGGTCGTCCTGCATATGGGCCGGGTGGAGATCCGTCCGGCCAGCCCCCGGCTGATCGCCCTCCTCGAGAACAACCAGGCGGATTCGGCGCGCTTCAGGAAACTCTCCGGGAAGCTGCGCAAGCGGCGGGAAGCGGCCAAGGGGCCCTACCTGGAAGCGGCCCTCCGGAGCCTGAAGGAACTGGCGGGACCGGCCGGGGAGATCGGGGTCAGGCTGGGGATCGAGAACCGCTACTATCCGGAGGAGATCCCCTCCCTCGATGAGATCGGGGAACTGATCGCGGCGGCGGCTTCTCCGGCGGTTGGCTTCTGGTACGATCTCGGCCACGCGGCGGTCAAGGGCAATCTCGGCTGGGAGGACCCGGGGGAGTACTTAAAGCGCTACGAGAAAGACCTGGTCGGGCTCCACATCCACGACGTCATCCGGACCCGGGACCACAAGGCGCCCCTGGAAGGGGATCTCGACTATGGACCTCTGGGGGAGATAATGAAGCAAGACCTCTGCCGGGTCCTCGAGGTTCACCCTTCGGCGACACCGGAAGAAGTCAAGGCGGCGGGGGTCTTCCTGGAAAACCTCGGCCGGGGATGATCTGGGGTCCGAATTGGACGCTCAGTCCCGGGAACCGGCGTAAATCCCGGCCCCGAGCGCGATCCCGCAGATCAGGAAAACCAGCGCCACGTTGTTGATCGGGGGATCGTAGTTCACGGGAGGAGAACCGCCGGAACGGAGGATCATTACGGCGGGGGATATCCCCGCATCCCGGTAAGCTGTTATCCGTTCTTCCGCCTCCGCCCGGCTCAACCCCAGCCCCTCCAAGCGCTCGGCCACTACCCGCTCGGCGGTGTCCGCCCCTCCGGCCGGGGAACTGTCCAGCAGCGCCCCCTCGACCCGGCCGGGGAGGAAGCAGAAGAAAAGGCAGAGGTATCCGGTCAGGAGCAAGAAGCTGGAAGATTTCATCAATCGGAACATACTCCCTCCTTATCGATTGGCTTTCGCGTTCACGCCGGTGAGTTTCACGGGAAAACTTATCACCACCACGTCCCCCGGTCAACCGGGGATTATCCCGGAATATTCCTTCCCGTTCCGGGCCGGCTTAATCGGAGCGAAGATCCCGCAGGGCAAAAGTCCGGCAAATTTATTATTCTCTTTGATAGATCCGGATCGGTATACCCCGATACCTGGTCTCCACGAGGATGGTATAGTTATTATCTACGAAATCGGAGATCTCGGCCGGGAGATGGTTAAAGGCGTCATCCTTGACTACGATTGCTGGTGGATGACTCTTCAACGTCCTTAATATTTCCGGCCCGATCACTTTCGGGTCCAGGGTTATAATCATCCCGGAGTGGAGAAAATAGTAATAATAAGCCGGGAATCTGAATAAGCCCAAACCGGTCCAACCATCGAGGACGCGGTCATCGGTGCCTGTCTCCCGGTGCACGGTCATCAGCAGGTTCCGGAAGTGCTGATTGGTGTGGCGATAAGAGTGGACTGTAAGGTTGACCGGCCGGACAACGACCGCCGCCAGCAGGGCCAGGCCGGCCGCCCGCCTGGCGAACTTCCGCGGTCCCAGGAGCGAGAATAAATAGGAGAGAGAGCAGGCCGCGGCCGCAAAACCGATCCAGAAGTCAGTGTCTTCGAGGCGGAAACGATAGTTGTAGCCGGTAACGTATCGGACGTACACCGGCAGCAGAATGGGGAGAATGAGTGCCAACCCCGCCGATGCTCTGAACTTGAGGTCAGCGTTCCAGAGGAATTCCAGGAAATTGATTAAGGCGATGGCGGCCAGGATATACGCCAGAGGCGTGAAAAGAGCGTAATACTGGAGGTAGGGCACCTGGAGAATAAATGTTCCGGCAATGCCGCCGATCAGGGCGCCGCATACGAGATATCGTTCCGGCTTTTGGTCGCGTCTCCGGAATAATGCTATCCCGACACCCCATAGCCCCGCCAGGGACCAGAAAATAAAAACCGGACTGAACAACAAGAATTCGCGCAGGTAATTGAAAGGCGAAATCCGTCCCGTGTAGGCCAGATTGAACAACAGGGTATCTCTGATCATTCCCGCCATCGACCCGGTAATGATGAAATAGAGCAAATACAAAAAAGCGGGCAGCAAAATTCCCCCGCCGGTCGCGGCGATCTGCCCCCAAATGCATCTTCGATTTTCTCTGTTCGCCGTCCACTGCCGAAACCAGAAGCCGGCCAGGGGGAAGGCCATCCCCAGGAGAGGGAAGATTGTTTTCTGGGTGGAGAGAAGGCAAAGGCTGGAAGCCAGCCCCCCCAGGAACCAGAATGAATTGTGTCCTTTGCGGATGGCGGCGGCGAAAAAAAATACCGTCAGCAGCAGGCAGACAATGGCCAGGTTACCCGGGCGGATCTCGAGGGCTTTGGAGAAAAATACGTAGTTGGACAGCAATCCGACCGCTGCCCATCCCCCCACCCGGGGTCCGGCCAGTCCGCGCCCGATCCGGTAGGTCAGGGCGATGATCGCGGCGGTAAGCGTTAGCATAACAATCCGGGCCGCGAAAAGAGTCCCCAGAGGATCATTCATCCGGATCAGGGGGACGAGCATAAAGTGGAACAGAAGGTTGTGGTTTTCAAAAAAATCCTGATGGGGAACCCATCCCCGCGAAATCAGGTAAGCCACCTGAATATGTTCCGTCTCGTCCGGGTTGAAGTACCGGTCCCGGACCAGCGGGATCCGGAGGCAGAACAACCCGGCCAGCAGGACGGCGAGGCCGAGGGCCGGGATTCTCGAGTGCCGCCG
>JAVCCZ010000094.1 GCA_030765265.1 Candidatus Erginobacter occultus
CGGTGCCGACACCCTGTCCGCCGGATGCGATGACGGCCACGTCTACTCCAGGAGTGGAGGGGGAAGCTGGGGCGATACCGGGGCGACCGGCGGGGGGGAAGTCTTGACTCTCGCCTGGGACAATACCGACACCCTGTATGCCGGATGCGGGGACGGATCCGTCTATTCCAGCCTTGGAGGGGGATGCTGGTGCGACACCGGGGATACCGGCGGGGGGGTAGCCTGGAGCCTTGCCTGGGACGGTACCGACACCCTGTACGCCGGATGCGAAAACGGCCACGTCTATTCCCGGACCGGAAGCGGAGGCTGGACCGACACCGGGGATACTGGCGGGGGGGTAGTCATGACTCTCGCCGGGGACGGTACAGGTACCCTGTACGCCGGATGCGACAACGGCCACGTCTACTCCAGGACCGGAGGCGGAAGTTGGAGCGATACCGGGGCTACCGGCGGGGGGGAAGTCAAGAGCCTTGCCTGGGACGGTACCGACACCCTGTACGCCGGATGCGATAACGGCCACGTCTACTCCAGGAGTGGCGGCGGAAGCTGGGGCGACACCGGGGACACCGGCGGGGGGGAAGTCTTGAGCCTTGCCTGGGACGGCACCGACACTCTCGGCGCCGGATGTTGGGACGGCCACGTCTATTCCAGGAGTGGCGGCGGAAGCTGGAGCGATTCCGGGGACCCCGGCGGGGGGGGAGTCTTGAGTCTTGCCTGGGACGGCACCGGCACCCTGTACACCGGATGCGATAACGGCCACGTCCATTCCATGACGGGAGGGGGAAGCTGGAGCGATACCGGGGATACCGGCGGGGGTAAAGTCCATAGCCTCACCTGGGACGCGAGCACTACCCTGTATGCCGGATGCTTTCTTGGGGTGTTCAAGGGCACGTCGACCCCGAATCCATCTCCGACACCATCCCGGACCCCGACGGTGACTCCGTCTCCCACTCCGACCCCGACCCCATCCCGGACGCCTACCGTGACGCCATCTCCCACGGTGACCCCGACCCCATCCCGGACGCCTACGATGATTCCATCTGCTACGACGACACCGTCGCCAACTCCGACATCATCTCCGACCCCGATTCCCTGTGTCTCCCCGCTGATGGTGAAAGAGATCGACTCTATGGAGATCTTTACCCCGCGCTCTTTCGTTAATAACGGCTGGTTTATCCGGGGTCTGGATTGGAATAATGATACCGACTTCGGCTATGTTCCCGACAGGCTCAACTTCTGGTTCGAAGGCGGCTCGATGTCAGTCGAGAGCCAGGTGATGCTTCGTTTCGAGCAGCAGGCGGAGCCGATCGACATCCGGGATGGGGACAAGCTCCGGATCGGCTATGATACCTATTATTACATCGACGTCATCCTCCCTGCCGTAAGCGTGGATGGGACGGAACTCTACCTGGGCCTCAACGGGAACACGTATACCGACCTGGCACTCTGTGTTATAGCCAAGGGGTCTCCCACGCCGACGCCTGCGGTCACGCCGTCTCCGACTCCGTCGCCATCACCTGCAGCAACATCCTCGGTGACGCCGACGGTGACTCCTTTAACATCACCAACCACCCCGTCTCCAACTCCATCCCGGACACCTTCGGTGACTCCGACCGGTACACCAACGCCAATGACAACAGCCACACCGTCTCCCACATCTACGCCCACACCGACCTGCGGACCGACCGTTGCTCCGGCCCGGTACATTATCGAGTCGGGAGACTATGACGGTGACGGGACCAGTGAGATCGCCATCTTCCGTCAAAGTACCGGCCTCTGGGCGCTCCGGGGATTAACCCGGGCATATTTCGGAAGGATTGCCGATCTGCCGGCCTCCGGTGACTACAATGGCGACGGGATAACGGATATTACCATTTTTAGGGAAAGTGATGGCCTCTGGGCGGTCCGGGGATTGACCCGGGCATATTTCGGAACCGTTGGCGAGTTCCCGGTACCGGGAGATTATGACGGTGACGGCAGTTGCGATATCACAATTTTCAATGATGTCTCCGGCCTCTGGGCGATCAGAGAAATCACCCGAATCTATTTCGGGACCGGGGGAGACCGGCCGGTACCCGGCGACTACGATGGGGACAACACCCGGGAAATCGCGATCTTCCGCCCCTCCTCCGGCCTCTGGGATCTGATGGGCGTGAGCCGGGTCTACTTCGGCCGGAATGACGACTGGCCCGTTGCCGCGGATTACTCCGGCGACGGGAGCTGTGAAATCGGCATCTTCCGGCCCTGTACCGGACTCTGGGCGCTGAGGGGATTGACCCGGAACTACTTCGGAAGATGCACCGATTGGCCCCAACCAGCCGACTATGACGGAAGCGGAGCTGACAGTATTGGCATCTTCCGAAGAGCATCCGGACTCTGGGCGGTTCCTGGAGTCACCCGTCTCTACTTTGGAGGCAGCAGCGATCTCCCGGTAACCAGATAAAGCGAGAATCATTCAGGAATGGTGAATATTTATGGATAAGCTGGAGAGCGTTCCCCTCGACGCGATCAGCACTATCAGTATTCGAGGGTTAAACCGACGCCCACTTCTTTCAGTTCGGCCGCGTCGGCCAGGGCCAACAGGGAGTTGAGGTCGGTACAGTGGCAGGCGTGGAGAGCCGCCGGTTTGAGAGCTTTTAGATAGGATACGGTCTTCCGGATTTGAATCGGCGGGGGATCGAGCAGATGAAATCCCCCGATGATATCGACTACCCTCTCTTCCCGGCAGACCCGGCGGGCCTGTTCAATAATATTGCAGATGCCGGCATGGGAACATCCGGTGATGATTACCAGGCCGGCATCTGAACGGTAGGCCAGGGCCGAATCATCAAGCAGGAAATCATCTTTCTCAATCCCATTTTCCCTGATTTTCCCCATCGGCTGAAGTCCTTCAAAGTCATTTTTCCGTTCAATCTCCCCCAGGAAGACCAGGCGTTCGGTCAGCTGCACCGGATCTTTGCTGAGCCGGAGATCGAAGAATCCGGAGAGCGTCTCTTCCGATACGAAGGATCCGATTTCGGGGAGGTTGCCAATCTTTTTTGAGAAGAAGATAGAAGGATGGGCGACCAATTTCGGTTTTTTCAGGGGAAGTTTCTCGATTGCCGCTTCCAGGTAAAGACGGAGCAGGGGATCAAGTCCACCGGTGTGATCGATGTGCCCGTGAGAAAAAACAACATAATCTAAATCAAGCAGATCAAGCACGAGTTTGCGAGCATTAATTATAAAGGCGTTAGAATAGCCGAGATCGAAGATTATTTTCTTGCCGCCGGTCTCAATAAGATAAGAAACTCCCGGTTCCGCGAGAAAATACCTGTCGATAAGAGTATTGTTGTCAATCAGAACGGTAAGCTTCATAATAATTCAGGTTAGTTTCGCATCCAGAATTTGCCGCACAAGCTTAGGATTGGCTTTGCCGCGGGATGCTTTCATTGCCCGGCCGATCAGGAATCCGCTAGCTTGCTTTTTGCCGTTATGGAAGTCCCGGACCGCGTCGGGATTGTCCGCGATTACCTGATCCACGATCTCCTCCAGTTCCGTGGTATCGCTTACCTGCCTGAGACCTCGTTCCTCAACAAGTTCTCTCGGTCCGCTCTCACTCTCGAAAAGCATCGAGAAGACTTCCTTTCCCGCGCTTACACTGATCTCTTCGCCATCGATCATCTCCAGTAATTCAGCCAGGCGCGAGGGAGTGACCGACGTATCGGCGGGGGTCCGGGACCGTTCTTTGAGTGCCGGCAGCAACCGCTCTCCTATCCAGCCGGCGGCGGCACGCGGCAAAGAACAGGCACTGGCCGTTCTTTCGAAATATTCGGCCAGGTCACGCTCTGAACTCATTACCGCGGCCTCGTCCGGCGTGAGGCCATACTCTTTGACAAAGTAAGCGCGTTTCTGGTCCGGCATCTCCGGCAGCTGAGCGCGGATTGTATCCAGCCACTCATCCGTGATCACAATCTCGGGCAAGGAGGGATCGGGTACGCCGGGGCCGGCGAATTTCTCCCGCATGGGCGTGGTAACTCCCTGTTCGGGGTCCCAGAGACGAGTATGTAATA
>JAVCCZ010000173.1 GCA_030765265.1 Candidatus Erginobacter occultus
AACGGAAATTTTCCTTCGGGGCTTGATCTTGCCCTTGATAGCTTTCTCCATCTTATCGTTTGCCCGGCCGGGAATCCAGGTTTCGCCGCAACGATCACAGACTTGAACAGGCGTATTCTCAAAGAGAGATAGACGCCCCTCGACCATTCGATCAATGGTAATTTTTTTCGCCCGGAGATTTCCGCCGCAGACGGCACATACTGATTTTTTCATCTCGTCTTCTCTCTTCTGGTTTTGGGATTCAACCACTTATCCGGGTCTAACCAGTGGACGGTGATTATGTGCGTCTGCTCTTCTGGGGTCGAGCAGGACGTAAAGCGGTTCGGTTTCTCGAACGTAACCTAAAATCAAGCAACTGGGATAAGGTATATCGTCTGGATAATTCTCAACGATATCGCCGGTTAAGATAACGGATTCGATTTCTTCGATGGATATTCCCCGAGAATCACAACGTTTCTGCGCGTGCCTGGTAATATCGTATTCACGGCTGAAGAAAAGCTTTCGGATTTTATCGATCATTACTATTTGACCACATACTTGAAAGAATATCAAGCAGTCCCTCGAGTGGGACCCTTGAGTAAGACTATGATCAAAAATCCCAATAACCTGGACCTTTGATCAAAATAGGGAATGGGCCTCGATAGATAGTCGGATCAAGGCGAGGATTTATTCCGAAAAACTTTCTTATTTTTCAGAAGCGCTATCTCTTGCTCTGAAAAATAGGGAGGAGAGGGAAAGGGCGGCGAAGGCGAGAAGGAAGGGGATCAGGGGGAGGCGGTAGCGGCCCTCGGAGAGGAAGACCATATGGACCAGGGTGAAGTTGAGAATCGCCATCCCGGGTAGGAGGGCCCCCTTCCAGGAGCAGCGGGCCAGCCAGAAACCGGCCAGGGCCAGGAGGAGCATCAGCTGGAAACCCAGCACCAGGACGATCGGACTCCGGTAATGGTAATCGAGGTGGTAGAACCAGATCAGACGCTGCAGCGATAAGGAGAGAAACCGACCCGGGTTCTCCCGGATGAACTCAAAAGCCCGGTCCCGGTAATGGCGGTTATAGGCGAGTTCGTCCTCCCCTGCCCCGAGGTGGAAGACCCCGGCATCCATCAGATAGCGGTAGCCCATCGAGCCCCCGACGGCGGCCGGGTTGTTGGCGATGTAGAGATTAGCCCCGGCGGCAGAAGTTATCGGAACCACCGCGCCCAACACCCGGTAGTTCCTGATCTGCCAGGGAAGGATGACTAAAACAAACGCGAGCAAAAAGACGCCGGCACGGACCGGGTAAGCCGGCTTCTCATACCCGGCCACCGCCAGCCAGACCAGGACCATCAGCAGAAATGGCAGCAGCGTCGGCCGGGAGAGCACCCCCAACCCGATCAGCACTCCCCCGAGCAAAATCCAGAATCGGGGCCGGGGGGAAGAAATGCTTTTCAAAAGGGAGAGGACCGCCGCCGGAAGGAGAAAGATCAGCAGGTTTTCGGTCATCAACCGGGCTGGGTAGATCACGGCGATCGGATAAACCGCCAGGAGGGCGGCGGCGAGAAATCCGGCCCCCCGGCTAACCCGATCCCCCAGCCCGATAAAAGCCCGCCGGGCCACCCCCCCGATCAGGAGGCAGGAGAAAGCCCCCAACAAAGCCTGAAAGACCCGGGCGGCCGGAAAGAGCGGCAACCCCGCCCCCAGCAGCCCGGCCAGGAGAAACGGATAGAGCGGCGGGAAGGTCGCTTTCCGGTAGGGGGTGTAGATCAGCCCCTCCCCCGCCAGGAAGTTGTCCGCCATCGTTACATAAACCCCCTCGTCCTCGTCCCAGAATTCCTCCGGCTGAACCAGGGCATATCCCAGCCGGAGAAGAAACGCCGCCAGAAATATCCCGATCCAGAGACGGGAAGACTCGTATCCCAAGTTCAGAGACATCTCTCTGCCGTTATTTAGCAATCAAGCCGGCGATACGGGCGGAGGCCTGGCCGTCACCGAAGAGGTCGGGACGGGCGGGCGGTGGCCGGAAGGTCCGGACGGTTTCGACGATCTTCTCCCGGTCCGCGCCGGTGAGGATATTCCATCCCGTCTCCACCGTCTCCACCCACTCGGTCTCGTCGCGGAGGGTGACGCAGGGGACTCCGACCAGGTAGGCCTCTTTCTGGACCCCGCCGGAGTCGGTGAGGATCATCCTCGCCCGGCTCTCCAGGGCCAGCATCTCCAGGTAGCCGACCGGGTCGGCCACCTCCACGTTCTTCCCCAGCGAGATTCCGTTCTTCGCCAGCGCCTTGAGTGTCCGGGGGTGGGCCGGGAAGAAGATCTTCTCCTCCACCTCGGAGAGCGCCTGGGCGATCGCCGCCAGCCGGGCCGGGTCGTCGGTGGACTCCGCCCGGTGGACCGTCAGCAGCAGATAGCCGCCGCTCTTCAGGCCGTAACGTTCCAGAACCTCTTCGGCCTGGGTCTTCTCCAGGTAGAACTTCAGGGCGTCGTACATCACGTCCCCGGTCATAAAAACCCCATCGGTGACCCCTTCCTTCCGGAGATTCTCGACCGCCGTATCGGTGGGGCAGAAAAGGAGGCTGGAGATATGGTCGGTCAGGACCCGGTTGATCTCTTCCGGCATCCGCCGGTTGAAACTCCTTAAACCCGCCTCGACGTGTCCCACAGGGATCTGGAGCTTGACCG
>JAVCCZ010000115.1 GCA_030765265.1 Candidatus Erginobacter occultus
ACATAATCTTCGGGGCAGGGTGAGATTCCCGACCGGCGGTTAAAGCCCGCGAGTCCCTTCGGGGACAGAACCGGTGAGATTCCGGTGCCGACGGTATAGTCCGGATGAAAGAAGATGTCCAGTCAACGTGCCGCCTTTGCTCCGGAGATATAACTTCGGAGTTTTTTTATGAAAGGATTCGATGCCCCAGCCGCCCTGGTCGCGGATCTCCGGGCCGGGAAGATGATCATCCTGGCCGACGACGAGAAACGGGAGAACGAAGGCGACCTGGTGATGGCGGCGGAAAAGGCTACCCCGGCAGCGATCAACTTTATGATCTCCCGGGGCCGGGGGTTGGTCTGCGTTCCGATGACCCCGGAACGGCTGACGGACCTCGGCCTGGAACCGATGGTCAGGAACAACCGCGACACCTTCGGGACCGCTTTCACCGTCTCGGTGGACGCCCGGGAAGGGATCTCCACCGGGATCTCCCCCGCCGACCGGGCCCGGACTATCTCCATCCTCGCCGATCCTCTCTCCCGGGCGGAGGAAATTGTCTCCCCCGGCCACATCTTCCCCCTGGAAGCCCGCCCGGGAGGGGTATTGGTCCGGGCCGGCCATACCGAGGCCGCCGTTGATTATATGCGGATGGCCGGCCTGAACCCGGCCGGGGTGATCTGCGAAATCATCAACGATGACGGTTCGATGGCCCGGCTCCCCGAACTGAAACGTTTTGCCCAAGAACACGGGTTGAAGATGGGGACGATCGCCGACCTGATCCAGGAACGGCGCTCGCGGGAGAAACTGGTCCAGGAGAAGGTGACCGCCGCCCTCCCCACCGCCTACGGGGATTTTACCCTCAAGCTCTTCTCTTCTTCGGTCGACAACCGCCGACCCCATTTGGCCCTGGTGATGGGAGAGGTGGCGGGAAAAGAGGATATTTTGGTCCGGGTTCATTCCAAGTGCCTGACCGGGGATATCTTCCACTCGGCCCGATGCGACTGCGGCGACCAGCTGGATTTCGCCTTGAAAAAGATCGCCGAGGAAGGACGCGGGGTGCTCCTCTATATGGACCAGGAGGGGAGGGGGATCGGGCTGGAGAGCAAGCTGCAGGCTTACGCCCTCCAGGACCGCGGACGCGACACCGTGGAAGCCAACGAGGAACTCGGTTTCGAGGCCGATCTGCGGGAATACGGGATCGGGGCCGAGATCTTAAGGGAACTCGGGCTCTCCACCATCCGCCTGATGACCAACAACCCCCGCAAGATCGTCGGCCTGGGCGGTTACGGCCTCTCCATCACCGGCATCGTCCCGGTCAAGATCCCGCCCGGAAAGCATAATTGCCGTTATCTGCAGACCAAGAAAGAGAAGATGGGGCATAATTTGTAGGCAGTGGGGAGTGGGCAGTGGGGAGTGGTAATCAGTGAGCAGTCTCAGATCCGAAGCGTCCGAATATTGGGAAGTCAGCATCCGTCAAGCAACGGGGCCGAGGCGGGGGAACGATTCGTGAATATTCGTGCGGATTAGCGGTTCCCAAAAAGGGGCCGAGGTAGAGGGGAAAATTAGAGTAAATTCGTGTAATTAGTGGATAAAAAAGGGGGCGAGGCAGGGGGATCAATAAAGATAATTAGCGGTTAATCCGTGGACTAACCAAGGAGGTTGATATGAAGATTTACGAAGGCAAGCTCAACGCGGCGGGGTTGAAGTTCGGGATCGTGATCAGCCGGTTCAACGATTTTATCACCCGCAAACTCCTGGAAGGAGCGCTCGACGCCCTGAAGCGCAACAGCGCCGCCGAGGAAGATATCGCCGTCGCCTGGGTCCCCGGCGCCTGGGAGATCCCGTCCGCCGCTGCCCGGATGGCCAACTCCGGCAGCTATGACGCCGTCATCTGCCTGGGCGCGGTGATCAAGGGAGCCACCGCCCACTGGCAGTATATCAGCGCCCAGGTCACCCGGGGCATCGCCGCCGTCGCCGCGGGGGCCTCCGTCCCCGTCTCCTACGGCGTGATCACCCCCGATACCCTGGAACAGGCGATCGAACGGGCCGGGACCAAGGCCGGGAACAAGGGATTCGACGCGGCGATGGCCGCGATCGAGATGGCCAACCTGTTCAAGGAACTCGCATAGAGCATAGAGCCAAGGCCCCTGGCGCTATGCTCTATGCGCTATGCCCTCTGCCTTAACCGAAGGATAAATCACGATGGGTTATCGCCGACAGGCCCGGGAACTGGCTATCCAGTTTCTCTACGGATACGAGCTTAACCGGAAGGAGAAGGAGGAAGCCCTGGAAGAATTCCGGGCCGGCCGCCGCCTCCCCGAACCGGTTCGCCGGTTCGCCGGGGAACTGATCGAAGGTGTTCTCGAACGCCTGGAGGAGATCGACGTCCGGCTCACCGCCCACGCCCGAAACTGGAAGCTCGACCGGATGGCCGTGGTCGATAAGCAGATCCTCCGCCTGGCCCTCTACGAATTATACTACCGCGAAGACATCCCCTCCCTGGTTACCATCAACGAGGCGGTGGAGATCGCCAAGGAATTCAGTACCCCCCAATCCGGCCGTTTCGTCAACGGCATACTCGATCGGATCCGGGAAGAATTGGAAGAAACCGGAGATGGCAATGACTCCTGAAAACCTCCGGGCCGACCTCCACATCCACACCCTGGCCTCGGATGGAGCCGCCACCGCGGAGGAGGTCCTGGCGGAGGCTCGGCAGGCGGGGATGGCGGCGATCTCGATTACCGATCACGATTCGGTGGACGCGGTCGGTGAAGCGGTCGCCCTTGCCCCCCGCTATGGGGTGGAGGTGGTCCCCGGGATTGAGATCTCGGTCGATGTTGGCGAGACCGAGATGCACCTGCTCGGTTACTTCATCGACTACCGGGATCCGGAACTCTGCCGGCGGTTGAGCTATTTCCGGCAGATCCGGGCCGAAAGGGCCGACCGGATGCTGGAGATCCTGGACGGGATGGGGTTCCCCCTGGATATGGAAGCTCTCCTACCCGGCCAGATGACCGGATCGATCGGCCGCCTTCATATCGCCCAGGCCCTGGTCCGGGCCGGTTACGTCAAAAGCCCGGGCGAGGCCTTCGCCCGGTATATCGGCAACGATGGTCCCGCCTACGTTGAGAAGCTTAAGATCGGGGTCGAAGAGGCGATGGAGATGATCCTCCGGACCGGCGGGGCCCCGGTCCTGGCCCACCCCGGACAGTTTGACCGTGACGAGCTGATCCCGGGACTGATCGAAAAGGGCCTGGTCGGGCTGGAAGCGTATTACCCTTCCCATTCCCGGTTCGCCGTCAATCACTACCTGGAACTGGCCCGCCATTACGGACTGGCGGCCACCGGCGGCTCCGACAGCCACGGGCTGAACAAGGAAAATGTCCGGATCGGTTCCGCCGCCGCCCCCTACTCCGTGGTCGCCCAACTCCGCGACCGGGCGGCCAGGGGGAAGTAAAGATGGCTAAAGACCTGAAAACCGGCCTGAGCAAGACCCGGCGGACGCTGAAGGGCCGCCTCTCCCGCTGGCTGGGGAAGAAGGGTAAGCTTTCCGAAGAATTCTGGGGTGACTGGGAAGCCGCCCTGATCGAGGTCGATCTCGGGGTGGAGGTCACCCTGGATCTCCTGGATAAGGCC
>JAVCCZ010000155.1 GCA_030765265.1 Candidatus Erginobacter occultus
ATCTCCCCGCTTCGGATCTTCACGCCCAGGACATAACATTTGACGGGCGGTACCTCTGGCTCCGGGCCAAGGGCTGGGATGATCCCTCCGGGACGATCGACTATACCTACCAGGTGGATATCGAGTACCCCGCCGCCGTGAATTGCCGCGTCATCGATTCCGGGGACTATGACGGCGACCGGACCTCGGATATCGCCGTCTTCCGTCCCTCCACCGGGTTCTGGGCGGTCAAGGATGTGACCAGGGCCTATTTCGGGAGGGAAGACGATATCCCGGCGTCCGGCGACTTTAACGGCGATGGAACCACCGATATCGCCGTCTTCCGTCCCTCGAGCGGCCTCTGGGCAGTCAAGGACGGGGTCCGGCTTTACTTCGGGGCCGACGGGGATATTCCCGTTCCCGGGGATTATAATGGCGACGGAACAGTAGAAGGGGCGATCTTCCGACCCTCGAGCGGCCTCTGGGCGGTTCAGGGCGGTAGGCGAGTTTACTTCGGTGCCGATGGGGATATTCCGGTTCCCCACTACACCGCGCTCGGCGGGTCAAAGCAGATAGCCGTCTTCCGACCCTCGAGCGGCCTCTGGGCGGTCAGGGAAGGGCAGAGGGTTTACTTCGGGGCCGGGGATGATCAGCCGGTTATCGGAAGTTACCAGGATCCCTATACCACTACTCCGGCGATCTACCGCTCCGCTTCCGGTCTCTGGGCGGTCCGGGGGGTTACCCGGTCATATTTCGGGATCCCCGATGATCAACCGGTGCCGGGGAATTATACCGGTTTTCTCCCGGCGGATGTCGGTATCTTCCGGTCCAGCAGCGGTCTCTGGGCGGTCCAGGGAGTAACCAGGGCCTACTTCGGCACGGAAGGCGATATCGCGGTATCCACTTTCTCCATCAACCCCTCCAGCGCTGCCGTGCTGTAAGTATTGAGGCAGAATATAATTAAGGCAGTGAGAAGCCCCGCCGGGAGGCGGGGCTTCTTGCTATCTGCGCCCGGCCGGACAAACCCGCCGGATGCTGAAAGTCCTCCCCGGGCCCGATCCCGATGGCAATCGGGATTGGCCGGGTATGAAGCCTGCTCCGCCGGAATTGGATTGCCGGAAAGGTTAAATGCCATTAGTATGGGGAGCTGGTCGGTAACGCTGAATTCAATTAAGGATCCTGCAGATGACCGGATACGACGGTGAGGGGACCATCCCGCCCGGTTCCTTCCGGGAGAGTTTCCGGATCTACCGGGAGCGGGTCTATGGCTCGGGGTCGATCCCCCGGTTTCTCGGCCAGGGTCTGTTTCTGACTCTCTTCTCCGCCTTCCCCACCGTGGCCGGCTCCCTGCTCCGGGGGAGGATCTATGGCCTGATTCTGGGGGGGGCAGGGAGAAAGTGCTTCCTGGAGAAGAACATCCGCCTCTTCAACCCCGCCGGTCTCTTTCTCGGCGACCGGGTCTTCCTCGGGGAAGGGACTTTCATCGACGTCGGCCCGGCGGCCGGGCCGGTCACGGTGGGGGACGACAGTCACCTCGCCCGCCAGGTCACCATCCGGATCCAGTCGGGGAAGGTGAAGATTGGGAAGCAGGTTAATATCGGCGCCGGGTCCTTCATCTACGGCTACGGGGATATCGAGATCGGGGATTACTGCCTGATCGCCAACGGGGTGGAGACGATCGGCGGGGATCATACCGTGGACGACCTCTCCCGTCCGATGCGATTCCAGGGCCGCTCCGAGAAAGGGATCGCCATCGCCGCGGATGTCTGGATCGGGACCCGGGCCGTCATCCTCGGCGGGGTGACGGTGGGGGAGGGGGCGGTGATCGGGGCCGGGGCGGTGGTCACCTCGGATATCCCTCCCCGGGCCGTGGCCGCCGGCGTCCCCGCCCGCGTGCTCAGGTTCCGGGGAGAGAAGGAATCGGCCGACCAGTATCCCCTTGCCCCCTCTCGGTAATCTGCTAAGATGCTTCCCCGTTACGTGGTTCGGGCCCGGGCCCCGGGCAACTTTAGGCATTTTAGGCACTTCAAACTCTGCGGTCGAGGTATGCCTCGACCCTACTTTAGGCACTTCAAACTTTTTTCCGTGAAAGTCCTGGTTGCCATCTTTGAGGAACTTTATCCTCTCTCCGGCGGCGGCAGCCCCCGGATCTCCAACATCATCCGGGCCTTCGGCCGGCAGGGCCACGAGGTGATCGTGGCGGGCGGGATCTCGGGTTCCGATGAAGAGGCGATGGAATACCTGGGCTGCTCCCAACTGGTTCGCCTGAAAGCCGTCAGCCGCCTCGACCCCGCCAAGATGAAGAAATACCTGATCGCCCACCCCATCAATATCTTCTGCTTGATCCGGGCGATCCGGCGCTACCGGCCGGACCTGGTGGTGGCTCACAACACCATTGTCGGCTACGGGGCGCTCTGGGGAAGAAGACTGAGCCGCAAAAAGCCGAGGTTGGTCCTTAACCTGACCGACGTCCTCTTCGAGTACCTCGACGATTACTCCTCCGGTGGCTGGCTCTCCCTGGTCCAGAAGTTCGGGCGGAAGATGGAGCGGGCGGCGATCAAGGGGGCGGACCGGATTATCACCATCAGCCGGGCGATGAAGGAGATCGTCGCCGGTTACGGCGCTGCCCCAGAACGGATCGGGATTGTCTGCGACGGGGTTGACCTCTCCATCTTCAAGCAGTATGACAGCCGGGACCTGAGAGAGAAGTTCGCCCCCGGCAAAGAGACAATCCTGGTCTTCCAGGGGGTGATCGATCCCCAGGACGGCCCCGAACTCCTGGTCGCCGCCGCCCAAAGTATCCTGAAGCGTCATCCGGCCACGGCGGTCTGGATTATCGGAGACGGCACCGCCGTTCCGCCATTGAAGAGAATGGTCCGGGAAACCGGTCTCTCCGATGCCTTTTATTTTTCCGGCTGGCTTTCCCAGGCCGAAGTCGCCCGCCGGATGTCGGCGGGGGATATTGGGTTGGTCATCCTCCCCGATATCGTCTCCGCCCGGGGGAGGGTGACCCTCAAGGAGTTCGAGTACTGGGCCTGCGGCCTTTCGGTGATCGCCCCCCGCCTCCCCGCCCTGGAAGAAGTGATCGAGGAGGGAAAGACCGGGCTCTTCTACCGTCCCGGCGACGCCGACGACCTGGCGGCGAAAGTCGAAACCCTGATCGCCGACCCCGCCCGCTCCCGGGAGCTGGCCGCGGCCGGCGCGGCCCTGGTGGAAGAAAGCTACCGCTGGCAAGACCTCGCCGACCAGTTCGTCGAGCTCAGTCAATCTGAAAACCCGGTTAAGTCCCCCGCCGTTGCTAAGTAGTGTCTGAACGAAAACCTCAAGTCACATAGAATCTGTCATTGCGAGGAACGAAGTGACGAAGCAATCTCATCACAAAACAAACAGATTGCTTCGTCGTCCCTCCTCGCAATGACCTGGTTTTTGGGGTTTCCGTTCAGACACTAAGTAAACTTTGAACTTTGAACTTTGAACTTTAAACTTTAAACTTTGAACTTCGAACTCCTTTTATGAAAGTCCTGATCACTAACCCCCCCTGGCCGGGAGAGGGCTTCGGAGCCCGCTCCGACGTCCGCTGGCCCCATAAGCGGTCGGACAAGTTCATCGAGTACCCGATCTACCTTGCCTACCTGATGGCGATCGTTCGCGATAGCGGCTACGAGGTGGAATTTCTCGACGCGATTCTCGAGGAACTGGGGATCGAGGAGTTTGCCCGGCGGGTGGAGAAGATCGCCCCCGGCCTGGTGGTGCTGGAATGCTCGACCCCCTCCATCGAGTACGATCTCCAGTCGGCCTCGGCCCTGAAGAGACGCCTCCCCGCCCTGAAGACGGTCCTGGTCGGTTCCCACCCCACGGTTTATCACCGGGAGATCATCACCGAAAATCCGGACGTGGACGCTGTCTGCCGGGGAGAGTTCGACTATACGGTGCGGGACCTGGTCCGGGCGGTGGCGGGGGGAAGTTCCTGGGCGGAGGTGGCCGGACTCACCTGGCGGGACGGAGCTGGCGTCCGGGTCAACCCCGACCGGCCCCTGATCGAGGATCTCGACCGGATCCCCTTCCCGGCCCGCGACCTGGTCTCCAGCCCCTTTTACCGCCAGGGAACCTTCCGGGGGAAGCGTCCGACCACGGTGGTCACCTCCCGGGGCTGTCCCTTTCACTGTACCTACTGCCTTTGGCCCTCCACCCTCTACGGCCATAAGTTCCGGCCCCGTTCGGCCGCCAACGTGGTCGACGAGCTGGCCGAGGCGATCACCCGTTACGGGGTGGATGAGGTTTATTTCGATGACGACTCGATGGCTCTCGATCGAGAGCGGATGCTGGAGATCTGCCGGCTGATCGTCGAGCGGGGGTTAAAATTTGAATGGATCTCCCAGTGCCGGGTGGACAGTATGGACGAGGAGGTCTTAAGAGCGATGAAGCGGGCCGGCTGCCGCTATATCCGCTTCGGGGTCGAGTCGGGTTCGCCGAAGATGCTGAAACTGATGAAGAAGGGGATCACCACCGAGCGGGTACTGGAGACTTTCCGCCTGGCCCGGAAGGTCGGGATTCGGACCCAGGCTTTCTTCCTCTTCGGAATCCCGGGCGAGACCTGGGAGACGGTGAGAGAGACGATCGAGTTCGCCAAAAGAATCCGCCCCGGTTCCGCCCAGTTCGCCGTCGCCATCCCTCATCCGGGGACCGAGCTTTTTCGGACCGCTACCGAACAGGGCCAGATCCATTACAAAAAATGGGAGGATTTCTCCTCCTGCCGGGGGATGCTGGAGACACCGGAGTTCCCGCTGGCCGCGGCGGAAAAGGCCCGGATCCGGGCTTACCGGAAGTTCTACTTCCGTCCGGCGTATTTTTTTCAGACCGCGCTCTCGATCAATAACTGGGCAGATTTTAAGAGCGTGCTCGCCTCCGCCCGTTCAATCGTCAGCCGGCTGGGGTTTTTCTCCTCCTGACTGGGGAAATTTGTCCACTAATTTCCACTAATTAATCACGAATGTCAAATCGCGCGTCAGGGAAAGCCGGGTTTGTTAATACTCAAAGGACTATTAAGCGATGAATAAAGAACCAGATCTGGAATTATCTGTCCTGGTCCCGCTCTTCGACGAGGAGGAAAACCTTCGGCCACTTTTCGCCAAGATCGAAGAGGTCCTTTCCGGGCTGGGGATTACCTGGGAGGCGATCTTTGTCGATGACGGCTCGACGGACGGATCCTTCGAGGTCTTGAGAGATCTCCGAACCCTGGAACCACGGATTCGGGTTTTCCGGCTCCGGCGGAACTTCGGGAAGTCCGCCGCGCTCGATACCGGCTTCAAGGCGGTCCGGGGGAGGCGGGTAATCATTATGGACGCCGACCTCCAGGACGACCCGGCGGAGATCCCGGTCCTGCTGAAGAAGATCGACGAGGGTTACGACCTGGTCACCGGCTGGCGGGCCGACCGCCACGACCGATTGGTCAAGAAATACACTTCCCGTCTCTACAACCTGGTCACGTCCACCCTGACCGGGATCAGGCTCCACGACTTCAACTGCGGGTTGAAGGCCTTCCGGAGAGAAGTGATCGAGAACATCTCTCTTTATGGCGAACTTCACCGCTATATCCCGCCCCTGGCCCACTGGAAGGGCTACCGGGTGACCGAGATCCGGGTCCGCCACCACCGGCGGGCCTTCGGGAAGAGCAAGTTCGGAGCCTACCGTTTCTTCGCCGGCTTTATGGACCTGCTCACGGTGATGTTTATGACCCGCTACAGCAAAAAGCCCCTCCATCTTTTCGGCGGGGCGGGGCTGATCCTCTTCCTGGCCGGTTTGGTCATCAACGGCTACCTGGTTATGCTCAATCTCCTGGGGAAGGATTTTCTCCGGGTCCGGCCCCTGATGTTTCTCGGGGTGTTGCTGATGCTGGTCGGCTTCCAGCTTCTCTCCACCGGGCTGCTGGCCGAACTGATGACGATGTCCATCCACCGGAAGAAGGAAGAGAGGGTCGTCCGGGAAGTTCTGGAATAAGGCCGGTATGATTCTCGGTTCGAAACAGGAAAAAGCCGCGGTCTTTGTTCTGCTTGCCCTTTTTCTCCTTTTAGTCCTGGTTTTCGGCGCCAGCAGTTATACCGCGGCCCTGGGCTCCGATCCATTCGGGATCGTGCATTTCGCCCGGCACTTGGCCCGGGGGGAATTTTACAGCGATGTCCCGGTTTACGACTGGGTCAAGCCGGACTGGGGACCGGACGAGAGTCATTTTGTTCTCGGCGGCAACTACATCAAAACCGGCCCCCGGATGTATAACAAGTACACGGTCGGTTTCCCCCTCCTCCTTGCCCTCTCCATCCGCGTCCTCGGAGATTATTCCGTTTATTATTTCAACCTGATCGTTCTGGTGGTCCTGCTCCTGGCCCTCTTTCAGCTGGCGAATCTTTTTCTTCGGTCCCGTCCCGGAGGCCGGTGGCTGGCCCTCTCCGCACCCCTGATCCTGATGGTGATGGTCGATCCCGCCTGGCGGCTGGCCTTGAGGCCCTCCCACGACCTGGCCGGGATAATGTTTATCGTCGCCGGCGCCGTCCTGGCGTTCCGGGCCCTGGGCGACTCCCCCCGGATCCGGGTTGCCGCTCTCCTGGCCGGGGCCTTCGCCTTCGGCTGCGCCGGGACCATGAGGCTCCCCAACGTCCTGGCCGCCGTCCCGGCCGGGGTCTATTTTCTCTCCCGGACCGCCGGCCGGCTTCGCTGGTGGAAGACCCTCGTCCTCGCTCTGCTCGGGGTGTCTCTCTTCGCCTTCGCCCTCTCTCCGGCCCTGGTCCAGAACCAGCTGACCTCCGGACATCCCCTCCGTCCTCCCCGCCCGGAGATCGTCGGCGGGGAGCGGACGGTCCTCGGCGGGCTGGATCAGGAGTCTCCGCCTCCGCTCTGGATCGGGTTCTTTCCCACCACCTTCCCCCGGGTGGTCCGGTACTTTTGGCGGCTCTGGGGGCCCCTCTTCACCTTCCTCCTGTTGCCGGGCTTGATTTCACTGTGGCGCCGTTCGGAGACGAAATGGCTCCTGCTCGGAATTCCCCTGATCCTGATCCTGCTCTACAGTATGTGGGTCCACCTGATGACCCGCTATATGCTGGTGGCCCACCCCTTCCTGATCATTTTGATGGTCGCCGGGTCCGGCCGCCTTCTGGAGACCCGGCCCCGCTGGTGGTCGGCGGCCGGGCTGGCCCTGATTGTTTTGCTCGACTACCTGATGCGGTCCCAGCTCAAGTACCAGTACCGCCAGGGGCATCTCGACGTCATCGTCCTGGTCGCGGGAGTGGTTTTATGGCTGTTGTTTGTCGCCGGCCGGCGGTTCGGATCCGGCCGGTGGCGGCCGGCGCTCCTGACAGCGGTCTTCTTCGGCCTGTTCGCAGCCAGGTATGGCCCCGCCTGGCTGAATCGTCCTCCGCGGTTTCAACTGGAGGAAGCAAGGAAATTCGGCGCCGACTTCGATTCCGTCGTCCCGCCGGGTTCGGTTATATTTTCCACCAAGCCGATTTTCCAGTATATCTACCTCTTCACTTCCAGCTACGGCCTTCGCCCTTTCGAGATGGGGCGGCTTGGCATCGATCCCCGGGAAGGCCTCGACCGCCTCCTGGCCCGCGGGACCGGGATCTATCTCCTGGATAACACCAGCTTCAAACGCGATTCCGCCAAGGCCGTCCCCCTTTTCCGGGAATATTTCGATTTGACCCCGGCCGGCAAACTCTCCGGCGATCGCTACCATTTGGCCGGCCAATTCGGGAAACCGGTCTGCACTGTATACCGGATCGGACCCTGGCGGGAGAAGGAATTACAGCTGGTTCTCGAGCTTCCGGCGGAGGGGACCGACCTCCTGCTTGCTTTCAACCTGAGGAAAATCCATAACCCGGAAGAACCGCGGCAGGATCTGGAGATCGAGTTAAACGGGCGTCCTCTCCCCGGGCCCTTTTACGACGGGATGAACTTTCTCCGTCTCCCGGAGGAGGTCCTGGTCTATCCCCGCTCCGTGCTGACCATCCGTTCCGACCTCCCGCTTCCCGGCGATATCGACCCCCGGCTGAAGGAACTTTCTTCCCCCTACCGGGTTGATCTGGCCGGAGAGATCGGGTTCCCGGACCGGGACGGCGCCGATATCTTCAACGCGTTTCGGTTTATGGACGGAGACCTGGTTCGGCTGGGCTGGGGGAAACCCGGCCGGGTAGCGATCCCCACCGCAGTCCTTCCCGGCGCTGTCCTGGTCGTTGAGGTTCGGGTCCATCAAGCCCAGGAACTGAGGGAGCCGATCACCTTCCGGGTCGCCCTGAACGGGGAGGAGATCGGGCGATTCACCCTCGGTCCGGACGTGGGGCGGGAGAGATTCCGTTTTCCGCTTCCGGAGCGGCTGCTCTCTTCCGCCCGGTCCGAGCTGGAATTCACTGCCGATCGTCCCCGGACGCGTCCGCTTTCGTCAGCGGAAGAATACTGGGGAGCGCTTCTCTTCGAGTCGATCACGGTCGGGAGGTGGTACGAGAAATGCCCGATTCCCCTCGAACCGGGGGAGGCCGGTTTTGTCGCTTTCGCGCTCGACCCGATTTCAAAAGAGGACTGTCCCGGCCCCTATCGCATCCTGCTGGAGGGGCAAGAGCTGGCCGCGGGCCGCGGAGAAGGGGTCCAGCGGCTGGTCATCGATCCGGGAGTTATCCGCCGCCCGGGTCCTCGTCTGGAGGCGCTTGGGCCGGACGGTCTCTGCCGTCCGTTATTCATCCCGCCGCCGTTGACCCGGAAGGCGGCCGGCCGGCTCCTGATCGATATCGGCGGCGAGGATGATTGGGCTTTTTTGGAGAGTGGATTCTATTCGCCCGAACTTCACCGGGGCCGGATTCCGGTCCGCTGGACGGGACCAGAGTCCCGGCTGGTTCTCCCGCTTTTTCCCCGGGAGGGCCGCGAGGCAGAGCTGACCCTGAAAACGATCGGCAGCCGTCCGCCGGCAGCCTGCCACTCCGCCCCCCTTGTTGCCGCCTGGCTGGACGGCCGCCCGCTCGGCGACCATCTCCTCAGGCCGGAGGACGCTCTTTATTCCTGGACCATTCCGGTTAAGAGTCCAGGACCTAGACTTGCCAACCTGACCCTGCGGGTCGATCCCTGGCGGCCATCGGACTTCCTCCCGGTCAGCGACCGCCGTGAACTGGGGTTGATGCTGGAGTGGGTCAAACTTGAATACCGGGAGGCGGAAGAATAACCGGGGAAAATCGGATGACCGCCCAAGCGCATAAACCTTTTCCCGTCATTTACGCGGTCCTGTCGCTGCTCGTTCTGCTCTGCCTGATCGGCGGTTTTCGCAACTACAACGCGCTTCTCAATTCCGACCAATACGCCTACTTAATTTATGGCCGGTCGCTGGCCCGGGGAGGTTTCGCGGTGGAGTATCCCCTCCTGGATATCCTCCGGGAACGGCTCCCCGAGCGAACTCAGCGCCCGCTCTTCTACGGCCGGCGCTTTTATTCTGGCGGGAAAGTCATCTCCACCCTGGAGCCGGGGTTCTCCCTGCTGCTGGCGGCAGCCATCCGGCTGGGCGGCCGGCCCGCGGCCTTCGGCGTCAATGTATTTCTGCTGGCGGTATTTATAGCCTCTTATTTCCTGGCCTTGCGGCGCGAAGCCCCCGAATCGTCGCTGGCCGCTCTGGCCGCCGCCTTTGTTCTCCTGGGCTGGGATGACCATATCGTCATCGGATATTCCCTGAAACTGATGCGCGATATTCCGCCGGTGGCTTTTTTCTGGCTGGGCATATTCCTGGCCCGGGAAAGCCTCCGCCCGGATGGCCGGATCTTCCCCGGCTTTTTCCTGGGCGTGGCGGCCCTGGCCGTTTCCAGCTTGGTTCGCTTGACCAACCTCGCTATCCTCCCCCCGCTGGCCGTCTATGCCTTGATCTCCATCCGGCGGAAAGGTTGGAGCTGCGGGAAAATCATTCTCTGGACGGCGGTCTCGGCCGCGGTATTCTGCGTGATTTTTCTTCCCCAGGTTCTGGAAGAGGCTATATTTCTCGGGAATCCTCTTGCCTTCGCCCGCCGGGCCCTGGGTGCCTTTGAGGGCTTTTTCCAGCGCGGTGACGCCGCGTCCCGGCATATATTTTCCCTGAACAATCTCCAAAGCAACCTGCCGAAGAATCTTACCGCGATTTATTCCCTGGTAACACCGTCGGGCTTGATTCTCCTGGCCGCCGGCATCTTCGCCTGCCGCCGCCGGCTTTCCACCTGGTTGATTATGCTGCCGACACCGTTGATTTACCTGTTGCTGTTCAGTTCGTACGGCCATCGCGCGCGCCGCTATCGTTTTCCCCTGTATCCTTTTATCGCCTATTTTGCCGTTTCCGGCGCGCTCTGGATTCTTAATCGCTTCCGGGTTTTCCGGGAAGGATTATCACCGTCCACCAGGTTGGTTGCGGGACTTGTCGGCGTCATCGCGGCGGCCGCGGTTCTGGGGTGGCGGTTAATCGGCGGAGCCGGGCTTGACTACGCCAACATTTTTTTTCTCGCCTTTATCCTCTCGGCATTGCTCCCCGCCGCCGCCGCTCGCGGCCGGTTATGGAGGGCGGCTCCGAAAACGGTTTTTGTCGCCGGGACTGGACTGATCTTGCTCCCTTATTTATTGGGGTTGATCACCCAGAAACGAAGTTTCAACTGGCAGGACGCCCAGCATCTCCGCCGGGAGATTGAGAGATGCGCGCCGGCCGGCGCGGTGATTCTCGGCCGGCGATACCTGATTCAAAACGTGGATTTCTATACTCACGCCCACGGCATCTCCCCCGGCAACCTGACCGCCCCGCTGGGTGTCGATCTGGCCGAGGCGGTGATGATTGTCGAGGAGTCCGGGAGTCCGGTTTTTGCCCTCGACAATCGCGGGATTCGTTCGATGGAGGGCGAGATGATATATCTCCGACGCTATTTTGATCTTGAGCTGGTCTGTCAATGGACCAGTGACGAGCTCAAACTCAACCATCCCTATTATTCCAATGAGAGAATATTGTCGCTTTTCCGGGTCAAGCGGTATCGCCGGGAAGAGTCGGTTTTAGCCCTGGACACACCAGAATCTCTGGACTATCTCGTTCTGTTCGACACGGGGCTCCATCCGGTTCCAGAACCCCGGGAAGGCCAAACCCTGATCAAAATAAATGGCCGCGAATACTCCCTCGAACTTGAAGATGGTCTAAACTACGTGTTGATCGGCGCCCGGGACGTGACAATGCCCGAGACTTCTCTGGAAGTTGAATTCAATCGGCCGGTGCCCGCCGTTCCGCTCCGGGGATTGTTTCCGATCGGGAATAATTTCCGTGTCGATTTCGGGGTGGATGGCGATCCTGAAGACGAACTGTTTGTGATCCAGGGTCTTTATCTCGATCGCGGGCGGCGCCGGCATTATCGGATAATGGGTCCCGAGGCTGCCATCCTCCTTCCCCGCCTGGTTCCCCCATCCGCCGATGGGTGGCTGGAATTAAGAGTGAGAAATATGCTGTCTCAACCTTTTCCGCTGAATATCTCCATCCAGGCGGATGAAGGCGGGGTCTATGGCCGGACCATCCCCCCCGGCGGGGAATGGCAGTCGGTGAAATTTCCCCTGCCGGCCCTCTCCCCCCGCGGGGGTTCATTTACTCTGACTCTTATTGCCGAGCCGTCGGTTTCCACGGAGGAAGAGATGGAGAGATTGGCCGGCTCGGCGTTTCTGGCAATCGACTGGCTGGAGATCGGCTGGCGGGAAGACGGTTCGGGCTCTTTGCCCGATGATTGAAATGACTGCGGATCTTAACACTTCCCAATATGGTCTTATCCGCCAGGCGGTGATCCTGACCGGGGGGCGGGGCACCCGGCTCGGCGCCCTGACCGACCGGATCCCCAAGGGGCTGGTCCGGGTCGCCGGCCGGCCTTTTCTCGAGCACCTGCTCCTCTATCTCCGCGGGCAGGGGATAGGCAATATCCTGCTTTGCGCCGG
The DNA here is from genome assembly GCA_030765265.1 of Candidatus Erginobacter occultus. Classification (GTDB taxonomy): domain Bacteria; phylum Auribacterota; class Erginobacteria; order Erginobacterales; family Erginobacteraceae; genus Erginobacter; species Erginobacter occultus. Next base: position 11,923 of record JAVCCZ010000155.1, read on the forward strand.
CTACCTCGGGGAGATGATCGAGGAGTATTTCGGCGACGGCCGGCGTTTCGGGATGGAGATCGATTATTCCCGGGAAGACTCTCCCCGGGGAACCGGGGGGGCCCTGAAACTGGCCCGGGAACTCTGGGAAGACTGGTTTTTCCTTCTCAACGGGGACACCTTCGTCCCCGTTGATTACCGGCAGCTGGAGCGGGAATTCTTTCGGTCCGGAGTCGGGATGCTTCTGGGCGCTTATCCCGGTTCCGGGCTGGGGGCCCGGCCCAACCTCCGGCTGGGCGGGGAGGGGCGGGTAACCGCGGTCCGGCTCCCCGGGGAAAAAGGGGAGTTTACTCACCTCGACGCCGGGGTCCGGGCGGTGAGCGGATCGATTGCCGACTTTTTCCCCCCGGCTGATGTCTTCTCCCTGGAAGAAGATCTCTATCCCCGGTTGATCACGGCCGGAGAACTGGGCGCCCTGGAGGTGGAAGAGCCATTTTACGACATCGGGACCCCGGAGCGGATCAAGATATTCGCGGAATACTTGACCGGCCGGGCCGCGAAGTAGTAAGATGTGGCTTTCCCCCCGCTATGAACTCGAAGAAACCGACAGCCCTGATCAGCGTCTCCGACCGCTCCGGCCTCGAGGATCTGGCCGCCGCTTTGAACGAGGCCGGTTACCGGATCCTTTCCACCGGCGGTACCGCCCGGTTCCTGGAGAAATCCGGATTCCCGGTGGAGTCCCTCTCCGGTTACACCGGTTTCCCCGAGATGCTCGATGGCCGGGTGAAGTCCCTCCACCCGAAGATCTTCGCCGGCCTCCTCGCCCGGCGGGACGACCCCGAACACCTCTCCGAACTCTCCGCGGCCGGGATCGCGCCGATCGACCTGGTCGCGGTCAACCTCTATCCTTTCCCCGGTTCCGAAGATGGCGCGGGGGAGGAAGTTCCCCTGGAGTCGATCGATATCGGGGGAGCGGCGCTGCTCCGGTCCGGGGCCAAGAATTATTCCTCGGTAACCGTCCTCTCCGACCCCGCCCGGTACCCGGAGGTGATCGCCGAGCTCCGGTCGCCCGGGGGGGTTTCCCTCCCGACCCGGCGAAAGCTGGCGGCGGAGGCTTTCCGGTTGACCGCCCGATACGACCGGGCGGTGGCGGCGGCGTTCGGCGGGGGAGGGGAAGGGAGTCTCCCGGCCGCCCTCGTCGAGGCTTTTCCCGAAAGCCGGCCCCTGCGTTACGGCGAAAACCATCACCAGAGAGCCGAATTTTATTGTTCCGCCCCGCCCGCCGGCGGAAGTTCCCTGGCCTCCGCCCGCCAGCTCCAGGGCAAGCAGCTTTCCTACAACAATCTCCTCGACCTGGAGAGCGCCCTGGCCCTGGTCCTGGAACTGGGGGGACCGGCGGCCGTGATCGTCAAGCACAATAACCCCTGCGGGGCGGCCGAAGAGAAATCTTTGCGGGCAAGCTATCTCCGGGCCCGGGCCACCGATCCCGACTCCGCCTTTGGCTCGATTGTCGCCTTCAACCGGGAAGTGGACGGGGCGACGGCGGCCGAGGTCGCCTCGGCCTTTGTCGAGGCGGTGATCGCCCCCGCCTTCACCCCGGAGGCGAAAGCCACTTTCTTACGGAAGAAAAACCTTCGGCTCCTGGAATCCGGAACCTTCTCTCCCCGGCCTCCCCACCTCTCCTTCCGCTCGGTTTACGGGGGGGTGCTGGTCCAGGAAGCCGACCTGATCCTCTGGGATCCGGATCGGCTCCAGCCGGCCGCCGGCCCGGCCGCGTCGCCGGAACTCCTCGAGGAACTGGCCTTTGCCTGGGCGGTCTGCAAGCATACCCGCTCCAACGCCATCGTCCTCGGCCGGGGCCGGGCCACGGTGGGGATCGGGGCCGGACAGATGAGCCGGATCGACGCCGCCCGCCTCGCCTTCGAGAAAGCCGCCCGGGCCGGGCTGGAGACGAAGAACACGGTCCTGGCCTCCGACGCCTTCTTCCCCTTCCGGGACGTGGTCGACCTGGCCGCCGAGCAAGGGGTCAGGGCGATCGTCCAGCCGGGGGGATCGATCCGGGACGGCGAGTCGATCGCCGCCGCCGAAGAACACGGGATCACTCTTCTCTTTACCTCCATCCGCCACTTCCGCCACTGAATGGGGAATGGGGAATAGTAAGCAGTGAGCAGTAAGCAGTGGGGTCCTTTACGTCTTTTAGGTCCTTTTTGTCCTTTGTGATAACAATCAGGTGCTCTGAATATGAAAAATACTGAGACCATCGATGACGCCTTGCGGGCGGCGGTGATCCGGATCGTCCGACGGGGGATCCGGCTGGGCCGGAAGAAGGGCCGGACCATCACCCTGGCCCGTTCCTCGGCCGCCGACCCGGTCGATATCCGGGAACTGGACCCCGAAACCCCGGAGGGCCGGGAGCGGCTGGAGAAGATGATCCGGGGCCGGACCAATTACTATACCTTCGCCGGCCTGGGCAAGCTCTCGGAGAAGAGCCGGATCCACTGGACCGCCCTCAACCGCCCCCTCTGGCAGCGGGGACCGATCAGCTGCCTGATGCTGGGGGCGATGCTTCTCAGAGGGGGGAGGCTGAAGAACCGGATCTACCGCCTGGCCGGGGTCCGGATCGGGAAAGATACCGAGATAATGCAGGCCGCCTGGATCGACCACTTCTGCCCGGAACTGGTCGAGATCGGGGAGGGGAACCTGATCGGGGCCTTCTGCAAAATCTCCTCCCACGCCTACGAGGGGGGAGGGAGGTTCCGGATCGGGCTGGTGAAGATCGGGGACAACTGCCTCCTCGCCTCCGGGGTCTCCCTGGCGGCGATCCGGATCGGCGACGGGACCCGGGTCCTCCCCAACGCCACCCTCAGCCCCTTCTTCGTCCGCCTCCATAAGAACAGCGTCGTCACCATCCCGCCCCCGATCGTGACCCGCGCGCCGGAAAATTCCGCCGTCCCGGCTGCTCCCTCCCCTGGAGAAGAACCTGCAGATATGGTGAAAAAAAATCCGCGAAAATAATACTTCAACCCAATAAAAAATTTCGGAGAAAATTTTTCGATGCCCGCAGGCTAGAGGCTATTGCAACACTATTAACTGAAAAAGCAGCGCCCATACGGTAAGCTATCGATCTCTTTGCAGCCACAAAGGAGATCGTAGTGATAGCTTACAAACGTATGAGCGCTGAAGA
>JAVCCZ010000001.1 GCA_030765265.1 Candidatus Erginobacter occultus
ATCTTTCTCGGAGCGCTCGATATTGTCGGCGGGGTGGGGGAAGCGATCCTCTTCGTCGCCCTCCCCGGCTTGATCCTGGCCCGCCTGGCGAAGAGGAGATATTCCCTCCCGGGGATTCTGGGTTGCCTGATGTTCGTTATCGGCTGCCTGATTACCGCCTACGTGATCGCCGGGAAGGTCGGCCTGATCGATCTGGTGAAGAGCGCCGGCCCGGCTTGATCCCCCGGCCCCTGGTTGAAGCCGGCGGACCTTTGCGCCTGAAAAACCCCCCGCCTCCATCAAAAATGAAGCGGCGGCCCGGTCTTTGGTAATCCCTCTGGTGCCGCCGGCTCATTGGGAACCCCCGGGGTTACAGTCATTGGGAAACCCAGGTCACGCGCGCGGCCGGCGGGCTGGGCCGCCTCGTCCCCCCGCTCAGCGGCGCGGCGCAGTTGGGGCGATCTGGCGGCGGGCCGGTCCGTGGGCGGGATCGAGCCGCAGCGCCCTGGAAAAGGCCGATAAAGCCTCCCCCTCCCTCCCCTTCATTCGGAGGGCGAGGCCAAGGTTGAAGAAGGCGTCGGCGTCGAGCGGGTTGAGCTCGACCGCCTTTTGGAAATGCGCCAGGCCCTCATCCGGATTGCCCGTGGTGACGCACAGAACTCCCAGATTGCAGTAGGCTTCCGCATAACGGGGATTGATCCCGATCGCCCGCAGGTAGAGGGCGCGCGCGTCCTCGTTCCGCCCCCGGGCGTAGTACAGGTGGCCGAGATTGTTGGAGGCCTCAGGGTAGAGGGGATCGATCTCGATCGCCTTCCTGAACTGCTCCTCCGCCTCATCGATCCTTCCGGCCCGGTAGTACTGTATCGCCAGGTTGTTTCTGATCCGGGCGCTCCAGGGCGAGTACCGCACCGTCCTCTCGTAGAAGGTTAGGGGGTCGCTGAAGTAGGTATTCTGCGCGATCGTCAACGATCCGTAGAGGAGCAGGAGGGCCGCGATGCCGGCGGTCGAGATCGCCTTCGGGCACCGGCTCCGGTAGAGCAGAGAGAGTCCGTAGGCGGCGACCAGGAAGAGGCCGATGGAGGGGACGTAGAGCCAGTGCTCGGCCATATATGCCCGGATGGGATAGACGCCGGAGTAGGGAAGCAGAGCCGCGAAAAACCAGAGAAGCGAGAAAAGGACGATGCGTCCCGGCGCGGGCCCCCGCCCCCCGCGGCCTTCCTCGGTCGCGCCCATCCGGGCGAGCCGGAAGCAGAGGAGGAGGGCAGCCGCCATAATTGCCGCGCCCGCGATCACCGTCGCGTCGGAGAAGCAATAATCTCCCACCCCATACTCCTGGTGGAGGTGGAGAGGCAGGACGAGGAGGCGTAGGTATTCGAAGATGGAGGCGAAGAAGCCGGGAATCCTCTCGGGCAGGGGCGGCGCGGCGGCCGCGGGCGCGGCGAGCTGCCACCTCACAATGACGTAGGCGGCGGCGGAGAGCGCGATCGAGAGGAAGGGAAGGGGCCGCAGCTTCACCCGGAAGGCGAGATGGTAGACCAGCAGGAGGAGGGGCAGGACGACGCTGTTCTCCCGGGAGAGTATGGCGCCGGCGAAGCTCACGGCCATCAGGATGAATTGGAGGGGCCGGCCGTGGGCGAGATATTTTACGTACATAATGAAGGAGAGGAGCATAAAGAGGGCGCAGAGGGAGTCGGGGCGGCCCGACACGTAGGCCACGGTCTCCGTGTGGACGGGATGGACCACGTACAGGAGGGCGGTGAGAAAAGAGAGCAGCAGGTCCCCGAAGATGAGCCTGACGAGATAAAAGAGGGCGGCGGCCACAAGGAGATGATAGAGGATGCCGGCGAGGTGATAACCCTGGGGGTTCAGCTCCCACAGGGTATAATCGATCAGGTATGTGAACGTCGTGAGGGGGCGGTAGTAGTTGTACCTGCCGCCCGAGCCGGCCGCTACGTCCCCGGTGAATATCTCGGGCAGATACGACCAGTCCCGAAGGTAAACGTTGTCCACGATGAAATGTCTGTCGTCCCAGTGAAACTCGCCCCCCAGCGAGTTCAGATACACGGCGAGCCCGGCAGCGGCGATGACGAGGAGGTAAAACGCGGCCCGGATTGTGCTCTTCCTCTTCATTTTTCGCGCGTAATTCGGATCAGGTTCTGCCGCGCCTCGGCATAGTCGGGCCGGAGTCGCAAAGCCTGCGAGAAGTGCTCTCCGGCCTCTTCAAGGTTTCCCTTTTCCGCCAGCTCGACGCCCAGGACGTTGTGGGCCACGTAGAGGTTGAAGTAGGCTCCCTCGTTGCCGGGCTCGAGCCGGAGGGCTTCGGCGAAGTGGCCGATCGCCTCGCGTAATCGTCCCTGCCGCGTAAGCGTCGCTCCCAGGTTGTTGTGCGCCCGGCCGTAGCCGGGCTTGATATCCAGCGCTTTCTCGTAATGAAAGATCGCCTCCGCCGGCTTCGCTTCGCCGTCGAGGGTCAGGCCCAGGTTGTAGTGGGCCATATAGCTGCGTTCGTTTATTTCCAGAGCGTGGTGGAAGAGCTCTCCGTTATCGACCCAATATCGCCTTTGCGAAACGCTGCGAAAGCCCAGCAGGCAAACGAGGATGACGCCGACCCGGATGACCGCCGCGTTCCGGCAGGACATAACCGCCCACCCGATGGCGAGAGCCGGTCCCAGCATCGCGAGATAAAGAAACCGGTCGGCGACCGTCGAAAATAGCTGGAAGCCGTGCGGCACCAGGCCCAGAGTCGGCGACGCGCCGGCAATGAAAATCCCCAGGCAGATCAGCCATTGCCGCCGGCGCCGGCCGAGCAGGCACGCCGCCGCAATGAACAAGAGTAGGAGCCAGGTAAAATAGCCCCACGAATTAGCCAGGATCAATTGGGGGATCCGGCCATAGTCGATCCCGAGGTTCAGGGGCACGAAGAGCTTGAAGAGATAAAATCCCAGGGCGTCGCCCGCGACCAGGCCCCGGGCCCACAGCGGGGCGACGAACCCGAGGGGGATATCCTGCTCGGCGAATTTAGCCATATATATGATCGGCACGGAGATCAGAAGCCAGCCGATCAGCAACGCGTGGGGTGGGTAGGAGAGGGCTTTAAGGTTCCCCCGTCGCCGGCCGAAATCCGAGTCTGGGGACCTGAAATGGAGGAGCAGCCAGGCAATGACGGGAAGAGGAACCGCGGCCGGTTTAGAGAGAAGAGCGAGAGCAAAAGCCCCGGTCGCGTAAAATGCGTATTTCTTGTGTCCGCGCCGGCCGATCGCTGGATCGCGATCACCGCCCGCGCCTCTCCGCGCATACGAAAGATACAACCACAGCGCCAGGAGTGAAAAGAACCCGCAGAGGAGGTCCTTCAGACTCGAAACCCAGACCACGGGCTCCACCTGGAGAGGATGGACCGCATAGAGAGCAGCCCCCAGACCGGCCGCGAGAACAGATCGATATTCGGGGAAAGCTTGCTCCCCGCCCTTTTTCCCCCGGATGAGATTACGGGCAAAGATAGCTAATGTAATTGGATGGGAATTTGAGAATTTGTCTCGAAAAATCCGGTTCAGGATGGTGAAGACCAGGAGGACATTAAGGACGTGGATTATGATATTGGCGCTATGGAAGATATGCGGATTAAAGATCGTGCCGGCAGCTTCCGCCGAAAAGGACTGAGATAAAGCGGTCAGAGGCGCCCAGAGGGAAAAGGTGGCCGGTATATACAACCCTTCATAAGGCCCTTTCCAGAAGTGGAGAATGTTTAAGAGTGTGGGAGGCTTGAGGTAGGGATTATTATAGACGTGGATGTCGTCGTCCCAGCCGACAAAATCATAGCGCCCGGCCGGCCCGAAGACGATCAGCGTCACGACTATCAGAGCCGCTACAATCAGCCACCGTAAGCTCATATCCGTAACTTGGCAAGAACCGCCTTCACAGCCGGAGGAGGGACAGTAAAGGGCGGGATGGGGGATGCAAGATACAGGATGCGAGATGCGGGATGCAGGATGCGGGATTCAGGCTGCGAGATGCGGGATCCTGTATCCTGCATCCTGCATCGGGTTTTCCTTATCCCGCATCCTGTATCCTATATCCTATCTCGTCACCGGGCTGTCCCCGTCCCTTCCAAAGTAGATCCGGGTCAGGTTCCGGATCGCCCAGAGGCCGGACGAAGAGCGGAAGACCCCGTTTTCGGCCAGGGCGCCACCGCTGAAAGCGGCCGGGATCGGGGTGTCTCCAGACGTCCCGTAGAAAGACCGGCCGACACCCCGGATCGCCCAGAGACCGGTGGCGGGCCGGAAGATCGCCGGGATCATCGGGAAGGGGGCAGAACCCCCGTACCAGACATAGACCGCCGGGATCGGCCGGTCGCCGGAACGGCCGAAGTACATCCGGCTCACGCCGCGGACCGCCCAGAGTCCGTTGGACCCCCGGTAAACGGCGATCTCCGTTCCCGGGTAGCCGTCGTAGTCCCCGGGTACCGGGATGTCGCCGGACCTGCCGTAATACAGACGGGTGATGCCCCGGATCGCCCACATCCCCGAGGCCTCCTGCCAGATCCCGATGTCGCAGCAGCCGTCCCCATCGTAGTCGGAAGGAACGGGAAGGTCGGAAGAGGCGCCGAAGAAAAGGCGGGTTATGTCTTTCACCGCCCACATACCCGAGGAGGGCCGGAAAATGGCTACGTCGGCCAATCCGTCCCCGTCATAGTCACCGGGAGCGGGAATATCGTAAGGCCGACCGAAATAGGTCCGGCCCAGCCCCCTCACCAGCCAGAGACCGTTGTCCTGACGGAAGATCGCAATATCCGCGGTCCCGTTCCCGTCGTAATCCCCGTCCGCGATCATCAGGTATTTCGGTGTGGGCATAGGTGTCGGTGTCGGCATTACGGAAGGTGTCGGAGTAACGCTCGGCGTCGGCGTTGCCGAAGGCGGCGGTGTTGTGGATGGGGTGGGCGTCACCGAGGGAGTCGGCGTCACGGACGGGGTGGGCGTCACCGAGGGAGTCGGCGTCACGGAAGGCGTCGGAGTAACGCTCGGCGTCGGCGTGACCGAAGGCGTTGGAGTTACCGATGGGGTGGGCGTCGGCGTCGGGACCAGCTTGGCCGTCTGGCAGAGTTCCAGGTCGCTGTAAGTGGAACCGTCCAGCCCGATATAATAATAAACGTCGATGTTCCCGGAGAGAGCCGGCGGATATATCAAAAGAGTCTGGGAACCGTCATAGGTCAGCTCCAGGTGATCCCCTGTCTGGATATTAATATCCTCGCTTACCCGCGTTATCCTCAAAGCCGCCGGGTAGGAGGGGAAGGATGACTGGTCGTTAAAGCTGTCAGCATTGTCGTAAATATCACCATAAACATCCGCGAGCGGCTCGGCCTTTACCACCTGGTAATACCAGCCGTCGGCTGCTGAAGACCGCGTCTGGGCCAGCCAGAGCCCTTCCAGATCGGCCAGCTGGAGAGGCAGAGTGCAGTAATCCGGTGTCGGTGTGACGCTAGGCGTTGGTGTGATGCTCGGTGTCGGTGTTACGCTGGGCATCGGCGTGATCGATGGCGTTGGAGTCACCGATGGCGTTGGCGTGACACTGGGCGTGGTTGTCGGCGTGACTGATGGAGTTGCCGTAGGTGTCGAAGACGGAGTCGGAGTCGGCGTTACCGAGGGTGTCGGAGTAACCGAGGGTGTCGGCGGCGCCGTCGGCGGCGGGGTGGTCAGGGGTGTCGTAGTCGGGGTGGCAGTCGGCGCCGCGGTCGCCGTCGGCGTGGGCGTCACCGTCGGCGAGGCTGAAGGAGTCGGTGTCGGCGTGGCCGTTGGTGGTGCTGACGGAGTCGGGCTCGCGGTCGGCAGCGCGGACGGGGTCGGCTCCGGTGTCGGCCCCGACGGGCCGATCTTGCTGTAGAAAACGTCAGTAGTGAAAGCCCCTCCGCTGAAGGTCTGGATGGCGAACGCGGTAGTGGGGAAGAGGATATTGGACGAGGATTGGGTCATACCGGTGATATAGGTGTTGCCGGCATCGTCGAGGGCGAGTCCATATCCTTCTTCGCGATCCCATCCCCCGAGGTAGCTCGAGAAGACGAGGGATGACCCGGATGAATCGAAGCGGCTGATGATGACGTCCCCGGGGTCGGTCGACCGGCTGAACGCCGCCTGGTACGGGTTCTTCGTGGGGAAAGAGGAGGATACTGTGTAACCGGTGACCGTCAGCTGCCCGGAATCCGAGGCTTCGAGCGCATAGACGCGGTTAACCGCGCCAGGACCGCCAAAGAAGGTGGAGTAGATAAGGCCTGATCCGGAGGAGGAGAACCGGGCGACATATCCATCCTGACCGCCGGTAAAAGATTGATAGGGGTTGACGACGGGGAAATCAGTTGAGTTGGTCCACCCCCCGACAAAGATATCTGAGGATGAGGGCACCGATACCCCGTGCCCGTAGGTATCCCCGGACCCGCCGAGGTAGGTGGAGAAGACGAGAGTCGAACCGCTGGAACCGAGTTGGGTCACATAGGCGGTCCAGGGATCGCCGTTATTGACAGCCTGGTAGGCATTCTTGGTGGGGAAGTCTATCGATTCCGTGTATCCCGTCACGTACGCTGATCCATTTCGAGCTGTAATGCCGTTGCCCAGAGTCTGAGCGTAATCTCGGAGTGAGCCGCCGAGGTAGGTGGAATAGACAAGCGTCGAACCGCCGGGATTGAACCGGGTGACGAAGACGCTATTGGTCCCGCTCAGGGTGTTCTGGTAGGGGTTGACTACCGGGTAATCTGAGGAAGAGGTATAGCCAAAGAGAAAAGGAGCCCCGTGTTCATCCATAGCCATACCCTCTCCGAAGTCACTGGAGGTTCCCCCGATGTAGGTGGAGTACAACAGCGCGCTGCCGCTGGAGGAGAGCTGGCAGACAAAACCGTCATAGCTGCCGCCGCCGCTGGCGTGGGAGGCCTGGTAAGGGTTTACGGTGGGGAAGTTATATGAATAGGTCTTTCCGCCTACCCAGACCGTCCCGTCGGTGGCGAGGGCGAGACCGGCGAGTATGTCCGTGCTGTTGCCGCCGAGATAGGTAGAGTAAAGGAGGATGGAGCCGGTGCTGTTGAAACGGGTGACAAACGAGTCCTGGCCCCCGGCCCAGGAAGATTGGTACGGGTTGACGGTGGGGAAACCGGATGTGTTCGTATACCCGGCCACATAGGCGGACCCGGTGCTGTCGATATCGATGTCATATCCGTATTCGCTGTTGTTATACCCGCCAAGATAGGTCGAGTATTCAAGGGTTATGTTCTGGCCGAAGAGTGTCGACGGAATCAGGACCGCGATAAGGATGCCAAGAAAGATAGACTGCATAAATAATTTCATAAAATATCCTCCCGGCTCGGGCCGGTATTCGGTAATGTATCTCTGGAAGTGATTCGGAAGTAACGTATTATTATCACTTTTTATAGATTGGATGTAAAGATTGTGTATAGTATGGCAATCTGATATATATGTCAAACTAAAAATCAGGTTTATATCTTTAGTTATTAGCAAATACCGTGCCATTATCGAGATCCGGAGATAATGAAAGTCGTAACGATTGACTCTGCAATATAATGCCAATCAGGTTTGGCAAGGTAAAAGGCCGGGGTGGGGAAGATTTTCTACCGGGAAGAGGGAAAAATGCTACTTGGCGAGGTGCAATATTTGCATATCAGGAGTGGGAACGCTCAGACAAAGATTTGTATCCTGTAATAGAGTACCCCGCATCTTCCTTCCCTGAGATCAGCTGAAATAGTTGGTTATGAAAAATCGTCAGCTACAAACAGTTCTCTTTCCCCTCATCATTGTCGTACTTGCCCTGCTCATTTACTCCAACACTCTCCAGAATGGCTTCACTTACGACGACTACCGGGAGATCGTGAACAACAGTCTCATCCAGGACTTTGCCTGGAGCGAGTTTGTTGTATCCTTCTTCCCCGGCACCGGCAGCCCCGACCCTCCGGGGAGGGCGGTTCCTCTCCTCACATTCGCGGCAAATTATGCCGTGGGAGGACTTAACCCGGCCGGCTACCATCTGGTGAACGTGGTCCTGCACGCCCTCGTCTCTCTCCTGATCTACGCGGTCGGAAGGGAACTCTTCCCTGCTCGGCGTCGGCTCTCGTTCCTGGTCGCCGCTCTTTTTGCCAGCCACCCCATTCACGCCGACGTAGTGGCCGCCGCGGTTGGGCGCTCTGAGCTGATCTCCAGCTTCTGCTTCCTACTGGCACTCCTGATCTACCTCCGGAAGACAGCTTCGGAATATTCCCGGAGACCCCCGGTCTTCTGGTGGACGATACCCATCGTCATTGCCGGCGTCCTCTCCAAGGCCACCGCCGCTACGCTGCCGCTGATCGTCATTGTCTTCGACCTCTATCGTTTCACGTTACGCCGGGGGGAATCCTTCTCTCACGGACTGCGGGTATTCACCTATCGACTGAAAAAATTCTACCTCACCTACATTATCGCCGTCTTGTTTACGCTGGCTTTATACACGGGGATAATGCCGGCTGAAGATGATCTGGGGGCCAACTTTTTGGTCTTCCTCCCTTTCGGGGAGCGGATTATCGCGTGCCTGGGGATACTGATGCGCTATTTAGCCATCCTTATCTGGCCGTTTAAGCTCAGCGTCGACTACAGCTTTGCCCAGCTTTCATCTCAACCACAGTGGATACAGAATCTGTGGACCGCGGGCGGGATAGTGTCATGCATAGGCTGGGGGACGGTGGCACTGGTATCACTGGGAAGGAAAGGCCGCTATTTTCTGGCCGTCTTCATCTTTGCCGTCAATTACGCGATCATCTCCAACATCATCCTGGTGATAAATGTCTCGATGGCGGAGCGGTTGATCTACATGGCCTCCTGGGGATTCTGTCTGGCACTGGGATTTCTTTTAGACGGAATGCTTGATCGATGGCGGGACGGCCTCGCCCGTACCTCAATCTGGATTGTCATCGTCTCTATTCTGGGGGTATACTCGGTCCGCACCTGGACCAGGAACCGGGATTGGAAGGACAATTTCGCCCTCTTCTCATCGGCCTACGCGGCAAATCCTATGGGCGCCCGGGTGAATTACAATCTGGGGATAGAGTACACCGGCCGCGGGGACATCGAACGTGCCGTTTTTCATTATGAACAAGCAACGCGGATTCTCCCCTGGAATCCTCTCTATCACATAAACCTGGGGGAGGCATACGCGAGTAAAGGCGAGGTTGATCGAGCCATCGCCGAATTCCGGGAGGCCGTCCGGCTGGAGCCGGAGCGGGCCGAGGGTTTTATCAACCTGGCCATCGCCAGCTTGAGAAAAGGACTGGCGGACGAGGCGATCGACTCTCTTCTGATAGCCGGGGAGATCACCCCGGGCGACTGGCGGGTTTACTTCAACCTCGGCAATGCCTACCTGGTGCGGCGTAATGTCGAACTTGCGGCTCGGGCATACGAGAAGTCGCTGGAACTCAACCCGGACCACTGGCAGGCCTGGAACAAGCTGGGGGCGATGCAGATGGAACTACGGAACTTTGGAGCGGCGATCCATAGCTTCAGTCAAGCGATTGAAGTTTTCCCGGAATGTAAACCGGCCTATAATAACCTGGGCCTCGCTTATGCCGCCGACGGGGAGAAAGAGAAAGCGGCCGCAGCCTTCCGAAAAGCCCTGGAGATCGATCCGGCTTTTATGAAAGCGAGGAATAACCTGACACTCCTGATGAGTCCCCCCGGTGAACCTGGAAAAGATACTTCAGTCCACTAATTAACAAGAACGATATAATACATGACTTGAAAGCCTAATCCGTGATCGATTTGGACAAATGAAAACTGTTGATACAAAACCTGACATCTCCGTGATCGTGGCGGTGGGACGGGATGATATTGGAAGTTGCCTCGGCTCGCTCCTCGGTCAGACGCTTCCCCGGGACCGATACGAGGTCATCCTCGTCTCAGACCGTCCGGTTGAATTCGAACCAGGGGAGAACGTCGTCACCGTTACCGAGGAGAGCGCCGACCCGGCGACGAAGCGGAATAGCGGCGCCCGGGAATCGCGGGGTGGAATACTGGCTTTCATCGACGACGATGCCTGGGCTCGCGATGACTGGCTCGAAAACGGACTCGCCTTCCTTGCCCGCCACCCGGGTGCGGCCGGCGTGGGAGGTCCGCGTCTCCTTCCGGCCAATGCTTCTTTCCGTCAGAAGGCGACGGATATCATCGCCCACTCCGCTTTCTTCGGGAACGGCCATGGGAACTGGCGGGAAATGCAGGTCCGCAACAAGGTTCCCCACGGGATGATCAACTCCTGCAATTACTTCATCCGGCGGGACATCTTCCTGGAACTCGGCGGCTACAACGAGGCGATCGGTTACGGGGGGGAGGACACCGAGTTTATCTACCGGGCAGTGACGGAGGGGGGATGCCTCTTCGCCTATACCTGGGATCTCATCGTCTACCATCCGCCGCGCCGGATTGGATGGGGGCTGATGAAGCAGCGTTTCCGTTACCGTGTCCAGAACGGGAAGATGCTCTGGATCCATCCCGGGCTCTACCTCTCCCGCTGGACCTTTAGTATCGGCCTCTTCGGGATCACGGCATTTGTGATCGCTTCGATATTTAAACCGATCGTCTTTCCCGTCGGGCTCGGCCTATACGTTCTCTGTGCGAGCCTTTTCTCGTTGCCTTACGTGCGGTACGACTGGCGGTTTATCCTGGTCCTCCCCCCGGCGTTCTTTATCCACCACGTCATTTATTACCTGGCGATCTGGAAGGGCATTCTGTACGGCCTTTTCTACCGCTCGTCAATCCGGGAAATAAAAGACTTCAGGAAATGAAATGATGCAGGATGCAGGATGCGAGATGCAGGATACAAGATGCGGGATAAGGTTAAGATAAAACTGGTACTGATTGTTTTACTTCTACCGGGGCTCTTTCCAGGATGCGGGAGATCCCCGGAGAAGGACCGGCCTAACCTCCTGCTCATCTCCGTGGACACGCTGAGGGCGGATCACCTGGGGTGCTATGGATACGACCGGCCCACCTCGGAGAATATAGACAGGCTGGCGGAGGAAGGAGTCCTCTTCGAAAACGCCTTCTCTGCGTCTCCCTGGACCACCCCCTCCCACATGTCGATAATGACCGGCTACTACCCGCGGGTCCATAATGTTTACATGTGGGGAAGAGATGCGCGGGGGATCTACTCAGGGAAGGTTCTATCCGGGAATATCCCCACGCTGGCGGAGATTCTAAAAGAACACGGTTACACCAACGTCGCCTTCACCGGCGGGGCGAATGTGGCGGGCAAGATCGGTTTCGCCCGCGGTTTCGAAATCTATGATGAGGACTCGGACACAGACGCCGCGGTTGAGTGGCTTCGGGAGAACGCGGACAGACGGTTTTTCATGTTCTACCATACCTACTTCACACACTCTCCCTACCTCCCCGCCCCCCCCTATGACTCCAAGTATGACCCGTCCTACTCCGGGGAGATTCCCTCGCGCGTTGAACTGATGAAAGAGATGGGCATGGAGAAGAATGACCTCTGGCAGGGCCTCTGGCAGGCGCTGCACAACCGTTACTGGTCGGCGGTGGCCTTCGACGATCCCGCGGACTGGTATCACCTCAAGGCTCTCTACGACGGCAGTATCGAGGCCGTCGACGCCGAGTTCATCAAGGAACTGATCGGAACTCTGCGCGCGAAGGGTGTGCTGGACAGAACTCTCGTCGTCTTCACATCGGATCACGGGGAAGAGTTTTTGGAACACGGCCGTGCGGAGCACGATAGTATCTACCGGGAGGTCGCGCAGGTTCCCTTGATCCTGCGCCTCCCCGGCGTGCTGCCGGCGGGCACGAGAGTCCGGCAGCTGGTAAGGAACATCGATATCCTGCCCACGATACTCGAGCTGCTCGGGATTCCTCCCGAGAGGGAGATACAGGGCATCAGTCTCATGCCCGCTGTTACCCGGGGGGAGGCGCTCGACCTGGAAGTCCACGCCGACAGCAACGACTTTCTCCCTCCGGCTATCGAGTCCGTCCGCTCGGGCCCGTGGTTTCTCCTGATGGATCAAAGGGAGATCCGGGACGGGGAACCGGATGGAATAAAGCACCCGGGTTTCTTCCGACTCTTCAACACGGATGAAGACCCCGGGGAGACGCGTGATGTCAGAGCCCGATACCCCGAGGTGACCGACCGTCTGCGAAAGCGGTTGAGGGCACAGAGAATCGAGTCATCGAGAAAGTTTGCGGAGGAGGCCGCGGACCAGGAGGACGCCAGCGTGGGCCGGTGGAATGTCGAACGGCTGAAGGCGCTCGGCTATCTTTGAACATAATGTAGTAGCAGAGCTTGCTCTGCCTGCGAGTCGAGCAAGCTCGACCACTACGATTAATGTGGTAGTATCATAATCTGGTGAAAAAGTATCTGTGGAAACTCAGGCACGCGGCGGAGGATGACTACGCGGAATCTGTCCGTTCATTTCTCGTGCCGTCTGAAGGGTGCTCTTACCTGGACTGTGGGTGCAGTGACGGGTCGAGGACAGTGAAGTTGGCGGAGCGATTGAAAACCGGCCGGTTAGCCGGGGTGGAGATTGTCGACGAGCTGACACGGAAAGCGGAGGAGAGCCAAGTGGAGGTCTTCCGGTCGGACCTGAATGACTTGATCCCCTGCCCCGACGGGTCCTTTGATGTCGTCACCGCACTGGAGGTGATCGAGCACCTCCACCGGCCGGACACGTTCCTGAAGGAGCTACGCCGCGTTCTCAAACCCGGCGGGTACGCGGTTCTCTCGACAGAGAACCTGGCCAGCTGGCACAACATCTTCGCTCTTTTCTGGGGCTGGCAGCCGTTCTCTCTCTCCCAGTTCAGCGAGACGCGTGCCGCCCTCGGCAACCCCTGGGGGTTGGATCGGGGGGAGGGTTGGAACCCGGCGTTACAGCTGCCCTCCTTCCGCCACTGCCTGGTCCTGAGCTACCGGGGTCTGAAGGAACTCTTCCAAGCCCATGGTTTCGTGGTGGAGAAGGTCTCCGGCGCGGGTTACTATCCTCTCCCTCCTCCAATGGCAAGAATGTCGGCCCGGATCGATCCCCGCCACAGCGCTTTTCTGGTATTCAAGATAAGGAAACCCTCATGATCTTCGGCAATCTGAAAGTCGCCCGGCTCGCATACCGCCTGTATTTTCGACGGGCAACATTCATGACCCGAATTCTTTGCGCATGGAGGCTCCTGAAAAACCGCCTTTTCGGAATACGGGCGCCGATCTCGGTTATGATAGGGGTTACCTATCGCTGTCAGTGCGGTTGTGTATACTGCGGGATGAATCTCTATCAGGTCGATGCCGAGGTCGAACTCTCAACCGAGGAGATAAAGACAGTCATTGAGCAAGCCCGAGAATTGGGAGTAGTAGAGATTACTCTGTTCGGGGGAGAACCCCTCCTCCGGGATGATCTTGACGAGATTGTCGCCTTCGCCTCATCAGCGTCAATGCTCCCCTCCATCGACACTAACGGTCTCCTCCTCACACCCGAAAGGGTGGAGTCCCTGATGAATGCGAGGCTCTCGGCAGTCAAAGTCAGTATGGATAGCCCGGAAGCCGGAGAGCACGACCGCATGCGCGGCGTAGCGGGATGCTTCGACCAGGCCGTTTCGGGAATCCGGTGTTGTGTAGAAAGAGGACTTCCCTGCGTCATCTCCACCTACGCTTCCCGTGAAAATATCCGGTCCGGCGACCTGCGCCGGGTCATTGAATTAGGAAAAAGTCTAGGTGTTGACGCTGTGCGGATCATCGACACAACCCTGTCGGGTTGTCTTCTGGCCGAGAAGCACAAGAAACTCTCCCCGGAAGACCGCCGGGAACTGGCGTCTATGCTCGAACCCGGCTTAGTCTTCCTTGAAAACCTCGCCTCTGCTCGGGCCTTGACCCACCCGGTCTGCTCGGCGGTTGCCCGACGCTATATCTATGTATCCCCCAATGGAGATGTCCAACCCTGTTGTTTCGTGCCTTTAAGCGCCGGTAACGTCAGGGAAGATCCTTTAAATACTATTCTGGCACGGCTCTGGAACAGTCCGGTGATGTCTTACGATCCCGGTCGATGCCTGATGAACAACCATAAATTCAGGGGGCACTACCTGCCTCGAATCGAAGCGGCGGACAGTTTGCCGGTTGCGTTGGAAGAGTGATATGAGAACCGAAACCAGGAAATCGGGTGGTGCCGATAATCCCGCCGAAAGCGTCAACGGATTTATAATAAGCGATGCGGACCTGAATACGGAGATGGAGGCATACCTCCACGCGCTGGAAGAGTGCCGATTCGGACGTTCGCCGCGCGGGGTATTTTCCTCAGGAGCCGGTAACGAGATGTACTCTCCCGCTGCTCATC
>JAVCCZ010000172.1 GCA_030765265.1 Candidatus Erginobacter occultus
GGCCAGCCAGTAGCACAGGCGGCTCGCCTGTGTAGCTCCGCCGCGCACCCTAGCTTTTCTGCCTGTGGCCAGCCAGTAGCACAGGCGGCTCGCCTGTGTAGCTCCGCCGCGCCCCATAGTTCTCTGTCTGTGCTACCTTCTTATCGTCCAGACTGAAATCGGTCCAAGGTGAAAAATAAAAAAGAATAAATCCCCTCCTCCTTCCGACTATCAGTTAAAGGACAACCTCCGGCTTCGGCCGGGAAAAAAGGAGGGAGAGAGATGAAGACGTTGACCGTGTCGTTCGAGCTCGGGGAGAAGATGGTGACCCTGAAGCAGGAACTGGAACCGGCGGAGGAAACCGCCTCCGCCATCAGCCGGCTTCTGGCGGAGATCGAGGCCGTGGAGCCCCCCGGCAAGGCCACCGTCGGCCAGCTGCGGGCCCTCTACGCCCGCGCCGCCTCGGCCGGGTGGGAAAAGAGCCGGGTCCGGGAGTACCTGGAGGAAAAACTGGGGACCTCGGTCAGCGACGAGATCGTCGGGGTGGCGGACCGCAAGGAGTTCTCCCGTCTGATCAACCAGGTTTACGGACCCGAGATTCCCGGGAAAGCCACCGCCGCCCAGATGCGGGTCCTCTGGGCCAAGGCCCTGAACAAGGGCTGGCAGCGGGATAAGGTGCGGAGCTTCCTCGAGGAGAAAGTCGGCGCCGGCCGGGACGAGCAGATCATCGGCTGCATCGACCAGGCCCTGGTCTCGACCGCCATCGACGCCATCGAAGCTGCCTGACAATTCCGGGGACTCAATATCCAATTCCTCCACCGGCGCCCACATTCGATTTCGGGCTCAGGGGAATTGGGTATTGAGTCCCCGGAATTACCCGCTGAAACCCCGCTGGTGTTCCAGGCAGGGCATCGTCTTCCGGAGTTCCTCCTGGCGTTCCAGGTCGAGTTCGGCCAGGGCGACGCCTTCGCCTTCCGGGATCTCGGCCAGGATCTCGCCCCAGGGATCGACGATCAGGCTGTGGCCGTAAGTCCTTCTCCCCCCGGGGTGTCCGCCGGCCTGGGCCGGGGCGATCATAAAGACCTGGTTCTCGATCGCCCGGGCCCGGACCAGGATCTCCCAGTGGGCCCGGCCGCTGCGCTCGGTGAAGGCGGAGGGGGCGAAGACGATCCGGGCGCCCTGTCCCGCCAGCCGGCGGTAAAGTTCGGGGAATCTCAGGTCGTAGCAGATCGAGAGCCCCATCGGAACCAGCGGGGTCTCGGCCGTCACCGCCTCGCGCCCCGGGAGGATCCACTCGGATTCCCGGTGGGTCTCCCCCCCGGGCACGGCGACATCGAAGAGATGAATCTTGCGGTAAGAGGCGAGAATCTTTCCGGCGGGATCGACCAGGATCGAGGTGTTGTAGGATTTGTCCCCGAGCGGTCCGGCCTCGGAAAAACTCCCGGCCAGCAGGTAAATCCCCTCGGCGGCCGCCGTCTTTTGGGCCCAGGTGGCGATCGGTCCGCCTTCTGTCTCCCCGATTTGGGCTTCCCGATCGCTTTTCCGCATCAGGGCGAAATTCTCCGGCAGGGCCACCAGCTCGGCCCCGGCCGCCGCCGCCTGACCTACCAGTTCGCCGGCCCGGCGGAGGTTCTCGTTCCGGCGTCCGCCGGAGTTCATCTGGATGATCGCGCAATTGATAATCATATTTTTATCCTTTTCGGAATTTAAAAACCTTGCCGTGTCTTGCGGCGGAAATATTCCTCTCGCCAGGCCGCCCCATCGCCGGCGGTCTCCTCGAGTTGGTGATGGGTCGCCAGGACTTCCTCCCGGCTGATCTTCAGCGGCTCCCGCCCGAAGACCTTCCCGCCGCTGCCGGCCAGGCCGAGGGTATCGACGGCGAAAAACAGCGGCAGGGCGCAAAACATCCGCAGATCCTTTTCCCGGGCCGGGATGGCCAGGGTGTACTCCAGTCCCCGGTCGAGGCGGGGGAGGGCGAGTCGGACCAGTTTTTCCACCACCGGCTTCCCCCGGGGATCGGAGGGGTCTTCGATCAATTCCTCCAGGGTGACTCCGCACTGCTCCAGCAGCTCCCGGGGGAGGTAGCTGACCCCGCGGGAGATGTCGTCGGTCACCCCCTTGATGATATTGGTCAGCTGGAGCCCGAGCCCGAAATCGATCCCGGCCGGGCCGAGTTCTGCTTCGATCTCGTCGGTGATCGAGGGTCGGTCGAGGCTGAAGAGTCCGGTGAGCATTATCCCCACCGTCCCGGCGACATAGAAGCAGTACTCTTCCAACTCCCCGATCGTGGCCAGCCGCAACCCCGCCGCCGCTTCTTCCCGCCGGACGGTTTCGGCCATCCCCGACGCCATCAGCGCCGCCGGTCCCCGGATCGCTTCCTTAACCGGCGGGGGAAACCGGTGAAAGACCTTTAAGACGTCGCCGGACCGCCGGCAGAGATCCGGCTCGTCCCCGGGATAGTCCGTTTCCGGGAAGGCTTCCCCGACCGCCCGGCAGCAGTCCCGCCACCGGTCCGGGTCGGCCAGTTCCCGCCCGGCCCGCTCCAATAGTTCCGCCCGGACCCCGGGCGCGAGAGAGGTGGTATCCTCCACGGTGTCGAGGATCCGGCAGATCAGGTAGGCCACGGTGGTGATATCCCGCAGCGGTTCATCCAGCAGCTCGATCCCCAGGGCGAAGGTCCGGCTGACCCGGGGGAGGATCCGTCGGCAGTAGACGAGTTCACGGTCGGCCTTGTGCATAACCGCATTATATTGAATCCGCAAGAATGGTCAAGCAAACCGCGGGAGGGCGGTGGTATAGTGGGCCATCATCAGGTCCCCGGTCCGGCCGGGGGCGGACTGATCACAGAGGAGAACCGGTCGTGAAAGAATCCACCAGGCAAGTTTACCAGGAGCGGATCTTGAGGGTCCTGATCCATATCCAGCGTCATCTCGACGAGCCGCTGGAGCTTAATGAACTGGCGGCGATGGCCTACTTTTCGCCCTTCCATTTTCACCGGATCTTCCGCGGCCTGGTCGGTGAGTCGGTGATGGAACATATCCGGCGGCTCCGGTTGGAGCGGGCGGTTCACCAGCTCCGGTCCGACGACCGTTCCATCCTCGATATCGCCCTCGAGGCCGGTTACGAAACCCACGAATCCTTTACCCGGGCCTTCCGCTCCCAGTTCGGCATCCCCCCTTCAGCCGCGCGGGAAGGGGTCATCCGGCTGGAGGCGGCCGGCCCTCTCTCCGGGGTCCACTATCAGCCCCGGGGGGAGCTACCGAAGTTCAAACCGCAAACCCAAGGAGGTGCGGAGATGGAGATGAAAATCGTCAAACGAGAACCGACCCGGGTCGCTTTTGTCCGGCACATCGGGCCCTACGAAGACTGCGGAGAAGCCTGGGGCAAGCTCTGTGCCTGGGCCGGCCGCCGGGGTCTGTTCGGTCCGGGAACCGTTATGCTGGGGATCTCCTATGACGACCCCGAGGTCACCCCGCCGGAGAAGATCCGCTACGACGCCTGCGTCACGGTCGACGAGAAGATCGAGCCGGAAGGGGAGATCGGGGTCCAGACCCTGCGGGGCGGGGATTACGCGATGATGGTTCATAAGGGGCCCTACGAGAAGTTGGCCGAAACCTACGGCTGGATATCCGGTGAGTGGGCGCCCGGCAGCGGCCGGGTGGTCAGCTCCGACCCCTGCCTGGAAGTTTATCTCAACGACCCCCACCAAACCCCGCCCGACCAGCTGCGGACCGAAATCTACGTCCCCCTGGAAGAGTAGCACAGACATTCTTGTCTGTGTAGTCCCGGTACACAGGCAGGAATGCCTGTGCCGCCCTGGAAGAACGAGCGCCCCGGTGTAAAAACCGGGGCGCTTCTTTTTTCTCCGCACTTTTTTCTCCGCACTGGCTTTCTCGCCCCGAAAGGAGTAAGTTGGCGATGGTATGAACTTGAAACCGGATTCCATCGACCTGGCGTATTTCTCGGGGACCGGAAATACCGGGTACCTGGCCCGGCTCCTGGCGGAGAAATTATCCCGGCGGGATATCCCGGTGCGTCTGACCCGGATCGCGGAAGCCTCGGCTGATCCGCTCCCGCCGGCCGGCGGTGTGCTCGGGTTGGCCTATCCCATCCACGCCCTCAACGCTCCTTCCCCGGTCTTTGACTTCATCTCCGCCCTCCCGCCCGGGGAGGGCCGGAGAGCCTTCATTGTCAAGGGCCCGGCCGACCCCTTCTTCGCCGGCGGCTCCTCCCACCTGGTGATCCGGGCCTTGAAGGACCGGGGGTGGGAGGTTTTTCACGAGAGTATGGTGGTGATGCCCTCCAACGTCTTTGTCCGCTATCCCGATAGTTTTATCCGGCGGCTGCTCCGGGCGGCGGAGAGCCGGACCGAGACCGCCGCCGCCGAGATCGCCGCCGGGGTTCCCCGCCTGGAGCGGCCCGGCCCGGTCGCCCGTTTTCTCACCCGGCACCTGAGCCGGCTGGAAACCCGGGGCGGGAAGTACTTCGGCCGCGACCTCAAGGCCTCTTCCGCCTGCGACCTCTGCGGCGTCTGTGTCCGGAGCTGCCCGGTCGGGAATATCCGGCAGGAGGGAAGGGAGATCGTATTCGGCGACCGTTGTATCATCTGTATGCGGTGTATCTACCTCTGTCCCCGGGGGGCGATCAGACCCCGGTTGTTCCGATTTTTCCCACTGAAACGGTGGTACGACCTTGGCGCCCTCTCCGCCGCCGGTCCGGGGCAAAACGCTTTTGGCGGGAAGGCGGGGAGCGGGCTCCAGCGGTTCTTCCGCCGCTATCTCGAGTCGACTCAGGTATGAGATGGAGAAGTATTGTGCCGGGATCAGGTGATGACTTGACATCATCTGCAATGATGATATGATGTTGGTATGAGAACAACGCTGACGATTGATGACGATGTCCTCGAGCGGGCGAGATCTGCGGCCCAAAGACTGCGGGAGCCGTTTAAGAAGGTGGTCAATGAAGCTCTCCGGGTCGGCCTTAAAACTGTTGAAGAGCCGGCGAGGTCCCGACCTTACCGGACCCGGCCACACAAGATGGGATTGAGAGAGGGGATGAACCTGGACAACATCCAGGAACTGATCGCCCGGGTCGAGGGGGAAGATCATCGGTGATCCTGGTTGACGCCAACATCCTACTCTACGCGGAAAACGAACTCAGCCCGTTCAACACCCCCGCCCGGTTATGGTGGGATGACCAGCTCTCCAGTACCTCGCCGGTCTGCCTCTGCTGGCCGGTTGTCAACGCCTTTATTCGTGTCGGTACCAACCAGCGGATCTTCCAACGGCCGCTTTCTCTCGAAGAGTCGCTCTCCCGGGTCCAGAGTTGGTTGGACCAGCCCTGTGTGCGGATGATTCGGCCGACCGAACGGCACTGGACCGTATTTCAGAAGATGCTCAGGGATGGTCAGGCCTCGGCTAATTTGGTTTCTGACGCGCACCTGGCCGCGCTGGCAGTCGAGCACGGCTGTGAACTTGCCACTACGGATTCCGATTTTTCTCGGTTTCCCGGTCTCCGCTGGGGCAATCCACTCCGCTGAATTAAAGATGGCGGCCGGACCAGGAGATAGGTTCGAACGATGAACCGGGCCGCCCGATTCCGGTTTTACGGAAGCTTGAACGATTTTCTTCCCCCGGACCGGCGGCAGCGGACGGTTCGCTATGATTTCGCGGGGCGGCCCGCGGTCAAGGACTCGATGGAAGCCCTCGGCGTCCCCCATCCGGAAGTCGCCCTGATCGCTGTGGGAAAAAACCCGGTCGGCTTCGACCACCGGATCTCCCCGGGGGAGCGGATCGCCGTCTATCCTTCGTTCCGCGGCCTGAAGGTCGGTCCGGAAATCCTCCTCCAGCCTCCCCCGCTAATCGAGCCCGCCTTTATCCTCGATGTCCACCTCGGCAAGTTGGCCCGACGGCTGCGGATGCTCGGATTCGACTGCCTCTACCGCAACGACTACGATGACCGGGAGATTATCCGGATCGCGCGGAGAGAAGACCGGACCATCCTGACCCGGGACCGGGGGCTGCTGAAGAATTCCGCCGTCCGCCGCGGTTACTGGCTCCGGGCGCAAACCCCGGCGGTCCAGCTGCGGGAGGTGGTCGAGCGATTCAACCTCAAAGGGCGGTTCCGTCCCTTTCGCCGCTGTATGGTCTGCAACGGTCTTTTGGAGGAAGTCTCCCGCCAGGAGGTCCTCGATCGTCTCCCGCCGAGGACGAGGAAGGAACATAATCAATTCAAGCGCTGTACCGGCTGCGGGAAGATCTACTGGCCCGGTTCCCACCACCGGGCGATGCAAGAGAGGATCGCCCGCCTGCTGAATTGACAATGAATTATTTACCACAGAGGGCACAGAGTATTTTAATTCAACCCCCCCCAGGCGTAAGAAGAAGCGGAGTCTAAACGAGCAAGCTGTCGATCCCGGACAAATATGCCTGAGATATACTCTATTCTCTCTGTGTTCTCTGTGTCTCTGTGGTAAAAAACTCCCGGTCGGTTCCGTGGTCTCAGAGGCGAAGATCGACCGCCAGCAGCCGAATCTTCATTTGATCCCCGCCCGGCCGGGGAGGCTCTTGAGGTAGCCGAAGAAGCGATCCCAGTGGAGGGTGTATTCCCGATTGTGGTCCTCGCCGATCCGGACCCCGCCCTGGATCCGGGGGGTGGTCACCACCCGGACCTCCAGGGTCCCGCTCCGGACAAAGACGTAGATGAAGGCAGCCACCAGGAGGAGGAAGATCGCTTTTTTCATAATCTTCAGTCCAGTCGATGAATCAGCAGGCCCGATCGGAGCTTGGGCTCGAACCAGGTTGACTTGGGTGGCATTATCAGCCCCGCGTCGGCGATCGCCATCAGCTGCTCGATCGAAGTCGGGTAGAGGGCGAAAGCGACCGCCTCGCCGCCGTCCACCCGCCGGGCCAGTTCTCCGAGTCCCCGAATCCCGCCGACAAAGTCGATCCTTTTATCCTTCCGGGGGTCGCCGATCTTCAGGATCGGGGCCAGCAGGTTCTCCTGGAGGATGGAGACGTCGAGGGATTTTACCGGGTCGTCTTTGGGGAAACTTCCCGGCCGGGCGGTGAGTTGATACCACTTTCCGGCCAGGTACATCCCGAATTCGTGCCGCGCCGCGGGCCGGAACGGCTGGTTGCCGGGTGAAGGTTCGACCCCGAAACCCCCGCCGATCCGCTTGAGGAATTCTTCCGGGGAGAGTCCGGCCAGGTCTTTCACCACCCGGTTGTAATCCATAATTTTCAGCTGATCGTGGGGGAAGAGGACGGCGAGGAAGAAGTTGTACTCCTCGGCTCCGGTGTGGGTCGGGTTGGCTTCCCGCCTCTTCTGCCCGACCCGGACCCCGGAAGCCGAACGGTGATGGCCGTCGGCCACGTAGAGCCGGTCGAGCCGGGCGAAGATCCCCTTGATTTTTTCGGTTCGGTCGGCGCCGGTGACCTTCCAGACCGTGTGCCGGATCCCGTCGTCGGCGGTGAAGTCGTAGAGCGGAGGAGTGGAGGCGATCTCTTCGGCCAGTCTGTTCATCTCCCGGTCGGCCGGATAGGTGAGAAAGACCGGTCCGGTGTTGGCGTTGAGGGTCTCGACGTGCCGGATCCGGTCGGCTTCCTTGTCGGCCCGGGTATGCTCGTGCTTCTTGATCCGGTCGTTCTCGTAGTCCTCGATCGAGGCGCAGGCGACCAGCCCGGTCTGGGAGTGGTCCCCCATCACCTGCCGGTAGAAGTAGAGGCCCGGCTCCTCGTCATCGATCAAAACCCCGTCCGCGGCCATCCGGTCGAGGTTTTCCCGCCCCTTGAGGTAGACGGACCCGTCGTAGGGGTCGGTCTCCTCCGGCAGGTCGATCTCCGGCTTGACCACGTGGAGAAAACTGTAAGGCTTGCCCCGGGCCCGCTGGCGGGCCTCCCGGGAATCGAGGACGTCGTAAGGCGGCGAGGCGACCTCGTCCGCCAGGTCCTCCCGCGGGCGGAGGGCCTGGAAATCTCTGATCTTTACCATTGTTTTTTACCTCCGGTCTTGGCTGTCGGTCCCCGTTTATATACTATATTGTCGCCTAAAAGGGAAGGGAGAGAACGCGGCGGCTTTGCCATTATGATTGTTCTTGCCGGTTCTCCCTGCTATCCTTCCCTTATGGCTGAAGAGGATATCTACTATATCGACGGCCGGTTCGTCCCGGCCGGCCGGGCGGTTCTCCCGGTCAACGACCTCGCCCTTCTGCGCGGGTACGGCGTCTTCGACTTTATCCGGACTTACGGCGGCCGGCCCTTTCTCCTCGAAGAGCATATCGCCCGGCTCGAGGAATCCGCCCGCCTGATCCGCCTCCCTTTCCCCTGGCCGCGGGAGGAGGTGGCCGATATCGTCCGCCAAACCCTGGAGAAAAACCCGGTGCGGGAATCGAACATCCGGGTGATCGCCACCGGCGGACCCAGCCCGGACTTTCTTATGCCGGCCGGCCGCCCCCGGCTCCTGGTCCTGGTCACTCCCCTGAAGCCTTTTCCCGGCTGGTGGTACCAGAGGGGCGTCAAGGTGATCACCGTCCGCGGCCAAAGATCGATCCCCTCCGCCAAGACTCTCAACTACCTCTCCACCGTGGTCTCCCTCCAGGAAGCCGCCGCCCGGGGGGCGGTGGAGGCGATCCTGGTTGACCGGGGCGGAGTTGTCCGGGAAGGGCAGACCGCGACGGTCTTCGCCTGGCTCGGCGGCCGCCTGGTCACCAACCGCGAGGGGGTCCTCCCCGGGGTGACCCGGGCGCTGGTATTGCGGCTGGCGGCGTCGGTCTTCCCGGTCGAGATCCGCGACTTCAAGATTGGGGAGCTGCGGGCCGCCGAAGAGGTTTTTATGACCGCCACCAACAAGGAAGTGGTCCCGATCGTCCGGATCGACGAGGCCCCGGTCGCCGCCGGCCGGCCCGGGGAGGGGACGGGAAAGATAATGGAGCTCTTCCGCGATTACACCGCCCGCTTCGCGGCGGGGGTGATATAACCACCGAGGCACAGAGAATACAGAGAATTGTTTTCTTTGTTTTCGCCTGTCGGAAGGAAAAAATCGAATCAAGCCGGGGATTCGATATTCAAATGATAAAATCTGGCTCAATCCGGATTTCCCAAAAGAATTTGGTTCATTATGTGTCGCCCCCTGCGGGGGCTTTGAAATACTATTTGTTGCTCCATACCCACGGGCTGACGCCCGTGGCTAATAATGTATCGCCCGCTGCGCGGGCTACAGATATGAAAGCTATGCGAGACCG
Source organism: Candidatus Erginobacter occultus (assembly GCA_030765265.1). Classification (GTDB taxonomy): domain Bacteria; phylum Auribacterota; class Erginobacteria; order Erginobacterales; family Erginobacteraceae; genus Erginobacter; species Erginobacter occultus. Next base: position 9,221 of record JAVCCZ010000172.1, read on the forward strand.
AGATAAGCAGCCCCCGCAGGGGGCGAAACTTCTTTCTAGCCACGGGCGTCAGCCCGTGGTA
>JAVCCZ010000002.1 GCA_030765265.1 Candidatus Erginobacter occultus
CCCGAAAAGAACAACAACTTCCGCAACCCTTGTCCCCCGCCAAAATCCGCCCCCATCTCGATGAAAATATCCAAAAATACAATCATTTAGGTAGCCGCAGGCTTCAGCCTGCGAGCAGCAAATACAAAAACCGGGTAACGGAGTACCCCCCCCCGGCGGGCTTGTCCCGCCGGAGGGAGAGTTCAAAAGCTAACCCGGGGCCGACCCACCCCCGCCGGCGGGTGGGGTTTGGGGCAGCGGTGTTGTTTGATCAAATCACCCTGCTTCCCGGCTGATCGCCTCCCCCCAGTCCCCGATGAGATGCGCAAGCCCCCCAGGCCGCCCGCCGAAACCGGCGACCAACTTTCATTCCTCGATATGGATTAGCGAAAAGGCGATCGAGGAGTGGTCCTCTACTCCAAAGGCCAGATGGCTTCGTATTCAAGGAAGGGGACATTCATACTCAATCCGGGGTGTGGGCCTCGCGGACACGGTTGATGAAATCATCGAGCTGTTCCTCGGTCAGCTCCGCCCCGCGGACGGTCCTGAGAAAGACCGGGAGCTTGGCAACGAGTTGCTCGTCGCTCATAACTTCCCGGGGGATACTCCCGCGGCTTACCTCGGCCTGGTAGATAAAGTCACGCCAGGGGTCCGAGCCCGGAATCAGCCCCAACGCCCGGGCCCATATCGAGAGTGTCTCCAAGTCCCGCGGCGGCGGGTTCACGTCGCGCTCTATTTTGCTCCAGTTGCTGGGATCCCACCCGTGCTCGGAGCAGAAACCGCGCAGCGTCTTGCGTTGCGCGATCCGCAAATTTTTGACCCTCCGGCCAAAGGTCATATCAGCCTCCTCAGTTTCCTTTTTGATGGTTGTGGTATAGTATCTACCACATATGGTTGAAAGTCAACCACAATTTTCTGGAAATTTCCCGACTTCCTCCAATCGGCATCCAACTGAGCTTTGCGGATCTTGAATAGCCTGTCTCATTCGAGGACCATCGGCTCATAAACCGCCGGATACTTTTCGGACTAAATCTACCCCGCAAGTCACCCCGTAAGTTACCCCGCAAGTCACCCCCCGCAAGTCACCCCCTCAAGTCACCGCCCAAGTCACCGCCCAAGTTACCGCCCAAGTTACCCATCAAGCTACCAAACAAGTAACCAACAAGATAGAATTCCTATTATTTTCTGCCCCTCTGCACATCCGCATAAAAGGAATCAGTGTATCCAAATGCTTCAGCGATTTTTCGAATATATCAAGACGGGCTGAAAGCCCGAGGGCGAGGGCGAAGAGAGGTCAGGAGGGAAAAATATAGGGAGAGAGACGGATAAAGATCGGAAGACGGCGGGCTGGAACTCCGCTTCCCGAAGCAGGAGCCGCCCGACCCTCGCCGGCTGGAACTGATCTGAGCGGAAAGAGTCCCGACAGAGGCTTTAGCCTCCGTCGCCGGCGGGACGGATCAGCGGGAGAAATTGATCCGGAGATCGGTTCCCTCGATAACGTGATCGCGGACGGTCACCTTTCCCCGGCCGTCCAGCTCGACTTCCACCACCCGGTTCTCTCCCTCATCGAGGCCGCCCTTGTCCAGGGTGATCATCGCCTTGCGTCCCTCGATGACGATCGAGCCGTCGTTCCGGCGGATGCTGACCCGGCCGGCGGCCGTCAGCTGCCGGGAGGCTCCATCCCAGGTCAGGCTGTTGGCCTCGATCGTGACGTAACGCAGCCGGCGGGAAACTTCCTCCGCGGAGACCGCCCGCGACTCCGCCGCGGCGGGGGAGAAGACCGTAACCGTCCCCAGGAAAGTTATCACCGCGATGGCACAAACCACTGTCTTTTTCATCGCTTCCTCCCTTTTCCGGTTCAACCCGGGTAATTGACTCAACCGATCTTAGCAGAGGCATTCTTGCCTGCTCATCGGCTGACACAGACAGGAATGTCTGGGCTGCCTTCTTCAGGCTAAAATCGGTCCAACGCGCGAAATCCAGGCCTTACCTTCCCGCACCGGCCCAGCGGTTGGATTTCAGGAGCTGGTAGGCGACCTGGTTCATCCCCAGGAGATTCTTCTCCAGCCCGGCGAAATATCCCGGGTCATTTTCGCCGGAAAAGCTCCCGCTGTCCAGCCGGTTGCGGAGACTGTGTCTCAGGTAACCCCGGGAAGAGATGATCGCCGGGATCTCGTTGTCGAAGACCAGGGACCAATCCTTCCGCTTACGGAAAAGCGACTCGCCGAGGGCGGTGAACTCGTCGTCGAAACCGAGCAGGTCGATAATGGTGGGCATAATGTCCAGCTGGGAACCGACCGTGTGATTCACTCCCGGCTCCTGGATGGAGGGGGCGAAGATGACCAGGGGAATCCGGAACCGCTCGACGAAATTTCGGCCCTCGTACGAGTGGTCGGCGGTGAGGACGAAGATGGTGTTATCGAACCAGGGTTCCCGGGCGGCCCGCCGGAAGAACTCCCCCAGCGACCAGTCGGCGTACTTCAGGGTGTTGAGGAAACCCTCCCGGCCGCTCTCGGCATAAGGGAAGACCTCGAAACGTTCGTCGATCTTCACGAAAGGGATGTGGGTGGTGCCGGTGAAGACGGTGGCCAGGAACGGCCGGTCGCCGCCGGCGTTGATGGTCTCCAGCAGAAAGAGGAAGGTGTCGTAATCCCAGCCGAACTTGGGCCGGCTCTCTTCGGGGTAGGGGTAGACCACGGGGATATCTTCCATCCCGTACATCTCCTCGAAGCCCAGGGAACGGGCAACCGCGTCGAGCCGGAAGGAACGCCTGCGGGAACTCTGGACGAAGATCGTCCGGTAATCGTTATCTCGGGCGATCTCTCCAAGCTTGGAGATGGCCGAGACCTCCAGACCGTTGCCGATCATCGGGATACCGGGCAGGGTGGGAACCCCGGTCATAATGGCCTGGATCCCGTAGAGGCTCCACCTCCCGATGGCGTAGAAGTTGGGGAAGATCCGGCCGCGGGCGGCGAGATAGTCGAAATTCTCCGTCACCCCCGGGCCTTCGGGACTGAAGCTGTCGAGGAAATGGGCCCCCCAGCTCTCCAGGATGATCAGGACCAGGTTGTGCCCGTTCGGCCGCCGGTCGGAGAAGCGGGCGGACAGGGGGTATTCCCGGTCGAGATCGAGGCCGGTGATCCTCTCCAGCTCTTCCGGCTCGAAAAAATCGTAATCCACCGGGACGGGAGCTTTGCGGATGAACTGGTAGGAGGAGAAGACCCCGTTCAAGGTCAGGTTTCCCTGGAGGGTGTTCCCGGAAGCGAAAGCGTCGATTATGTGGAGGGACTTGCGGGCGAAAGTTCCCCGGTTGCCGAGGATGGCCAGGACCGCCACCAGGAGAAACCCGCCGATCGCCCGGTACCGGGGAGCTGTTCGCACCGGGAGGGAGACCAACTTCTTCCAGAACCAGGCCAGGAGGAGGGCGAAGAGAAGAAATCCGGCAATCGCGAAGGGGTAATTGTTCAGGATGGTGCCCAGGAAAGCGTCGAGGTCGTTGCCCAGGAGCAGCAGCTCGCTGCCGACGTGGCGTTCCCCCATCCCGAAATAGACGATATCCCCGACCAGAACCAGCAGCAGGATCAGGATGATCAGATAGAGCAGCCATCCCCAGAGCCGCTGCCACCAGCGCCGGGAGGTGAAGCCGAAGGGGAGGTTGAGCAGGATCAGGGGAATGCCGAAGAACGTCATAATGGCGGCTCCGTCAAACCTTAACCCGCCGAGAAACGCCGCCGGGATCCGGGCCCGGCCCAGTATTCGGAAGAGATCGAGATAACTTAAGAAGAGCGCAAAACGGGCCAGGGAGAAAAGTCCGAAAGCCGCGGCGAGGTAGATGCCGCTCTTTGTCAGGTTATTGATTTTCATTTTGCCGATCCGGTTTTTTCCGGCTATAGTATGATTCTCAATCCTCTTGTCCAGCAAATTCGATGAAGACCAACTTGAAGAAAACCGTTCTCTGGATTGTTGCCGGCATTTTCCTGGTGGCAGCCGTTCACTGGGCGGCCGCCCAGTTCCAATACCGGAGAGATATTATCTGGACGACCCGGACGGATGAATACCGGTTGGTCTGCCGGGGCATTTACAACTCCGCGCTGGAAGAACTCGAAGAGATCACGGCCGATCTCCGCCGGCCCTGGGCGGTGGTGCTGGACGTCGACGACACCCTGCTCAGTTCGGCCGAGTACCGGATCGCGCTGAAACGCCGGCGAACCATATTCTACCGGCCCCGCTGGCGGGATTGGTGCCGCCGGGGCGACGATCCCGCCGTCCCCGGGGGGGCCGGCTTCACCCGGAAGGCCCGGGAACTGGGGGGGAAAGTCGTCCTGATCACCAACCGGCAGGAAGAGCTGCGGGCTCCCACCGAGAAAAACCTTCAACTTCGGAATATCGAATACGACGCCCTGCTGATGTCCGGGCCGGATACCTCCAAGACGATATGGAGGGAAAAAGTGGAGAAGGGAACCGCGGTTCCGGATCTCGGCCCCTTAAAGATAGTGATGCTGATTGGAGATAAGGTGACGGATTTCCCTCACGGCAGCGACGCCAAACAATTCGCCCGGAAATGGGGACAGAAGTACTTCATCATCCCCAATCCGATGAGACCGTAACTCTCAATCTCAGCGCCCGGGATCACCCTCAGCCTCCGAGCCCGACGGTTCGGCCGACTCGTCCCCGAGGTTGATACCCAACTCCCCGGCCCGCTTCTCCCATCTCTGCCGCGCCAGGAGGCGCATATCCACGACGTTGTCCATCTCATCGCTGATCTCGATCCCCAGCAGAGTTTCCAGAGCGTCTTCCAGGGTGACAACGCCGGCCGTTCCGCCGTATTCATCAACAACAATGGCGATATGCTGATGCCGGGCGAGCATATCTTCCAGCAGCCGGGAGAGAGAAACCGTATCGGGAACCGCCGGGATATCGCGTTTCAGGGTCTCCAGCTTTACTTCAGTTCTATCCTGGGCGGCCAGCAGGAGAGCCTGATCCTTGAGGACAAACCCGGTGACATCATCGATATCCTGTCCATAAACCGGGAGACGGGAAAACGGGATAGTTTGCAAGGTCTTCAACGCCTCGGCGACAACCATATCCTGCGGCAGGGCGGAGACCACTACCCGCGGGGTCATAATATCCTTTGCCGTCAGCTGATTGAGTCGGAAGAGGTTGCGAAATATTCTCGACTCGTGCTGGTCGATATGTCCGCCCTGTTTCCCGACTTCCGCCATAGCAATCATCTCGTCCCGGCTCAGAACGTGGGGAACATTGCCCCGCCCGATCGTTTTCGTCAGTTTTTCCGAAAGCCAGACAATCGGATAAAGCGCGTAGACCATTCCCCGGATGATCAACGCGGTAATCTTGACCAGTCTTTTCCAGTATACGGCGCCGATCGTCTTCGGGATTATCTCGGAAACGAAGAGAATCATTAAGGTCATCAATCCCGAGAACACGCCGATCCAACTGCTTCCGAAAACCGTTTTGGCCTGGACGCCGGCCATAATCGCGCCCACCGTATGCGCGATCGTGTTCAAGGTCAGGATGGCCGCGATCGATTGATCGATCTTTTCCTGTCTCAGCTTCCGCAGCAGCCGGGACAACTTCGGGTGCTCCGCCCGCAGGCTTTCGATATAGGTGGGCGTAATGCATAGAAGAACGGATTCCGCTATGGAACAGACAAAGGAGACGGCCAAAGCCAGAAGGACATAACCGATAAGCAAGATGATGTCTGTTGTTTCGCTCTGCATATTAATAATAAGAAACCGCTTTGGAGCGCCGCGCCGCCGGGCCGGTCGTGACCGGCCTCACCAAGTCCTTTCATAGCGATTAAGGTAGCAAAACCCGGGAATGGGAGCAAGGTTATAGGAAGCCGAGCTCCGGCAGACCGCACGGGAACGGTACACCCGATATCGCGAACTAACGCGTCACCGGCAAATCGCCGGGCCCGCCGATAGCCTAAAGGATCCATTTCCGCCGGATGTTCCGGAGACTGGCGAGGAAGAGTGCGAGGGCGAAGAGGGTCAGGAGGGCGAAATCCAGGGAGAGGGGGAGGGCCGCCTCTCCCCCGGTCGCGGCTCGGAGGATGTCGGCGCCGTAGGTCAGGGGGAGGAGGTAGGAGAGGGGACGGATAAAGACCGGGAGGCGGGCGACGGGGAAAAAGAGGCCGCAGAGAAAGATCATCGGGAAGCGGAAGAAGTTGGAGAAGGTCTGGGCCTCGAAGACCTCGCTGACCGCCACGGCGATGAAGAGGCCGAGGAACGTCGAGCTGGCGGCGATCAGGACCACCGCCGAAACCAGGGCGGCCCAGTCCACCCCGGAGAGATCGGTGAAAAAGGCGGCCATTACCACCGGGACGAAGGCGTTGGCGGTCCCGAAGAGGATGGCCCCGGCGGTCTTGGCCATCATCCAAGTCTCCAGCCGGATCGGGGCCAGGAGGAGCCGTTCGAACGACCGCCCCTTCTTCTCGAAGGTAACAGTGACCGCCAGCATACTGGTGGTGCCGAAGAGGACCGAGATCCCCATCACCCCCGGGAGCAGGTCGGGGATGCTGTCCAGACCAAGGCCGGAGCGGATGAAGAACATCCCGGTCCAGGCCAGGGGAAAGATCAAGCCCCAGCTGACGTTGGGCGGCTTGAGGTAGTAGGACCGCATATCCTTGAGCAGGATGTTCCAGAAGGCGATCCAGGTCTTCATCGGCCGCCCCCCTTCTTTTCCTTCTCTTTCTCCATCGCCCCCGCCGCGATCCCCGTGATCCGGACGAAGACGTCCTCCAAAGACGGCCGCACCCTCCGCGCCTCGGTCACCTCGGCCCCCCGCTCTTCCAGGAAGCGTACCAGGGGGCCGACCGGAACAGGCCCGTCAGCCTCAACCCGGATCATACCCTCGGAAAGGCTGGGAAATTCTAGATCGGGAAAGCTCCCGGCCAGGACTTCCCGGATGCCGTCCGGCAGGTTCAGACAGGATACCTGCAGGACGCGCTTCTCCCGCACCGGCTGGATGAAGCGGGCGACCGTGTCGATGCCGACGATCCGCCCGCCCACGATGAAGGCCACCCGGTCGCAGAGTCGCTCCGCCTCCTCGATGTAATGGGTGGTCAGGAAGACGGTCGTCCCGGATCGATGGAGATCGGCGATCAACCGCCGGATCACCCTCGCCCCGGCGACGTCGATGCCCGTGGTCGGCTCGTCGAGGAAGAGGATCCGAGGGCGGTGGATGATCCCGGCGGCGATGGCCAGCCGCCGCTTCATCCCCCGGGAATACCCGGCGAATTTCCTTTCCGCCGCCTCGGCCAGGCCGAAATCCTCCAGCAGTTGTCGGGCCCGCGGCCGGCGCTCCTCTTTCCCCATCCCGTAGAGCGCCCCGCAGAAACAGAGATTGTCGAAGCCGGTCAGCTCGGGATAGAGGTTGCTCTCGTCGGGGACGACCCCGATCAGCCTCTGCGCCTCCTTGGGACGGGGGATACAGTCGCCGCCGCCGATCCTGATCTCCCCCGAATCGGGCCGGGCCAGGCCGGTCAGCAGGTTGATCGTGGTCGTCTTCCCCGCCCCGTTGGGACCGAGAAAGCCGAAGAGTTCTCCCCGGCGCACCGTGAAGGAGATATCGTTTACGGCGAGGAGGTCTTCAAACCCCTTCCGGAGATCCCGAACCTCGATGGCGGAAGCCTTATCGATCACTGATCTGTCTCCATAATCTGAAGCCTTAAAGGAGCAACCAGCGGAGGGCAGATGCTGCCGCCATCCGGGAGCAGCGTGGCATTATAACGCGGAACCGAGGCGGGGGTTCAACTGATATTCCCCTTTGCCGGTTCGGGCGCGTCCGGCTTCGGCCGGGCGAGGGCCCGCAGGAGGGAGACCGCGCCCTGGAGGAAGAAGATCCCGGCCACCCAGTAATAGAACAACCGGGGTTGGGTCAGGATCAGGACTCCGACGGCGATATAAGCCAGTCCGGTGACCAGGAAACTGATTTTTTCGGCGGCTTTCATTTTCTGGAACTCCTTTTGGAATAACCTTGCCAGGTAGCTGACACCCCGGATGAAGAAGATGATCGCCGCCCAGTAGCGGACCATCTGGGGGCGGAAGTAAACCAGGCCGGCCAGCAGCAGGTAAAGAACCCCGGTATAAAGCAGGGCGGCCTTCTCGGTGCTTCCCGTCTTCCGGCTGATCGCGTCGGCCAGTTTCAGGAAATTGTCGCGCTTCAGCAGGGAGCCGGTGAAATCTCCCTGGGGCTCGGACGCAGCCAGGTTCTTCCGCAGCGAGACCCAGAAGTTATGGAAGAAGACGATATTAAGAAAGACGGCGGCGAGGAAAAGACTGAGGTAATAGGTCAGCCGGCTGTAGTAATCCCCCCAGGTCAGGAGCAGACCGATCTCGTCGAAGAAAAGGCCCAGGCCGGCCCCGTACATCACTGCCAGATGTTTCCGCGAGAGCCGCCTAGTGCCGGCCAGCGCCCACCAGCCGGCCAGACAGATCAGGAGGATCCCGATGTAGAAGTGGTGGATGTGGTAGCCGAAGAGGATGATATTGCTCCCGAGGTGGAACTTCACCCCGGGGAGCTGCCCGGTTTCGGCGGCCCGGGCGAACTCGGTGTCGGCCGCCCCGGCGAAAAAGACGCTGAGGCGGATATAGACCAGCGCCGCCAGGAAGGAGAGGGCGATGAGAAAGGGGATCTGTTTATCCTTCCGGATCATCGTTTATCTGTCGTCCGCGCTTGACCGCTCTTCCGGACCGGCGGCAGGAGAGAGTTTCTCTTCCCGGGGGGGAGGGGGAAACGGCATCTCGGCCAGGAACCGCCGGGCTTCGCTCCAGGACTCCGCCCAGCGGCGGGGGGTATCCTCCCGCCAGCGGCGGTCGCCGCCCTCCCCGGTAGTGCTGTCCGCGGTGGCGGCCGCTCCTTCCCCGACTTCGCCCGCCACATCGCCACCGGCGGCGGCGGCGGTCTGAGCGGTGCCCACGGTGGTATCGGAAAGACCACCGACCACCCCGTCGAGATCGCCGGTCGCCGCGCTGGTCACTGTCTTGAAGAGGCCCCCGCCGATTGAACCGACCACGTTGGCCGCGCCTTTGCCCACGGCCCAGGTCGTTTCGGTGGCCCCGGCGGCCAGTTGGTAACCGGCGCCGCCGATGTTGCCGACCATTCGCCCCATCCCGCCGCCGAGGTGGAGCATAACCCCGAAGAGAATACTCGAGGTATCGACCTCCGGCCGGTCCGGGGTGCCCCCGA
>JAVCCZ010000136.1 GCA_030765265.1 Candidatus Erginobacter occultus
ATCACGTGGAACAGGCCGGTGTTTTTGAAGTAGCGCCGGATGACTTCTGCGGTGCGACCAAGCTGACAAACCGGCAGATGGCGTTATGCCTGCTGCAACAGGAATGGAAATCGTAATATGGCGGGATGGAAGAAAATACCGTTGCCGGAAATCGTCTTTGAACCCGCCTCAATGTTTGACAACTCCGGCCGGGTGTTCCGCTGGAGAGGAAGGGTTTACCGGGCGATCCGCGCCGAATCTGCTGGATTTTACCGCGGTCTGTTCGAGAAATATAACATCCAGGAACTCTTTGACTACGGTCTGGTCAGGACCGGGATAGCTCCCCTTTCCCTGGAAGGCTATTCTCTCATATTGAATCACGACCGAATTCCCATTATCTCCTACTGTGTGGAGTGGGGAGCCGAAATGCTCCGGGACGCCGCCCTGTTGATATGCGATCTCACCGCTCGGCTTCACGACCGGGGCTTGGTTTTGAAAGATGTCCATCCCTGGAACATCCTGTTCGATCACGGGAAGCCGGTATTCATTGACTGGGGATCGATATTCCCGGCCTCGGAAGTGGCGGAGTGGCCCTACCTGCAGTTCCGGGACAGATTGATCTGGCCCCTCTACTTGATGTCCGCCGGGGCGTTCCGGATCGCCCGGTTGTCTATGCTCGGCCCTCCGGGTTCACTCCGACTGGGAGATGTTATCCGCTTACTTCTGAAGAGAATCCCGCTCCAGGCCCTGGTCAGATTCTGGCGCTCCGATCTTGAACTGAAGCGGCGGCGGTTCCGGGTGGACGCGGACTATTTCCAATCGCTCCGGAGATTGCTTGAGTCGATACCCTTGATAGAGGAAAAAACAAAGTGGGACGACTATGACCTCCCGTATCGAAAACTATCTTTCCGTCCGGCCGAGGACTGGCCTCTGAAAGCGCGCAACGTCTATAAGGTTCTCCAGGAGCTGCGTCCTCAAAGCGTCACAGATATCGGGTGTAACAAGGGATGGTTTTCGGAACTGGCCACGCTCGGCGGGGCCAGCGTGGTGGCTATGGACACCGATGAACCCAGTATTAATGCCTTGTACCGCGGCAGCCGGACCAAAAACCTGTCGATCCTGCCCCTGGTTATGGATATTTGCTATCCCACTCCCGCACACGGCCTCTTGCAAGTTTACCCCACGCCCGAAACGAGACTGAGCGGCGACCTGGTTATGGCTCTGGCCCTGGTCCATCACCTGGTTTTTAAAAGGGGATTGAGTTTCCGGGTGATCGCGGCTCAACTGGCCGCGTTTACCAGGCAATGCCTGATCGTGGAATTTATTCCCCCCGGTGATTACTGGGTGAGCAAGTGGATGAACGAAAAATTCTCCTGGTACAGCCTGGATAATTTTATCTCCGTGCTCCGGGAATATTTTCCGCGGATTGAGGTTATGGACTCTTCTCCCGCTCCGCGGGTATTGCTGGTGTGCGATCGGCAGGAAAGTGGCGCGATGGGGAAGGCGCTCGCGGCCGGAAGGAGTAAGATATTGCTGAAATCCAAAATTATGAATTGATCGAATGTGCTTGGAGTTCGCTTAAGGATGAACAGGGGTATAATTAAGGATATATTTAAGGATATAGCCGGGACCTTGATCAGTCGGGAGATGAAGGGTCGGTGGGATTTTTTTCGCCATCCGGAGATGAAATTCCCCTGGGGGGGGCCGTTTAACGGCCAGAGATACCGGCAGCGGATTCTTTTTGATATTCTCTACCATTTCCCGATCAAGAGTATCGTGGAAACCGGCACATTTTACGGGAGCACGACGGCCTTATTCGCCGTCACGGCATTGCCGATATACACAGTGGAAATCAATCCCCGCTACTTTGCCTACGCCAGAGTGCGTTTTTTGTTCAACCGGGATAATATCCATTTTTATCGCGGTGACAGCCGCACATTTCTCCAGACCCTCGCCCGGGATACCTCCGTTCCCAAAACAGACGTATTTTTCTATCTGGACGCGCATTGGGAAGAGGAGCTGCCGCTGCGTGATGAATTGGGCATCATTTTTTCCGGATGGGGAAACCCGATTGTTATGATAGATGATTTCCGGGTGCCAAAATCCGACTATGAATTTGACGACTACGGGCCGGGGGAAAGGCTTGACCTGGAATACATCAAACAGGTTGTTAACGCTTACGAGCTGTCGGTTTTCTTTCCGGCTGTTAGTGCGTCCGCGGAGACGGGAGGGAAGAGGGGTTGCGCGGTTCTTTGCCGCCGGCAGTCGGCAGGGGAAATGATGGAAAAAGTCAGGACTCTCGTCGGGCAGGAATCTCTTTCTGAAGATATTCCCGGAGATTAGTCTGAAATGCGTTGTCCAAGGTTAAACGAACTCCCGCCGCCGCCCGCGGGCCGAAGCGGTTGGCCCTGGTCCGAGGAAAGTCCTCCACTGCCGGCGGCCAGACCCGATGGCACCCCCTGGCCCACAATCACAGTTTCGACGCCGAATTATAATTTTCAGGATTTCATCGAAGAGACCATCCGCTCGGTTCTCCTGCAGGGATATCCTGAACTTGAATACATCGTCACCGATGACGGTTCAACCGACGGCAGCGCGGAGATTATCCGCAAGTACGAGCCCTGGCTTGCCCACTGGGAAACTGGGGAAAACCGGGGGCAATCCCACGCGATTAATCAGGGCTGGCGGCGGGGCCAGGGAGATATTTTCGCCTATCTGAACTCGGATGACTGTCTGAAACCGGGCGCCCTGGAGGTGGTCGCCGGGTCTATCAAACCGGACGAGGGGAGGCACATCGTTTTCGGCGACTGCGACGTGATTGATGAGAAAGGGAAGAAGATCGGTTACTGCCGGGGCAGACTTCCGGATCCCGGTAACTTACTCAGGTACTGGGAACACGATTTCACCATCCCCCAGCCGTCGGTATTTTTCCATCGGGATATTCTCCAACGGGTCGGTTATCTGGACGAAACTTTTCATTACGTTATGGACTACGACTACTGGGTGAGGGTCAGCCGCCATTACGGATTCTACTACATCCCGCAATCTCTCGGCATTATGCGCGATCATCTCCGGGCCAAGACAAGCACTGTGATATACGAGTTGCTGGAGCCGGAATGGTTCAGAATCCTGAAAAAGAGCCGGGGGGATCTGTCTCCCTTCACCCGGGGAAAATACTATTTGCTGGCGCGGAACTACCGATCCCGGATTTTGCGGATAAGTGCCTACGCTCGCCGACGGGATATTCCTTTCAAAAAATTCCAGAAGATAATCTTTCTCTCCCTGGCCGCCAACCCCTTGAACATTTTCAATCCCAAGTTTGCCTCCGCCCTGTTCCGTGCGACTGCGGGCCACTCCCTGGCCGATCGGGTTAAATGTATCCTGAGGAGAGACTGAAGTATCCCGAAATGGATCGCTTCTTCTGTGGTGCGTGGAGAGGGTGAGATACAGGAGTCGCTGTGGAAGATTACGATTACGGGGGCAATGGCGTCAGATGCGATCCGGATGCGAGCCCGGAGAGGATTTTGGCCGACCACCGGGCGAGGTATCGTTGGGCGGCCGACTTCGTCAGGCGGGTGCGGCCCCCGGGAAGTCCGGTGACGGTGCTTGACCTCGCAGCGGGCGCCGGTTACGGTTCCGAGTCGATGAGCAACTCGGCCGACCGGGTTATCGGGATGGAACTTTCCGCTGCCGCCATCAACGAGTGCCGTTGCCGGCGGAAAGAAAAGCTTGATTTCATCCAGGCCGACGCGTTGCGTCTTCCCCTTGTCGCGGAGTCCTGCGATTTCGTCGTCAGTTTCGAAACCGTCGAGCATATTCCGCTGGAACTGGTGCCGGAGTACTTCGGGGAAGTTTATCGAGTGCTCCGTTCCGGCGGATGGCTGTTGATCTCCACGCCGAACCGGAGACTGACCTCGCCGTTTCAGCTCCGGGACAACCCCGCCAACCCGCACCATCGTTTCGAGTGGACGGAAGGCGAGTTCGTGCTGGCCGTGAAAAAATTCTTTCGCATTGAATCCGCCTGGGGACAAAGATTCCAGCCGCGCCTGCTGACCGCACTGTCGATCAGAAAACAACTGGCCCGGTTCCGGCATCCATTGGTGCCGTTCCATAAACAGTGGAGCAGCTGGTATAACCGGTTGTATTCACCGGAGCGCGGGAGCGCTCTCGTTCGTAAAGCGGGAATATTCCAGGAGCCAAGGTACTGTATCCTCGCCGCCCAACGTCTTTCATCTTCTTCTTCGGGGCGAAGATAATGCACTTTTTTTTAACAGAATCCGCGTATCAAGCGACGGAGGCGTTCCCCCACAACCTGGAAACTGTATCTTTCAACACATCGTTTCCGGCCGGCCTCACCAAGCTCCCGGCAGCGCCGGGGATCATCAATGAGAGTTGCAATCGCTCGGGATAGATCCGGGACGTCCCCCGGCGGCACTACCACGCCGCAGCCCTCCAATACCTCTGGAAGATCCGAAATAGAGGAAGCGATCACCGGTATCTTCATCGCCATAGCATCGAAAACTTTAGCGGGGACCTGACCCCAATTTGAGGGTAGATTAAGCTGAGGCAAAGCCACAATCTCTACAGCGGCCAGCACCTCACCCAGCTGTTCCTTGGCAAACGGGGGCCGCACTTCCATAAAACTCTCGTGCCGGGAGCGCAGCATCGCGATCTCCGGATCGCTCTGATCCGCTCCTGCTATTAATACACCTAAGTCCTTTCGCTTCAGCGCCGCGACTGCTTCAAGTAGGATGTCAACCCCCTTATGCGGTTTTGGGGACCCGATGAAACCGATCCAGTGTCTCTTCGGGTCCAGGCCGAGCCGTCGGCCCGCTTCCGCTCGATCGGAAAGCCGGACCGGATTGAGGACTTCCGTGTCGCAGGCGTGGGGGATATATGTTCCGCCGAAGCGTTTTTGCAGAAAACGGTTGCTGACCAATCGGACCGGCCATTGCCGTGTTCGCCCTTCGGCCCGCCAGGTCCGGAGCAGCCCATTGGATTTACCCCGGGTCCGGACGATCAGGCTGAGCAATTTTCGGAACCGGAGCGGATAGAACCACCCGAACTCCCAGTCGTCGATGTCAAGAATACAGGGGCGGCCAGACATCTTCCTTATCTTATCTCCCACATCCAGGACCAGCGGCAGCGGTTTACAGAGCAGGATGAGATCGCCTTCGGCCGCTTTGGCTAAATCTTTGGTAAATCGCCGGACTTTTCCCACTCTCGGAAAGGGGAGAGACTTCTCCGGCCAGCCGTGTTTCCGGCAGGGAAGCCAGGTCGGACCGCTGGCGAATCCGACCACTTCGATCCGGAATTCCGGCTCCAGCATCCGCCCGAGGAGATAAGCCCGCCCAAATCCGTTGTTCGCCAGATCGTTGACGATCAGGCTGACCAGGGGAGTTTTAGTCTTTGTTTTGTTGTTCATTGGCATCAGCCAGGTCCGTCACGGCGGCGCTGATCTCCTCCGGTGATATTGCCTCAAGGCAGACCGGCTCTCCCCGGCGGCATCCTACGTTGCGCAACCATTGATCGGGGAGACAATCCTGCCGGCAGCCGAGATAAGGGCAGACCCCCCGGAAAACTTTGGTCGGACAGGTATCCAGATCACAGAGAATACGCTCCGGATCGGTGGACCCAAAGAGAAGTACCCGGGGGGTCCGGACCGCGCCGGCCGCGTGGGCCAAGAAAGAGTCGAGCCCGACAAAAACGTCCAGCCCGGCCAGGACCGCGATGGATTCTCGCTCGGACAACCGTCCTCGAAGATCGAAGCCTTCCGAGATGCGCGTGGTATCCTCTTCCCCCCCCAGGAGAACCAGATCGAATCCCCGATCCCTGAGCATCTCCCCGAGGATTGCCCAATTTTCCTTTCGCCAGCGCTTGATTCGCGAACCGCTCAGCGGATGAATCCCCACCGCGGGAGACTTCACGCCCATCCGTTCCAGGAGCTCTCGGGCGCGTTTATTTTCCTCCGGCCGGACCATATAGTAAATATGCCGGTCGGAAGGTCCCGCCCGGCAATATCTCATCATAACATCCACAGCGTGGCCGGCCGGATCGATTTCATAGCTCGCCCGGACCTGGCAGGTGCCTCCGGCGGGAACGTTCGCGGAGACCGGTTCCACCTTATCCAGACCTTCCAGCAGCCGGGGGAAATTCGTCTGGACTCGAAGGAGCGCGTCGGGGAATCGTTTCCGGAGACCCCGCAATACGGCCGTGGCCATCAGGGTGTCTCCCCTGGCGCCGTCGGCCCGGACGGAAATAAGCTTGGGCCGGCCCGGGATATCGAAGTCCGCCCGGCGGAAAAAAGCCATCAGCGCTCCGACGTAGCCAACCCCGGAAGAGAGTTCGGTATCGACGTCGATAAGTTCGAGTCCGCACCGGCGTCCGAGTTCTTTCAGAGAATCGCTGTCGAACAGGGAAATATGCTCCCCGGGCTGGAAATGTTCCCAGGTTGAGATATTTTTCCGGGCTGGGGAAGATCCGCCGTTGGGAACAATGACCATTGCCACACCGTCCGGCCGGAGAAGGCCAGCCACCAGCGTCATCTTCTCCTCCGGGTTGGGCAGATATTCCAGGGACTCTATCAGCGTGATCAGTTCAAAGCTTTCGGGGGGAAAGCCGGTATCTGGTAAAGTTCCGGTTCGGGCATCCAGTCGATATTTATTCCGGGCGTAATCCGCTGTTCCGGAGTCCATCTCGACTTCATAAGGTTCATAGCCACGGTCCCGGGCAGCAATGAGGAGTTGCCCCGTGGAGTAACCGATACTCAATAACCGTCCGGGTGGATTCCAGCGCTCCGCCCGGGCCAGGCGGCGGTGGCTCAAAATAATCTCCGCAGCCCCGATCCCGAAATGGCTCGAATATCCATCCCGGCGCTGCGATTTCCCGCCGGTCAATTTCCTGCTGGCATCTCGGCGGAGAGCGGGCGAGACATATTTTAAGCCGCATACCGGACAGGCGCGAAGGATAAATTCCGGAAAAACTTCCTGTCCTTGACCGGGTGGTGGCGTCCCGCAGAGAGGACAGGAAATTTTTATGAGCGGGTATTTCCGGATCAGTTCACTCAGTTTATTCGCGAACGTGACGCGACGAGCGGTACTTCTTCGAGAGCGAAGAAACCTGAGTATGTTTACCAGGCGGGCTTGGGAATAAAGACCTATCCGGTCACGAAAACGCAGACCGGGCAGCGAGAATATTTCCCGGAAAAGCTCCCTTTGAAGGATCCGCCCACCGAATTGATAGAGCTTGTTCACAACAGACCACTCGAATTTCCATCCCCGTTTACAAGAAAACGATTATCAAACCGGTTCCCCCGAACGCTTGTTTGTCTTCCCTGCCGATTACAATGTATTCTCCGGCGGAAATGGTCTACATCTCATCCGACACCGGGGGTCGGTCGGAAGATCGCCTCCCTCCGGACAATTCAAAGTTTTCTCATAGTTTAAATGGCTTGTCCCGATCGTATACCGGTTATAGAATCTTGCCGGGGTTTGAGAGTAATCTATATTTTCTCCGGGGGGAAGCCTGTTTTTTCCCCGGGCGAGCAAAGAGACCGATCCCGTCCACAATGAAAATCCTATTCATAATCGTCGGAGATTTTTCCCCGGTCAGCGGGGTGGGCAGGACCTGCTACAGCCTGGCCCACCGGCTTGCCCGGGACCGGGAGGTCACGGTTGTCGCCTCTGGTAACTATCGGGGCGAGGAAGAAAGGATCAAGTTTCTTCAAGCGCCTTTCTGGCATCCGGGGAAGGCCTGGGAATTTTTTCTTCCTCTGCCCGTAATCTGGAACTTCCTCCTCGCCGGCGTTCTCTGCCGTCACTACCGGAAGCGGTTCGATATTATCCACGTCTTTAACGGCCTGGTCTGGTCGAAGAACGCTCTGATTACTCTCCAGATGTGCCAGAAGGGGGCTTTTCGGGCCGCCTGGGGGAAGTCATTCCGGGAGCAGTTGGGGAAGAAGACCCCCAAGCACCTATCAATACTTTTCCTGGAGTGGCTGATCTACCGGTGGCAATTGTTCCGGGGACTGGTGGTCTGCTCCCGGGCGGAGCGGGACGAGATAATCCGCTATTACCAAACCGATTCGGAAAAGATTCACCGGCTCTATAACGGGATAGATTTAATCTCCCTCTCCCCGGGGGAAGTTAACCTCCTCCGGACCGCCCGGAGGAATGAACTGGGTTACCGGGAAAGCGACCGGGTCTGCCTGTTTGTCGGCTATGATTTAAAGAGAAAGGGTTTCGAAGCCGTCCTTCGGGCGCTGGCCCGGTTGCCCCGGGAGTACAAGCTCCTGGTGGTGGGGGGGGGCGACAAAAAGGGGGATTTCCGCCGGACGATCGTCGGGGAGGGACTGGAGTCCCGGGTCCGGTTTGCCGGCCAGCAACATAACCCGTCGCCGTTTTACGCGGCTGCCGATCTCTTTATCCTCCCCACCCTTCACGAGCCGTTCGGCACCGCCATTCTGGAGGCGATGAACTGGGGCCTGCCGGTGATAACCAGCCGGCTGGCCGGCGCGGCCGAACTGATCACCCCGGGGAGGGAAGGCTGTCTTCTCGACGACCCCCGGGACGGCCGGGCGATTGCCGCCTTTGTCCGGCAAATCGGGGAAGAAGGGAAGGCCGCGGAGATGGGGGCGGCGGGGCGGGAGACCGCCCGGACCTCCACCTGGGAGAGGCGGGCCGGAGAACTGCTCGATCTCTATCGGCGGCTGGTTTAGTTTCAGCGGATCAAGATCGCCCCGGTTTCTTCCAGGGCGCCGATCAGCTCCAACAGGTCCCGCCGGGCGGTCGCTTCTTCTACCTCGAACTCATCCCGGATCTCTTCCAGGATCTCGTCGAGCCGCCGGTTCCCGTCCAGTCGGTTCCAGATAAAGGCCCCGGTCTCGTTGAGGGTCAGCATCCGCCCCGCCCCCTGGGTCTCCCGGGAGATCGGGATCAGGATCGCCTCCCCGGCGATCACCCGGTAAACCACGTCGGGGTTTCTTCGGTATATCATTTTCATCTGTTCAATATTCATTGCATTATTTTATCTAGGGGCACGGTGTGCCGTGCCCCTACCGGGATTATGAGGGCAATCGATCCATTCCGGTTTACGTGCAAATATATATGTAGGGGCACGGCACGCCGTGCCCCTAATCCGGGAACAAATACAACGGTTCTCCGTCATTGATCCCACCGCGGATAATGCCGTCAACCACCGCGGCGCCGCTGATCGCCATCGGGGAGAGCGTCTTCGCCTCGATCCTTGCTTCGAGAAACCGGCTGTCCCGGAAGAGGTAGGAGAAGACCGCGGGAAAGATGTCCTGGAGGACGGTGATCTCGTCGTAGCGGGAAAAGTCCTCGTCCGGCCAGCGGATGGCCAAAAAAGTCCCAAACCGGTCCTGGATATCCAGGCGGGAGATTTCGGAAATATCGTAGTTTCCTCCGGTCCCGACGCAGTTCTTAGTCAGGTAGGGTCCGTGATCACCGGCTACGATGATTATCGCCCCGGGATCATTTTCGATTAGAGATTCCACGTCTTCTTTCATTTGGACGTTGGCTTCGACCAGGCGTTCACGAAAAAGGTCGGTTTCGTCGGGCAGACAGACTCCGGAGTTCTGACTGTGGTTGGGCAGGGGGGAATGCGTATAGACAAACCGGGGTGGGGAAGAAGCATTCCCGAAAACGCCCATTTTGTATGCTCGGAATTGCTCCGGCGAGGTGGGATCAAACTCGACGTCGAACCTGAACTCACCCATCAGGATCGCTTTTACCAGCAGGGCGGGGGTTGTCCCCGTCCTGGGTTCGGGAAAGGAAAAATCGTACCGGGAACCGATCCCCCGAAAAAATTCGTGATGCCGGAATATCCCGTATGTTTCGTAACCGAAACTCTTCAACAGCCTCTGTACCGTGCCGTCGCCGGAGACCCCCCTTCTGGAAGCGCTGTAGTAGTCCGTGGAGGCCTCCAGGACCCGGCTCATAGAGACGATCGAGTATTCGCCGACCGAATAGGTCCGGGGATAGATCCGGAAACCCAATTCCTCCAGGTATTCTTCTTGAGTGCTGTTTTCAATGCCGTATTCCAGCATCGTCTCGTTCGGCACGTAAGCGTCATAAACCAGCAGGTAGATACTCGGCCTGACCGGCGGGGTTCTTTTGTTGACCAGTGCCGCCAGCCGGTTTTCTCCGCCGATATTTCCCGGGGAATTCCGAGGCCGGTCCGCCGATATCAGGTGAACCGCGGCGTTGCTGATGAAGAAAACAGTGACGAAAAAGTACAAAAATTTTCTCCCGGCGGGTTTCCGATAGAGTAACCGGGCGGCGGCGAAGATCGCGGCAAAGATAACCAGCTGGACCTTCAGATTGCCGGTTTGAAACCACCTGTACCTCGCGCTGAAAGAAGCCATCCCGGTGATCAGAAAAGCGAAAGTCATTCCGGCAATCATCAACGTTTTGGTGGAACCGATTCTCCCCAGTCCGGCCGGGATCAGGATGACAACGAGCAGAGAGAGCAGGATGAAGACCGCCAGGATCAGCAGCGAACCCGGGAGGGAGAGAATCTCCCGGTTGTTGATAATATATTGGACGATCGGGGATAAGGGGACCAGGAGGAGCAGCAGGTCGGCGGCGGAGAGTTTTTCTCTCCGGTTGGAGATGGTGAATTTCCTCCCCCTGGTTATCTTCAGGACGGTGAAAAAGATCAGCAGGGCCCCCGCTGCCAGGACCAGGGAGATCTTCCCGGCGCGGCTGACGAAGACGGTCGTTACCGTCCTCTCGTATTCGGGCAGGAGCCGGGAAAGGAGAACCGAGAACGAGAAAAAATATGCGGTTAAAACTCCCAGGGGAATCAAGAGGTGATCCCAGATTATCTTTGGCGGGTACGTTTTCATCGGGTCTGTAGGGGTACGGCATGCCGTGCCCTTATTCCGGGGCCAGGAACAGCGGTTCTCCGTCATTGATACCTCCGCGGATAATGCCGTTCGCCACCTTGGCTCCGCTGATGACACCGAGCGAGATAGTCCGGGGTTCGATCCGGGCATCGAGGAAGACCGGATCCCGGAAGAGGTTGGCGAAGACCGCGGGGAAGATGTCCTGAATGACAAGAATCTCGTCATATCCGGCGAAGTTTTCATCCGGCCAGCGGATGGCCAGGAAGGCTCCGAAGCGGTCCTGGATATCGAGGCGGGCTATCTCCGAGATGTCGTAATCGTCCCCGGTGGCGACGCAGTTCTTGGTCAGGTAGGGGCCGTGGTCGCCGGCTACGATGATGATCGCGCCGGGGTTGCTTTGAATTATCACTTCCAGGTCCCGGCGCATCTGTCGATTGGCTTCGGTTAACCTCTCCCGGAAGAGATCGATCTCTTCGGGCAGGCATTTCCCCGAGATCTGGCTGTGGCCGGGAAGGTAGTCGTGCGTATAGACGAAGCGGGGTCCGGGAAATTCTTCGCGGAAGACCCCTATCTTGGATTCCACGAACCGCTCCCGGGTTGGTTTGTCAAAGGCGACATCGAACCGGAACTCGCCCATCAGGATGGCTTTCACCAGCAACCTGGCGCTGGCCCGGGTGTCGATCTCCGGAAAGGAGTAATCGTAACCGGAGCCGATCCCCTGGAAGAAGCGGTTGCTCTGGAATATGCCGTAATTCCGGTAGCCGAACTGTTTCAGCAGCCGGTGGACCGTCCCCGACCCGGAAACGCCCCGCCGGCGGGAACCGTAGTAATCCTCCGATACTTCCATTATCCGGCTGATGGAAGGGATGGTGTATTCGCCCACCGAATAGGTATGGGGATAAATCTTGAAACCCATCGCCGCCAGGTATTGCTCCTGCTCGTGGTTGTCGATCCCGTAGGCGAGCATTGTTTCGCTGACCACGTAGGAATCATAGACCAGGAAGTAGATGTCCGGCGTGGACGGCGGAGTTCGGGTCCCGGTCAGAAGCACCAGCGGGTTTTCCCCGGCGCCGTCCGCCGCGCCGACCCGGTCGGGTTCCGGGTCGGCCAGGTGCGAGAGGGTATTGGCGAAGAAATACCCGGCGAGGAGCAAGTAAAGCAACTTCCGTCCGTTCGACCCGCGATAAAGCAGCCGGGCGGCCAGGAAGACCCCGACGAATATGGGCAGCTGGATCTGCAAATCGCCGGCTTCAAACCACCGGAAGCGGGCGCTCAATGACGCCATATCGGTGATGGTGAAGGCAAAGGCCATACCCAGGATCGCCAGCGTCACCGCTGAACCGATCCTGCCCAGTAAATGGGGAATGACGATGATCAGCAGCGAAGCGAATATCACGAATGTGCCCAGGACCAGCGCGGCGTCCCCGGGGGAGAGGATATCCCGGTTCTTGATCAGGTATTGAACTACGGGGGTCAGGGGGAGCAAAAGCAGCAGCAAATCTGCGGCGGAGAACTTTTTTCTTCCGCCGCGCGGAATGAAGCCGGTCCCCCCGGCCAATTTCCGGAGGGCCAGGAAAAGGATCAGCGCGACTCCCGCCGCCGCCAGCGAGATTCTCCCGGCCCGGCTGACAAAAACGGAGTTTACGGTTCTCTCGTATTCAGGCAATAACCGGGCCAGGAAAAAAGCAAAAGCCGTAAAATACAGGGATAATGCCGCCAGAGGAACAAAGCCCTCTCTCCAGGCGGATCTGGCCATCTTCGCTTTCATCGGTCGTTTCCCGGCTGCGCCCCGAGCCAGTTCTCCACCCGGAGAGCCGGTATCCTGGTGAAATGCCCGGTATTCCCGGTGATCAAGATCAGCTGGTTGGAGAGGGCGATCGCCGCGATCTGAATATCGGTAAAACTCAACGGCTTTCCCCGTTTTTCCAGGCCGGCGCGGATTTCCCCGGCGATATAAGCCGCCCGCAGGTCGAAATCAAGAACATTGATCGCCGGGAGCAGCAATTTCTCCAGGTTGAGCAGATGCTTTTCCGGATTCGGCCCCTTGCGCGCGCCGTAAACAATCTCGGCGACCGTAATAGTGGAGATGAACTGCTTCGAACGGTCCAGCCTTCCGATCCGTTCCACCAGGTTTCGGGTCGGCCGTTTCTTAAAGAGGTTGGAGATGATATCCGTATCAAAGAGAAACATCCCGATCGCTCTCCTCTCCCCACCGGGATTCCATCGCCTCCCTGACTCCACCGGCAATCTCCTCAAAGTCGTCCCACTTGCCGATGACCTTGGCTAACCCGTCACGCTTGGCCTGTTGTTCGATCCCCCGCAGATCGTTCAAACCGACCAGGGCGGCCACCGGGCGGCTCCGCTTGGTAATGATAATTCGATAATCGGAATAGGCGCTTTTCGCGACATACTCCGAGAGATGGGCCTTAATCTCCGCTACCGGAACCGATAAGGTCTTCATTGTAAAATTTTCTCCGAAATTATTTAGGTTATTATGACTATTATGACTATATAAATCGGCGTGGAATAAACAAGGGAAAATTAGGCTCAATGCGGATGCCCCAACAAGACTATTAAGTCTCGATAAACAATGGGTGAATGATGTGTCGCCCCCTGCGGGGGCTCTGAGTTTTTTTTGTAATCTTTTTTCCACGGGCTGACGCCCGTGGCTGTTAAGAAGTATCGCCCCCTGCGGGGGCTCTGAAATGCTATTTGTTGCTCCATACCCACGGGCTGACGCCCGTGGCTAGTAAGAAGTTTCGCCCCCTGCGGGGGCTACTTAACCTGATTCCACACAGCTGTTATATTACAGAATAGAAGCCCGCGCCGCGGGCGATACATTCCTAGCCACGGGCGTCAGCCCGTGGTACTGAATCAGCAACAATAACTCAGAGCCCCCGCAGTTACTATGTAAGCTGAAAAAAGCCAGTCACTCCTGTTCGGAAAAGTGGTAAAAAGTTCAGGTAGGAATACGAACGTTTTTAACCACCACCAAAAGGAGGACTGGCTATGAATAAGC
>JAVCCZ010000137.1 GCA_030765265.1 Candidatus Erginobacter occultus
AACGGAAAGAAATTCAAGTACCTGATCGCCCTGAACTTTCTCGATCACGGGATCGAGAAGGCGCTCAGCCGTTCCCGGGTCCGGAAGGCGGCGATCAAGAATCTCAAGATCTCCCCGGCCCTGTTGAAGATCATCCAGAAAAAGCAGATCCACTCGGTCGGCGAGCTTCTGCTCCAGGAAGAGCTGAAATGGCGCAATCCGAGACGGCTGGGAAATCTTCTGGTCAACGAGCTGCTGATCGCCCTCAGCGATTACTTAAACTCGGTACTCCGGGAGCCGGCCAAAGCCCCGGCCTGACCGGATGAACGATCCTTCCTATCCGGACCGGCCGGAGGAGTGGGCCGGCCCCAGATGCGGGTTTGTCGGGGTGGCCGGCGAACCCAACGTCGGCAAGTCGACCCTGGTCAACCGCCTGCTGGGCGAGGACCTGGCGATCGTCTCCCCCAAACCCCAGACCACCTGGCAGGTGGTCCGGGGAATTTTAACCGGGCCGGCGGGTCAGATTATTTTCATCGATACCCCGGGAATCCATCACTCCTGGGACCGTTTCTCCAACCGGATGGTAGCCGACGCCCGTTCCGCCCTCTTCGACGCCGATCTCAACTTCTGGCTGATCGACTGCCGGGACGATCCTGTCCGGGCCGCCGTATTCTTCTCCCAGCTCCCCCGCCGGGTCCCCGCCTTTCTCCTGATCAACAAAGTCGATCTCATCCCCCGGAAACGGCTCCTCCCCCTGATCGAACGGCTCCGGGACCGTTACCCCTTCCAAGAGATTATCCCGATATCGGCGTTAAAGAACGAGAACCTCAACCGGCTCCTGGAACTGACCTGGGCTTCCCTCCCGGAAGGGCCGATCCTCTTCCCCCCCGACCAGCTCTCCGACCAGCCGGAGCGGGAGATCGTCAAGGAGTTCATCCGGGAGCAGGTATTCCTCCTCACCCACCAGGAGGTCCCCTACTCGACCGCGGTGATGATCGAGGAGATGCGGGAAGGCCCGGACCGGAGAAAAGTCTTCATCCGGGGGCTGATCATCGTCGAGCGGCCGGCCCAGAGGGCGATCATCCTGGGCAAGGGCGGGGCGATGATCAAGCGGATCGGGACCGCGGCCCGGAAGAAGATCGAGGGGCTGATCGGGGTCCCGGTCTTCCTGGAGCTGCAGGTCCTGGTCCGGGAGAACTGGCGGCGGAAGACCGGAGCCCTGAAAGACCTCGGCTTTATCCGTTAGCCGAAAGTTCCTCGCGGCCGAAAGCGGACCGGACCTCCTCCGGCCCGGGATATGGCGGGAGCAAAAAAACCTTCAGGCCGCAGCCGGCGGCGGCCGCGGACGCTTCCATACTTTTCAGGTACGGCTTGACGTGGGGATCGATCGCCGGATCGGGAAGGCAGAAGATGACGCCGTCGATCTTTCGCCTCCGCAGATATTCCCGGTTGACCACGGTCACCCGGGCGATATCACCCTCCTCCATCAGCCGGTCGTAATAGGGGATCGGCTCTTCAGCGTCGATCAGCCCGTAGAGCCCGGAGAGGATGGCCAGCTCCAGGCCGATCTCCCCGGCCAGCTCCGCGATCCGGCCGATCCGCCTCGACCGGTAGCGACGGACCGCCGGGATCAGCCCTTCGGCACGGTCTTTCTCCCGGCAGCAGATGGTAGCCAATACAATATTTCTTCGATCTATTTTGTGGTTTTTCTCCATTCCCCGATCCAGGATAGATTCCAGTCTCCCGGGACAACTTTCCCCGGGTTTTTCTTGAAGACGCCGACGGTTATTATATTATCAGAAGCGGACCGAATAAATCACCGAAAACCAACGGGAGCCGGGACAATGGATCAAGTTCTGATGGGGGTGGTGATCTACCTGGAAAAATATATCGTCAACGGGATGATTTCGCACTACCAGGGGGCAAGTTTGGATTCCCTGCTGGAAAAGGCCCGGGACGAATTTCTCGAGATCCGAAACGCCCGGATCTTCGCCGAGGACGGCCGGGAGCTTTATTCGCTCAGCCGCCTGGAAGTGAACAAGTCACGGGTGGTGATGATGTTTCTCGAGGACGCAGTCATCACCCGGGGGGAATAAGGAAAAAATGGAAGAAAATACCCGGCAGGAGCGAGCCCGGGAGATCATCCGGCGGCTGAAGAAGGAATACCCCGGCCGGGGGACCGCGCTCGAATACTCCAACCCCCTGCAGCTGCTGGTGGCCACCATTCTCTCCGCCCAGTCCACCGACCGCCAGATCAACAAGATCACCCCCGCCCTCTTCAAGAAATACCCCGCCGCCCAAGACTACGCGGAAGCCGAACCGGAAGAACTGGAAGCGGATATCCGTTCCTCCGGGTTCTACCGGAACAAGGCAAAGAACATCCGGGCCGCGGCGAGGAAAATCGTGGAGGAGTTCGGGGGGGAAGTCCCCCGGACGATGGAGGAACTGCTCACTCTCCCCGGGGTGGCGAGGAAGACCGCCAACATCGTCCTCAACGACGGTTTCGGGGTGGTGGCCGGGATCGCCGTCGACACTCACGTCAAGAGGCTGGCGGGAAGGCTGGGTTTAAGCGAAGAAAGCAACCCCGACCGGATCGAGAAAGACCTGATGGCCCTGATCCCCGAGAAGGACTGGGGCCGGGTCAATTACCTCCTGATCTCCCACGGCCGCGCCGTCTGCTCCGCCCGCAGTCCCCGCTGCGACCAGTGCGTCCTCGCCCCCTCCTGCCCCTCGGCGGCGTAGGTGGGGCAGAAATATCTCTGCTACCGGGTCGCCGGGGAATCGCCGGAACTGCCGTAGTAATAACGGTTCCCGCCCCGGATCGACCATAGCCCCGTCGAGGGGCGGAAGATCGCGATCTCGTCGCCCCAGGTGCTGTTGTAGTCCC
>JAVCCZ010000244.1 GCA_030765265.1 Candidatus Erginobacter occultus
AACTTTCGCTCCCCGGAGACAAGCTCCGGGGGGGCGGACTCTTTTTCCTTTTTCTCCTCGCTTCTCCCTGCTTGTCCCCGCTCCTCCATTCTTCTCTCTCCTCTTTCTTGCTCATCCGTCCTTTTCCCTGCTCCTCCCTACTTCTCCTTCCTCCTCCCTGCTCATCCCTTCTTCTCCCTTGCCAGTAACTCCCTTTGCAACCGATCGATTAGTTCCAGCCTCCCCTCCGGGGTGTCCTCCAGCTTGGCCAGGCGAATAGCGGCAAAGTGGCGGACGAAGGCGGGGTCGGGGGGTTCGGAGACAACGAGGAGCGAGAGCTCCCGGTGGATGGTCAGGGCCTCTTTGGTCCAGTTGTGATTCCCCAGGAAGAGAACCCGGTCGTCGATCAGGAGGAATTTGTCGTGGATCCGGGGCTTGGGGTCGGCGAAGTAAGCTTCCACCCCGCCTTCCTTCAGGTAGGCAATGGTCTCCCGGTTGTGGGCGTGCGTATTTCGGAGCAAGGTAGCCACCCATTCCGCTCCATGGTAGCCACCTATTCCGGTTTATGGTAGCCACCCATTCCGGGCCAAAGTAGCCACCCATTCCGGACTATGGTAGCCACCTATTCCGCTTTATGGTAGCCATTTTTTTGGGTTACTCCGGAATAGGCGGCTACCATAAACCGGAATTCGGGAATATATAGCGACGCTGGATAACCAGAGGCCATACTGGACCTTTTCAACCCTGAAAAGGAGGAGGTCCAGATGGCCCAGAAGAGGTTATCCATGCGTAAGGCGAAAGAGATCTTACGGCTGAAATATGAACTGGGGCTGAGCAATCGCCAGATTGCCCGCAGCTGCAGCGTTTCCAGGAGAACGGTCGCCGAATATATCCGCCGGGCGGAAGAGTTCGGGATCACCTGGCCGATTCCCGAAGGAACGGACGATCCCCGTCTGGAAGAGTTTCTCTTCGGGAAGAAAACCCCGCTGTCAGGAGCTAAACGTCCCCTTCCCGATATGGATTACCTCCATCGGGAGCTGCGGAAGGAGGGCGTGACGCTGCAGTTGCTGTGGGAGGAGTACCGGGAGACATATCCCGAGGGGTATCAGCTCACGCAATTCTGCGAGTATTACAGCCGCTGGAGGAAGACCCTCCACCCCACTATGCGGCTGCGTCATAAAGCCGGCGAGAAGGTTTTTGTCGACTGGGCCGGCCCGACCATCCCCATTGTGGATTCCCTGAATGGGGAGACCAGACCGGCCAGCCTCTTCCTCGCCGTTCTGGGGGCGAGCAGTTACACCTTCTGCAAGGCTTTCCCCGACCAGAAGCTCCCTCACTGGATCGCTGCCCATTGCGACGCCTACGAGTACTTTGAGGGAGTGGCGAAGGTCACGGTTCCGGACAACCCCAAAACGGGCGTGACCAAGGCCTGCCGGTACGAGCCCGACCTGAATCCGACCTACCTGGAGATGGCCGAGCACTACGGAACCGTAATTATTCCCGCCCGAACTTACAAGGCCCGGGACAAGGCCAAGGTGGAAAACGCGGTGCTCAACGCGGAGCGCCGGATCCTGGCGGCGCTGCGCAACCTCACCTTTTTCAGCGTGGAGGAACTGAACCAGGCCATCAAAAAGCTGTTGGTGAAGCTGAACAGCCGGCCCTTCCAGAAGATGGAGGGGAGCAGGCTGATCTTTTATGAGGAGATCGAGAAGCTGGTGCTGCTGCCCCTGCCGGAGCAGCGTTACCAGTTCTCGACGTGGCTCCAGGCCAGGGTGAACATCGATTATCATATCCAGGTCGACTACCACTTCTACAGCGTCCCCTACCGGTTCATCCACCAGAAGGTGGATGTCCGGCTGACCGACCGGACGGTAGAAGTATTCGTCCGGAAACAGCGGGTGGCAGCCCACCGGAGAAGCTACGTCAAGGGGCGGCCGACCACCGATAAGGCCCATATGCCCGAAGCCCACGCCAAACACCTGGAATGGACGCCGGAGCGGCTGATCAGCTGGGGGCGGAAGATCGGGGACTCCTGCGCCCGGGCGGTGCGGGAGATTATCGAGAGCAAACCGCATCCGGAACAGGGATACCGGTCCTGCCTGGGGATTATGCGGTTATCCAGGGATTACGGATCGCAGAGGCTGAACGCGGCCTGCGAGAGGGCCCTGCGGTTCGACACTTGCTCTTATCGGAGCATCAAATCGATCCTGAAGACGGGGTTGGACAAGGAGACGATCCCGGGCGCCGCGGATACTGTCCCCCTCCTGCTGAGGAAGCACGAAAACATCCGGGGAAAGAGCTACTACGCGGTCTGAATGGACCGAAAACTACCAAGGAGGTGACTTATGTTGCACGAGCCGACGATGCACAAGCTGTACGCGATGAAGCTCAACGGAATGGCGGAAGCGTATGAGGAGCAGCTCCAGCAGTCCCAGATGGGCGGATTATCCTTCGAGGACCGGTTTACCCTGCTGGTGGAGCGGCAGTGGGTCTGGAAAGAGAATCGGGCGTTGAATACCCGCCTAAAATACGCCGGGCTCAAGCTGCAAGCCTGCGTTGAGGACATAGACTACCGCCACCCCCGGGGGCTATCCCGGTCGGTGATCGATCACCTGGCGACCTGTGAGTGGGTGAAATATCACCAGAACTGCATTATCACCGGGCCAACCGGAACCGGAAAGACGTATATCGGCTGCGCCCTGGCTTACCAGGCCTGCCGGGAAGGCTATCGGACTATTTACTTTTACGTCCCCAAGCTCTTCCGGGAGCTGACGATGGCTCACGTTGACGGGCGGATCACCAAACTTTTGAAGAAGATCGCGAAAGCGGCGGTCCTGGTAATCGACGATTGGGGGCTGGCCACCCTCAAGCATCACCAGTACCGGGACTTCCTGGAGATCCTCGATGACCGGCACGGCGCGGGTTCGACGCTGATCACCAGCCAGTTCCCGACCAGTTCCTGGCACGATCTGATCGGGGACCCCACGGTGGCGGACGCCATCCTGGACCGACTCGTGCATAATGCCCACAAGATCGATCTCCAGGGTGAATCTATGAGAAACAAGAAAGGCAGGGCAAAAGGAGGGGAGGAAATAACCAACGCGGGCAAAGTCGAAAAAAAGAAAGAAAAAGAAAAGCAGCGTCGCCCCGATCCTTCGGATCAGGGCTCCG
>JAVCCZ010000105.1 GCA_030765265.1 Candidatus Erginobacter occultus
CAGGAGCAGATCGTGGCCGCCACCGAATCCCTGATCCCGGTTCTGGAGTCGGAGCTGGAGACGGTCCGCCACGAGCTGGCGGTGCTGCTGGGCCGCCCGCCCCGGGCCGATCTCGGCCTCTCCGCCGACGCCCTCCCCGACCGGAACCCGCTGCCCGGGCTGGGGCTCCCCTCGGAACTGATCGGGAAACGGCCCGATATCCGGGCCGCCTTTTCCCGCCTGGAGTCGGCGGACTGGGGGGTGTCCGCTGCCCGGGCCAACCGGCTCCCGGCCATCACCCTGGCCGGTTCCGCCGGCTACCGCTCCGGGGATTTTAGCGATCTCTTCAATAACTGGTTTGCCGCTTTTGCCGGCGGCCTCCTCGCTCCCCTGATCGACGGCGGGAGCCGGTCGGCCGAGGTCGACCGGAGCCGGGCGGCGGCCGAAGAACAGCTGGCCGCCTACCGGGAGACGGTATTACAGGCTTTGAGGGAAGTCGAAAACGCCCTGGTCCGGGAGGAGAAACAGGCCGATTACATCGCCGGTCTCCGCCGGCAGCTGACCGCCGCCGAAAACGCCCTCGGGCAGGCCCGGCTCCGCTTCCGCAAGGGAGAGATCGAGTATCTCGACGTCCTCTCCTCGCTCAACTCGACTCAGTCACTGGAGCGGGAACTCCTGATTGCCGAGCGCGATATCCTCCGTTACCGGGTCGCCCTCTACCGGGCCCTGGCCGGGAGCTGGGGGGAGGAGGAGGACGGTGATCGGTAATCGGTATGCGGTAAGCAGACCCCCTCGATAGCGATCCCGACTTGGTCCGCCGTAGTTTTAACGGAGGCGGATAGCGATTCATTATTAACTAGCCGAGAATTTTATGGAGCAAGGCAATGAACGATAAGATCAGAATCAATGTTCGGCCCCGGACCCGGGTCCTGGTCGTCCTCCTCTCCCTGGCGGTGGTGGCGGGGGCTTTCCTGGCTGCCCGGTGGCTGATCCGGACCGCCCCGCGCCCGACGCTCCGCGAGCCGGCCGAGCGGTCTTACCTCGCCCGGACCGTGACCCTCGCCCCCGGACGGGAACGGACGGAGATACTCTCTTCCGGGACGGTGCTTCCGGCGCTTCGGGTCGAACTAAAGCCCCGGGTCGCCGGCCGGGTGATCCGGGTCAGCCCGGCCTTCCGCCCCGGTGGCACCTTCGCCGAGGGAGATGAAATCCTCGCCCTCGACCCCGAGGATTACCGGCTGGCTTTGACGGAACGTCAGGCCGACCTGGTCCGGGTCGAAGCCGAGTACCGGATTGAGCTGGGGAGGCAGGATATCGCCCGCCGCGAGTGGGAGCTGCTCGGGCCGGGGGAGGAGGGGGAAGAGCTGGATGGGGAACTGGCGCTCCGGCTTCCCCAGTTGAAGCAGGCCGAGGCCGCCCGCGAGGCGGCCCGGGCCGCGGTCCGCCGGGCCGAACTGAACCTGGAGCGGACCTCGGTCGTCGCGCCGTTCAACGCCGCGGTCATCTCCAAGGCGGTCGATCCGGGGGCCGAGGTCGCCACCTCGACCGTCCTCGGGGTCCTGGCCGGGACCGACCAATACTGGGTCCGCCTGACCCTCCCGGTCGAGGAACTGGATTGGTTCGAGTCCGGGAAGGGGGACGAGGGGTCCCCGGTCCTCCTGAGACCGGCCGGCGGCGGGGCGGGAGAAGACTCCTGGACCGGCCGGGTGATCGAGAAGGAGACCGCCCTGGTCGAGGAGGGCCGGCTGGCCCGGGTTTTGGTCTCGGTGGACCGCCCGCTGGAGGAGCGTCCCCTCCTGCTCGGGATGTACCTGGAAGCGGTGATTGAAGGCCGGGAGGTGGACGGGGTCTTCTCCCTCCCCCGCGCCGCCCTGAGGGACGATGACCGGGTCTGGCTGAAGGACGGTGAGGGCCGGCTGGAGATCCGGGAAGTGGAGGTGATCCGCTCGGGGCCCGAGCGGGTCCTGATCGGGGAGGGGCTGGCCGAAGGCGAGGTGCTGGTAGTCAGCGACCTGGCCGCCCCGGTCCCCGGGATTCTCCTCCGGCCGATTGACGATCAACCCGGGGAGCCTTCGTTATGAACGGCCTCTCCCCCCCCGCCGAAAAGGGACCGATCGCCTGGATGATCCGCAACCGGGTGGCCGCCAACCTGCTGATGCTGACCTTGGTCGTCGGCGGCCTGCTCAGTCTCCGCAATACCACCCAGGAGGTTTTCCCCGATTTCGAGCTTGACCTGGTCCGGGTTACCGTTGCCTATCCCGGGGCGGGGCCGGAGGAGATCGAACAGGGGATAATCCTGGCGGTCGAGGAGGCGGTCCGGGGGTTGGAGGGGGTGAAGGAGATCACGGCTACCGCCCGGGAGGGGGCGGGGACGGTTGGCGTCGAACTCCTCTCCGGCGCCGACCGGCAGAAGATCTACCAGGAGGTCCAGCAGGAGGTGGCCCGGATCACCACCTTCCCGGAGGAGGCGGAGGAGCCGACCGTGGTCCTGGTCGCCCGGCGGCGGGAGGTGATCAGCCTGGTCCTCCACGGCGATCTCCCGGAGACGACGCTCCGCGCCCTGGCCGAGACGGCCCGGGAGCGGCTGCTGAGGGAAGGCGAGATCACCCAGGTTGAACTCGGCGGGGTCCGCGGCCTGGAGATCGAGGTCGCGATCGGACGGCAGCGGCTCCGGGAGTTCGGCCTCACCGTCCCCGAGTTGGCCCGTCTGATCCGGTCGGCGGCCCTGGAGCGGGCCGGGGGCGGGGTGAAGACCGCCGCCGGCGAGATCCTGGTCCGGGTCCAGGACCGGCGGGACTACGGCCGCCAGTTCGCCGCCCTCCCCCTGCTCGGTCCCGAGGGGGGCGGCCAGGTCCGGCTGGGGGAGATGGCCGCGGTCAGCGACGGTTTCGAGGACACCGACCGTTTCGCGGTTTACGACGGCGAGCCTTCCGTCCTGCTTGAGGTTTACCGGATCGGCGACCAGACCCCGATCGAGGTGGCCGACGCCGCCCGCCGGGCGGCGTCGGAACTCAACGCCGGCTATCCTCCGGGGGTGAGTATCTCCGTGCTCAACGACGGGTCGGATGTTTACCGGCAGCGGCGGGATCTGCTGGTTAAGAACGGCTTTTACGGCCTGGTCCTGGTTTTGCTGCTGCTCGGACTCTTCCTCCAGCCCCGGCTCGCCTTCTGGGTGATGCTGGGGATCCCGATCTCCTTCCTCGGCTCCTTTCTCTTCCTCCCCCGGTTCGACGTGACCATCAATATGATCTCGATGTTCGCCTTTATCGTCTCCCTGGGGATCGTGGTCGATGACGCGATCGTGGTCGCCGAGAACATCCACGATCACCGGCTGCGGGGGTTGAAACCCCTCGAGGCCGCCTTGAAGGGCGCGCGGGAAGTCTCCATCCCGGTGATCTTCAGCGTCCTGACCAATATCGCCGCCTTCTCGCCGCTGCTTTTTCTGCCCGGGACGATGGGGAAGATCTGGCGGGTGATACCGACCGTGGTCATCACCGTCTTCGCCATCTCCTTAGTCGAGTGCCTCCTGATCCTTCCCGCCCACCTTTCCCACCGCCGGCGGGAGAACAACTCTCGTCCCGGGTGGCTGCTCCGCCGCCAGACGGCCTTCAGTTCCTGGTTTTACCGGGCGGTCCGTTCCTATTATTCCCCCTTTCTCGAGCGCGCGCTCCGCTTCCGCTACCTGGTGCTGGCGGTCTCGATCGCCCTGCTGATCCTGGTCTTCGGTTACGTGGGCGGCAAGCGGATCGGGATCATCCTGATGCCCCGGGTGGAGTCGGATTACTCGGTGGTAACCGCCGTCCTTCCCTACGGCTCCCCGGTGGAGCGGTCGATAACGGTTCGGGACCGGCTGCTGGCGGCCGCCCGCCGGGTGGCGGAAGCCAACGGGGGTGAAGATCTGATCGAGGGGATCTACGCCGAAATCGGGGAGGATTACGGCGGGGTCTCCGGGAGCCACGTGATTGAGATCAGGGCCGGCATCACCCCCCCGAAGGTCCGGCCGATCTCGACCTCCGAGTTCACCCGCCGCTGGCGGGAGGAGGTCGGGGAGATCGCCGGGCTCCAGGCCCTGGTCTTCGAGGCCGACCGGGGGGGGCCGGGGTCGGGGAGGTCGATCACCGTCGAGCTGACCCATCCGGACAAAACCCTCCTCGAGCGGGCCGGGCGGGAGCTGGCGGGAGAGCTGGAAGTCTTCCCCTCGGTCAGCGATATCGACCCCGGGGTGGCCGACGGGAAGGTCCAGTTCAACTTCTCGCTTCTCCCCTCGGGGGTCAACCTCGGCTTGAGTGCGTCCGAGGTTGCTTCCCAGGTCCGGGGCCTCTTCTACGGGAGTGAGGCCCTCAGGCAGCAGCGGGGACGCAACGAGGTCAAGGTGATGGTCCGTCTCCCCCGGGAAGAACGGGCCTCCGAGCACGATATCGAGCGGGTTTTGATCCGGACCCCGTCCGGGGCCGAGATCCCCTTAAACGAGGCCGTCCGGGTCGACCGTGGGCGGGCCTACACCAACATCGAGCGGCGGGAGGGGAGACGGACGATCACCGTCTCCGCCAACGCCTCTCCCCCGGCCGAGGCCGAGCGGATCCTTAACCTGGTTGCCCGGAGTATCCTTCCCGAGGTGGTCGGCCGTTACCCCGGTCTCTCCTGGAGCTTCGAGGGCCGCCAGGCCGACTTCCGGGAGAGTATGGCTTCCCTGAAAACCGGTTTTCTCTTCGCCCTGCTTCTGATCTACGTTTTGCTGGCCATCCCCCTGAAGAGCTACACCCAGCCGCTGATCGTGATGGTCTCCATCCCCTTCGGGGTGATCGGGGCGGTCTGCGGCCACATCCTGATGGGCTACGACCTCTCGATTATGTCGATGATGGGGGTCATCGCCATCTCCGGGGTGGTGATCAACGATGCCCTGATCCTGATCGATTTCATCAACCGCGAACGGAGAGGGGGGATGGGGATCGTCGAGGCCGTCCACGGGGCCGGGATCCGGCGCTTCCGGCCGATCCTGCTCACCACCCTGACCACCTTCGGCGGCCTGGCCCCGATGATCTTCGAGACCTCGCGCCAGGCCCGCTTTATGATCCCGATGGCGATCTCGCTCGGCTACGGGATCATCTTCGCCACCGCCATCAACCTGGTCCTGGTCCCCTCGCTCTTGTTAATCAAGGAAGATATCGCCCGTTTCTTTTCCCTCTGCCGGCGGACCGCCTGGTCCTGCCGGGAGCCGGAAGCCTGAGGCGGTTATTATTTGACTTTGAAAGGCCCGGGTGTTAAATTAAAAACAAAAAATGCCCCCCGCAGAAAAAGAAACCGTCGCCGGCCAGACTATCCCGACCCGGGACGACCTCCTCCGGGAGATCGCCCGCCTGAAGCGGGAGCTTGAGGCGCCCCGCCGCACCGACCGGAAACTGATCGACGACGTCCTCAACACCATCCAGGACGGGATCTCGATCCTCGAACCCGACCTGACCGTCCGCCACGTCAACCCGGTGATGAGGGAGTGGTACCGTCCCAACCTCCCCCTGGAAGGGAAGAAGTGTTACCAGGTATACCATAACCGTAAACGCCCCTGTTCCCCCTGCCCGGTCCTCCGCAGTTTCAAATCCGGCCGGACGGAGGTCGATATCGTCCCCGGCCTCCCCGGCTCCCCGGCGGAATGGATCGAGCTTTTCGCCTACCCGAGAAGAGACCCCGCCACCGGGGAGATAACCGGGGTCGTTGAGTTCGTCCGCGATATTACCGAGCGCAAACGGGCTGAAGACGACTTCCGGACCGAGCACGCCCAGCTCCTCTCGATCTTCGACAGCATCGACCAGGTGATCTACGTAGTCGATCCGGATACCTACGAGATCCTTTTCGCCAATCGGGCGCTCACAACCCGGGTCGGACACCCGGTGGTCGGCAAGACCTGCTACCGGGAATTCCAGGGTCTCGATCGGCCCTGCGACTTCTGCACCAACGAGATCATCCGGAAGCTCGACGGACAGCCCTATTACTGGGAATACCACAATCCGAATCTCGACCGGGACTACCAGATTATCGACCGGCTGATCAAATGGTCCGACGGCCGGGACGTCCGCTTCGAGCTGGCCATCGACATCACCGAGCGCAAGCGGGCGGAGATTTCTCTCCGGGAGAGCGCGGATAAATACCGCCAACTCTCCAGCCTCCTGGAGACTATCTTCAACACCATCCCCGATCTTCTGGGTGTCCAGGACCCCGACCGGAAGATCATTCGATACAATCAAGCCGGGTACGACATCCTCGGGTTCAAGCCCGAAGAGGCGGCCGGGAAGAAATGCTATCAACTGCTGGGCCGGGAGGAGCCCTGCCCGGTCTGCGCCACCACCGAGGCTCTCCGGACCGGGAAGCCGGCCCGGGTGGAAAAATTTGTCGAGGAGATGGGCCTCTGGTTCGACTGCCGGGCCTACCCGGTGCTGGACGGAGAGGGCCAGGTCGTCCAGGTCATCGAGCACCTCCGGGATATCACCGAGCGCAAACGGCTGGAGGAGGAACGGCGGGAGCTGGAGCGGCAGGTCCAGCAGGCCCAGAAGCTGGAGAGCCTCGGGGTCCTGGCCGGGGGGATCGCCCACGACTTCAACAACATCCTGATGGTGGTGCTGGGCAACGCCGAACTGGCCCTGGAGTCGGTCCCGGCCTATTCCCCGGCCCGGATGAACCTGGAGCAGGTCACTCGGGCCGTCCGCCAGGCCGCCGACCTCTGCCGACAGATGTTCGCCTATACCGGGAAGTCGTCCTTCACCCGCCGCGCGGTCGATTTGAAAAGCCTGGTCGAGGAGATCGCCCACCTGCTCAAGACCTCGATCTCTAAGAAGGCGGTTCTCAACCTCCAGCTCGCCGACGAGCTCCCGAC
>JAVCCZ010000247.1 GCA_030765265.1 Candidatus Erginobacter occultus
CGCCGGTCAGGGACCCGTCCCCGATGCAGGCGATGATCTTGCCGGTTTCCCCCTTCCGGTCCCGGGCGACCGCCAGGCCCAGCATCGCCGAAAGCGAGGTGCTGGCGTGGCCGGCGCCGAAAAAATCATAGGGACTCTCGAAGCACTTTAAAAATCCGCTCAGTCCCCCGCACTGGCGGAGGGTGGAGAACGTTTCGCGCCGGCCGGTCAGGAGCTTATGGGCGTAAGTCTGGTGGCCGACATCCCAGATCACCTTGTCCCGGGGAAGATCGAAGACCCGGTACATCGCCACCGTAAGCTCGACCACCCCGAGGCTGGAGGCGAGGTGGCCTCCGGTTTGAGAGACTACCCGGATGATCTCTTCCCGGATCTCCCCGGCCAGGGCCGTCAGTTCTATCCCGGAGAGATGCTTCAGGTCCGCCGGGGAATTGATTTTCTGGAGGTATTCAGTCACGGGAAATCTCCTCGCCGCCGTCCGAAAGGTCGGCCCCGGGGAAGGGTTCGGTCTCCGGGTTCTCCCCGGACGGCTTCTTCAGGATCTCGATCTTTTTTTCCGCCCGGGCAAGTTTCTCCAGGCACTGGCGGGCGAGGTTCACCCCCTCCTCGTACTTCCGCAGGCTCTCCTCCAGGGGAACTTCCTGCTTCTCCATCTCCTCCACCAGTTTTTCCAGGCGTTTCAGGGCCTGGTCGAATTTCAGCTCGGCCATCTTCGCTCTTCTCCTTTTCCGGCTGGTCAATCAATCCGGTTGACGGTGGAATCGAATTCCCCTTCCCGGAGCCGGACCCTGACCTCCTCGCCGATTTCCAGCATTGAAGTCGAGGTAACTATCTTACCATCCGCGAGCCTCCAGGTAAAGCTGTAACCCCGGGCGAGGACGGAATCGGGGTTGAGCGATTCCAAACGCCGGGTGAGTGATTGGATATTCTGCCGGGCGAAACGGAGGCGGTTTTCCATCAGGCGGTCCAGCCGGGAGATCAGTTCGTCGAGCTGCTGCCGGGACTGCCCGAGCAGACGCTTCGGGTCGTGAAGCGTCGCCGAACGCAGAGCCCGCTCCACCCGGCTCCGGAGGCCGCCGAGGAGATAGTTCAGGGCCAGGTCGAGGCGGCGGGAGAGCCGGTTCAGGTTGGTCAGCAGTTCTCTCTTCTCGGCGATCACCAGTTCGGCCGCCGCCGAGGGGGTCGGGGCCCGGAGGTCGGCGGCCAGGTCGGCCAGCGTCCAGTCGATTTCGTGGCCGACCGCGGAGATCACCGGAATCCGGGAAGCCGCGATCGCCCGGGCCACCGATTCCTCGTTGAAGGGCTGGAGATCCTCCGCCGACCCCCCTCCCCGGCCGACGATAATCACCTCGACATTCCGCCAGCGGTTGAACTCCTCCACCGCCCGGGCGATCTCCCCGGCGGCCGCCGCGCCCTGGACCGGGACCGGATTGACGACTATCCCGATCGCCCCGAAGCGACGGTCGATGACCTGGAGGATATCCCGGATGGCGGCCCCGGATGGCGAGGTGACCACCCCGACCCGGGAGGGCAGCGGGGGGAGTTTCTTCTTCCGACTGGGATCGAAAAGGCCCTCCGCCGCCAGACGGGCCTTGAGCTTTTCCCGGGCGAGCTGGAGGGAACCCATCCCCTTCAGTTCCATCCCAGCCACCACCAACTGGTAGCTGCCCCGGGGGCGGTAAACCGTGATCCGCCCCCGGGCGGTCACCTCCACTCCGTCCTCCGGCTTCATCTCCAACCGGCGGGCGTTTTCCCGGAAGCAGACCGCCGGGAGACTGCTGCCGGAGTCCTGGAGGGTAAAGTAAAGGTGGCCGGAAGCGGGGCGGCGGAGGTTGGAGATCTCGCCGGCCACCGCTACCGTGAAGAAGCGGGCTTCCAGCAGCTTCTTGATCCTCACGGTCAGCTCGCTGACCGTGAGAATGTTTTCTTGTTCCCGAATGGTCTCCATATTGATTTCACCGCGGAGGCGCGGAGGACGCAGAGAAAATATTTTTAGGTATATATTTCTTGATGCCTGTAAACGAAACAGGGATCCCCTGGTAAAAATAAATAAATTTTTTTCTCTCCGCGGTCTCCGCGCCTCCGCGGTGAATTGAATATCAGCCCGCCGGTTCTTCCCGGACGCGGCGGATGGAGAGCGCGCGGCCGACGGTGGGGTCGATCTCCACGATCGCTCCTTCCAGAACCGGCTCCCCCCCGGCGACGGCGAAGTAAGCCGGCAGCCCGGTGGTGAAATTCTTCAACACCGGTTCGATCTCCCGTCCGAGGACCGACTTCGAGGCCCCGGTCATCCCCAGGTCGGTGATGTAGGCCGTCCCCCCCTCGAGGACCCGTTCGTCGGCGGTGGGGACGTGGGTATGGGTCCCATAGAGGGCGGAGACCCGGCCGTCGCAGTAGTAGCCGAGGGCCTGCTTCTCCGAGGTGGCTTCGGCGTGGAAATCGACCAGGATGATCGGAGTCCGGCGGGAGAGGGACTCCAGCTCCCGGTCGCACTGCCGGAAGGGACAGTCGATCGGCTTCATAAACACCCGGCCCAGGAGGTTGACGACCCCGATCTCCGCCCCCGAAGCGGTGGTGAAGACCCCGCTCCCCCGCCCCGGGGATCCGGGGGGGAGGTTGGCCGGCCGCAGCAGCCGGGGCTGATCGGCGATAAAGGAGAAGATCTCCTTGTTCCGCCAGATATGATCGCCGGTAGTGATAACGTCGGCCCCCGCCGCCAGCAGCTGGGAGACGGCCTTATCGGTCAGGCCGGAGCCGCCGGCGGCGTTTTCCGCGTTGACCACCGTAAAATGAATCCCTTCGCGTTCCCGCAGCCGGGGAGCGATCACCCTGAAGGCCTCTCTCCCCGGCTTCCCGACCACGTCCCCGACCAGGAGAACCCGGATTGTTGGATTCTTTGTCTCCATCGCTCCCCCACTCCTCCGCTTTACTTGGCGTACTCCACCGCCCTAGTTTCCCGGAGCACGGTGATCTTGACCTGCCCGGGGTAATCCATCTCTTCCTCGATCTTCTTGCTGATGTTCCGGGCGATATGGATGGTTTCGTGGTCTCCGACCTTGTCCGGTTCCACCATCACCCTGACTTCCCTCCCGGCCTGGATGGCGTAAGCCTTCTTCACCCCGTGAAAGGAGAGGGCCAGCTGTTCGAGTTTGCCCAGCCGTTTCAGGTAGCCCTCAAGCGACTCCGACCGGGCCCCCGGCCGGGCGGCGGAGATGGCGTCCCCGGCCTGGCTGAGAAAGTCGTAAACCGACTGGGGTTCGACCTCACCGTGGTGGGAGGCGATGGCCTGAACGATCACCGGGGGCAGTCCGAACTTCCGGGCCAGGTTGGCCCCGATCTCGGCGTGGGGACCTTCGACCTCGTGATCGACCGCCTTGCCGATGTCGTGGAGCAGCCCGATCTTCTTGGCCAGCTGGATGTCGAGGTTGAGTTCCGCGGCCATAATCCCCATAATAAAGGCAACCTCGCGGGAATGGTCGAGGACATTCTGCCCGTAACTGGTCCGGTAGCGCAGCCTTCCTAAGATCTTCAGCAGTTCCGGCTTCAGGCCGGGGACCCCAACCTCGAAGGCCGCCTGTTCTCCGGCCTCCCGGATCGAACGATCCACCTCCGAGGAAGCTTTCTTCACCACCTCCTCGATCCGGGGGGGATGGATCCTCCCGTCGCTGACCAGACGTTTCAGAGCCACCCGGGCGATCTCCCGCCGGACGGGGTCGAAAGCGGAGAGGACCACCACTTCCGGGGTATCGTCAACGATAATGTCAACCCCGGTCAGAGCCTGAAAGGCCCGGATATTCCGCCCTTCCCGGCCGATGATCCGGCCCTTCATCTCGTCGTTGGGCAGGGGGATGGCGGAGACGGCCACCTCGGATACCTGGTCGGAAGCGTAGCGCTGGATGGCCAGGGTGATAATCTTCCTCGCCTCCTGCTCCGATTTTTCCCGGGCCTCGGTTTCGATCTGGCGGCCGATCAGGGCCCCATCCCTCTCCGCTTCCTCCTTGAGCGATGAAAGCAGGATATTCTTGGCTTCCTCCCGGCTGAGACCGGAAATCTGCTGGAGCCGGGACTGCTGTTTCTCAATCAGTGTCTTGACCTGATTTTCCTTCTCGGAAAAACTCGCTTCCCGATCATTGAACCTTTTCTCCCTCTCCTGGAACTTGGACTCGCGGCGTTCCAGAAAACTCAGTTTTCGTTCCAGGTTTTCCTCGCGGGCGTTGATCCGTTTGTCCAGTTCCTTTAGTTCCTGCCGCTCCTGCCGGGTCTCCTTCTCGAACTGGGTCCGGGTCCGGTAGAGTTCTTCCTTGGCCTGCAACGCCAGCTCTTTTTTCCTGGCGGCGACTTCCCGGTTGGCGTCATCAATGATTATCTTCGCCCGCTGGGCCGCCGAAACGATCCGGCGGCGGGCCCAGAGGGCGTAAATGCCGAAACCCAGGGCGACCCCGGCCAGCCCGACGCCGGCCGCGATGATATATCCGGTTGTATCCATAATATTCACCTCGCTTTACATTCGCCCTCTCCGGGCGAATTATTTATTTAGAAACAACTTTCTCCGGGTACAACGACCCGGTCCTCGGTGATAACCGCGTCCATCTTCACGTCGTGGGTCTCGCCGACGATCCGTTCCATTATCTGGCATTCGAAGGCCAGGCCGATCCGGGCGGCCCCGTCCCGGAACCGGGGGAGAAATTTGTCGTAGTGTCCCCCTCCCCGGCCCAGCCGGTTCCCCGAAAGATCGAAGGCGGTTCCGGGGACGACGGCCAGGTCGAGTTCCCGGGGATCGACCCCGGTCCCCGACCGGTCGACCGGCTCCCGGATCCCGCGGAAACCGGGGGCGAGGTCCTTTTCCAGATCGCGGATCGCCACCGCCCGAATCCCCTCTCCCCCCGTTTCCACCAGGGGGACGGCGACCCGTTTCCCCTCCCGGAGCGCGGCGGCAATGATCTCAGAGGTCTCCACCTCGTGGCCGTGATCGAGATAACAGAAAACCGAAGCGGCCGTCCGGTACTCGGGCCGGGCGAGAAACCGCCGGGCGATCCGCCGGCTCTTCTCCCGGACTTCTTCCCGGCTCAGGGCTTCCCGGGCCGACCGGCCCCGTCTTCTCAATTCCGCCTTCATTTCTTCTATCCCAGTGCTGGCATCCCGAGTTTATTTTCGAGGTTCCGCTCCCGCTCCTTCTTCACTGGATATTCCTTGTTGAATATTGGATATTCATTTTATCTTCCCGGCTTCACTTTCTTCACGGTCCCGACGATTGAGCGTCCGCAATCTTTTGCCGATGGCCGCCTCGTAACCCCGGCCGGTGGGAACGTAATATCTCTTCCTCACCGCCAGGTAAGCCTGCTCCACCCAGCCGCCGGGATAGTCGTGGGGGTAGAGATAACGCCGGGACTCAATACCGGCTTGAGCGCCCGGGTCCGGGCGGTTCTTCAAGTGCTCGGGAACGGACTGGAGCGGCTCCTTTTCGATATCTTCCAGGGCCAGCTTCAGCCCCCGGTAGGCAGCGTTGCTCTTCGGTGCGGAGGCCAGGTAGGTCGCCGCCTGGGCCAGGATCAGCTGCCCCTCCGGCATCCCCACGTATTCCACCGCCCGGGCGGCGCTGAGGGCGAAGGTGAGAGCGTGGGGATCGGCGTTGCCGATATCCTCCGCGGCCAGGATGACCAGGCGGCGAGCGAGAAACCGGGGATCCTGACCGCCCTTGAGCATCCGCGCCAGCCAATAGAGCGCGGCGTCCGGGTCGCTGCCCCGGACGCTTTTGATAAAGGCCGAGATGGTGTCGTAGTGTTCGTCTCCCGCCCGGTCGGAGGCAATGATCTTTTGCTGAGCGGCCCGGGCGGCCGCCTCCCGGGAGATGACCGTCTTCCCGGAAGCGTCGGGGAGGGCGATCGCCGCCGCCGTTTCCAGGGTGTTCAGACCCCTCCGGCCGTCTCCCTCGGAGAAAGCGGCGAGGAAATCGAGCGCGGCTTCTTCCAGAAGAATTCCCCGGCCGCCCAGCCCCCGTTCCCGGTCGGAGAGGGCCGACCGGAGGATTCCCTTGAGGTCAACCGGGGTCAGGGGCTGAAAACGAAAGAGCTGGGAGCGGGAGAGGAGGGCCGGGGCCAGGGCGTGGAAGGGGTTGAGGGTGGTCAGCCCGAGAAAGGAGATGGTCCCGTCCTCGATGTGGGGGAGGAGAACTTCCTGCTGGGCCCGGTTGAACCGGTGGAATTCGTCGACAAAGAGCAGCGTCCCCCGGCCGGTGTTGGCCCGCCGGTTCTTCGCCCCGCCGATCACTTCCTTGACCCGGGCGACGTTGGAATCGACGGCGGAGAGGGTGGCGAAGTGCGAGCTGGTGGAGGCGCCGATGATCCTGACCAGGCTGGTCTTGCCGGTGCCGGGGGGGCCGAAGATGATCGCCGAGCGGATCCGGTCTTCCTCGATCAACCGCCGGAGAATTTTTCCCGGGCCGAGCAGTTCGTCCTGCCCGAGAATATCTTCCAGCGACCGCGGCCGCATCCGGTAGGCCAGCGGGGCGTTCTCCTCCTGCGGCCGGCCGGTCTCCTCCGAGAAAAGATCCATAAAAAATGCCCTGCCCGGCAACAGGGTCGGGGCAAGGCAACTTCCGGAAAAGGGCCGAAGCGAGGCGGAAAGATCAGGCTACTGGAATGCAGATTAGGATTTCCGCTGCCAAATAATTACCGCTCTCTATTCTGACCCTGAACTCGCTCATATAACCGCTAAATCAGCAAAATGAAATGAAGTGTGCTGAGTTGAATTTCCGCGAATAACCGGTTGTCGTCTTGCGTTTCGTTCCGGCTCCATCGGAAGCAAACCAGTTTGAAGCCGGATCGAGAACCAACCTATTGCCATTTTAAATTAAGTAAAGTGCTTTGTTGCTCCACGATGACTCGACTTGATCCCCCTCCATACCCCCGGAAAAACCAGAAAACAACAGTATTCTCTTATCCGATTGTGATTTAGTTTTCTCGAACCGGCGCCCGGTCTCGGAACTAAACTTTCCTCGTCCTGACTCTAACGAAAACTGCATCCGAGTTCCGAGATCAGAGCGTCCTGGAACTCCTGGTGGACCTTATTCACTGTCGCTTCGCAAAGAGTATCATATCGGGATCGGTAGTTCAATCTAAAGGCGAAACTTTTTTTCCCTTCCGAAACCTGGCTCCCCCGATAGAGGTCGAAGAGCTCATAGTCTTCCAGCAGCTCGGGCCGGTGGCGTTCGAGGGCTTCGCCGACCGTCCGGTAGGGCAGGGATTCGTCCACGACCAGGGCCATATCCCGGCGGACCGCCGGGTATTGATCGAGTTTCCGGAAAGGGAGGGCTCCACCGGCCGCGGCCAGGAAAGGTCCGGCTTCCAGCTCGGCGAGAAAAACCGGGGCGGAGATGGAATAGGCCTCGAGGACGCGGGCGGAGACCTTTCCGGCCACCCCCAGCAGAACACCGTCCGCCTCGATCCGGGCGCACTGTCCGGACTGGAAGATCAAATCCTCCCGGGGTGAGAAGACCAGCGGGCCCAGTCTCAGCCTGCCGCCCAGCAGTTCCAGGATCCCCTTCAGGGTAAAGAAATCGGTCTCCGGTTCCGGGCGGCGCCAATCCGGCCTGACGGCGGGACCGGAGATCAGCAGTGAAAGGAGCATCCGCTCCCGGGGCGGGGAGGAGTTTTCCCGGCCGAAGACCGCCCCCCACTCAAATATGTTGACCGGCATAACCTTGCGGTTGTAATTACCGGAGAGAACCTCAAGGAGGCCGGGGATCAGGGTGGTTCTCAGCAGGCACTGTTCCTTGTTGACCGGGTTGGTGATCCGGCCGGCCCGTCGCAGCGGGTTATCCGGCTCCAGCCCCAGCCGGTCGAGGGATTTCGGGTCGAGAAAACTGTAGGTGATGACTTCATCGAGGCCGAGCCCGAGCAGGACCTCCCGGACCGCTTCCGGGACCATC
This sequence comes from Candidatus Erginobacter occultus, assembly GCA_030765265.1. Lineage (GTDB taxonomy): Bacteria > Auribacterota > Erginobacteria > Erginobacterales > Erginobacteraceae > Erginobacter > Erginobacter occultus. The sequence continues at coordinate 7,925 of JAVCCZ010000247.1, forward strand.
CGTTCCGGGGGATCGGGGGGTGAGCTCATCTCCGCCGTGGGGAGATGGGCGGGGATCCGGTCAAAGCCGGTCAGGCGGGCAAGTTCCTCGACCAGGTCGACTTCCCGGGTCAGGTCGGGCCGCCAGGGGGGGATGGAAAACCGGAGGCGGTCTTGATCTCCCTCCAGGTGGTCGAGGCCGAGCCGGGAGAGGGTCTTTTTCACCAGGTCCGGGGAGACCGGGTAACCGAGGAGTCGGCCGGCTTGTTCCGGGCGGATAATCACGGCCGGGGGTGAAAAATCTTCTTGTTTCCGGTCGATGACCCCCCGGGCGGCCCGCCCGCCGGCCAGTTCGACGATCAGGGCGGCGGCCCGGTCGAGGGCGAAGGGAGGGATCTCGGGGTCGGCCCCCCTCTCGAATCTCCGGGAAGCCTCGGTCGACATCCCCAGGGCCCGGCCGGTCCGGCGGATCGAGACCGGGTTGAAGACGGCGCTCTCCAGCAGGACGTTCGCGGTCCCCTCCCCGATCTCGGAGTAGAGCCCCCCCATCACCCCCGCCACCGCCACCGGCTTCTCCCGGTCGGCGATCACCAGGGTTTCGGCGGGCAGGACCCGCTCGGAGCCATCGATGGTCACGATCGACTCCCCCTCCCGGGCGGCGCGGACGATCACCTCGCCCCCTTTCAGGGCGGCGTGATCGAAAGCGTGGAGCGGGTGTCCCAGCTCGAGGAGGAGGTAATTGGTGGCGTCGACCACGTTATTGACCGGCTTGATCCCGCCCAACCGGAGCCGCCGCCGGATCGGGAACGGGCTCGGCCCGACCCGGACTCCGCGGATCAACCGGGCGCAGTAGCGGGGGCAGAGGGAATAGTCCTCAACCGTCACCCCGGCCTCTTCCCCGATCTCCGGTCCCTCCGGCAGGATAATCTTACCCGGGGCGAGAAGCGCCCGGCCGGTCAGGGCGGCGATATCCCGGGCCACCCCGCGGATCGAGAGCAGGTCGGGACGGTTGGGGGTGACGTCGATCTCCAGGACCGAGTCAACGATCCCCGGGACCTCCGCCAGCGGTTGGCCCGGGGCCAGGGACGGGGGAAGTTCGATTACCCCTCCCTCGTCGTCTCCCAGTCCCAGTTCCTGCTCGGAACAGAGGACCGCCTCGGAGATCCTCTCCCCCATCTTCTTCGCCTCGACCCGGCCCCCGGGGAGGACGGCCCCCGGAAGGGCGGCGGCGGTCAGGAGTCCGACTGCCAGGTTGGGGGCGGCGCAGAGGGCCGTCAGTTCCCGGTCCCCGGCCTCGACCCGGCACCAGGACCAGCCCGGTTTCTTCGGGTCGGGATCGATCGCCGCCACCCGGGCTACCACCACCCCGGAAAAGGCGGGGGTAACCTTCTCCACCCGCTCGACCTCCGCCCCGGAGAGCGTGAGCCGCTCGGCCAGCGCCTCGGGGTCAAGCTCGATCTCGACGAACTCCCTTAACCAGTTATAACTAACTTTCATAATTTTTTACCACAGAGGCACAGAGGACACAGAGATAAGGATATGGTGCGGAGAAGAGATTTTTAACTTGCTAGGTTCTCGCCGGCGATATTTTATAACCGATATAGACTATTTTTTCACAGTCACACGGAGATTACGGAGAAGGGATATGGCGATGGGTTAAGATTACTTTAACTCTCTGTGTTCTCTGTGCCTCTGTGGTAAGACTTCTTAAAATTGATGGAGAAAGCGCAGGTCGTTGTCATAGAAGAGGCGGATATCGTCGATCCCGTGCTTGAGCATCGCGATCCGCTCGATCCCCATTCCGAAGGCGAAGCCGGTCCACTCCTCGGGGTCGTAACCGACCGCCCGGAAGACCTCGGGGTCGACCATCCCGGCGCCGAGGATCTCCAGCCAGCCCCGGCGGGAACAGAGACTGCAGCCGGTTCCGGAGCAGACCACGCAGGAGATATCGACCTCGGCGGAAGGCTCGGTGAAGGGGAAGAAACTGGGCCGGAAGCGCAACCGGGTCTCCTCCCCGAAGAGCCGGCGGGCAAAGACGGTCAAAACTCCTTTCAGATCGGCCAGGCTGACCACGCGGTCGACCATCAGGCCTTCCAGTTGGTGGAACATCGGGGAATGGGAGGCGTCGGCGGTATCGGCCCGGAAGGCCTTGCCGGCGCAGATCATCCGGAGCGGCGGCTCGGTCTTCTCCATCGTCCGGATCTGGACCGGCGAGGTGTGGGTCCGCAGCACCCTCCCGTCTTCCAGGTAGAGGGTATCCTGCATATCCCGGGCGGGATGGTCGGCGGGCATATTCAGGGCGTCGAAGTTGTAATACTCGGTCTCGATCTCGGGACCGCTCTCCAGGGCGAAGCCGAGGCCGCTGAAGATATCGATCACTTCTTCCAGGGTGGCGGTGATCGGGTGGCGCCGGCCCCGGGAAAGGGCCAGGCCGGGGAGGGTGACGTCGACCGCCTCCCGGCTGGTCTTCCGGCGTTCCGCCGCTTCCCGGAGTCTTCCTTCGGCCTTTTCGAATTCGAGCTCGAGCTCTTTCTTCAGCCGGTTGGCGGCCTGGCCCATCCGGGGCCGGTCTTCTGCGGGAAGGGCGCCGACCGACCGGATCAGGGCGGTGATCCGGCCTTTCCGGCCGAGATAGGATACCCGAAGAGATTCCAGTCCTTCCCCGTCGGCGACGCTTTCGAGGGCGGACCGGGCCTCCCGGGTCAGCAGCTGGAGTTCCTCTTCCATCGATCCGGACCTTCCCGGGGGGAAGTTAGGCCGCGGGTTCCCGGATCGACTCGACCAGGCGGGAAAAAGCTTCGGGGCAGCGGACCGCCAGCTCGGCCAGCACCTTCCGGTTAACCGTAACCTCGCCGCGCTTGAGCAGGTTGATAAACCGGGAATAGGAGAGACCTTCCTGCCGGACCGCGGCCCGGATCCGGGTAATCCAGAGGGAACGGAAATCCCGCTTTTTCTGCTTCCGGCCCCGGTAGGCTTCCGCCTGGGCCCGCATCACCGCGGTCCGGGCGGTCCGGTTGAGCTTGCTTCGCGCTCCCCGGTAGCCCCGGGCCTCTTTTAAGGTTTTCTTTCTCCGGCGGTGGCCGGCAGTCGCGGTTTTAACTCTGGTCATAACTTCTCCTTTAATCGTAAGGAAGCAACTTCTTGAACTCCTTGGCCGACGCCCCTTCCAGGGTATTGGGGCTGCGCAGCCGGCGCTTCCGCTTCCGGCTCTTGGTGGTCAGCAGGTGACTCTTTCCGGATCGCTTGATGAGGACTTTCCCCTTCTTGCTGATCTTGATCCTCTTCTGGATCCCTCTTCTACTCTTGATTTTGGGCATATCGGTACTCCTCGAATATTGCAAATTCAATCCCGGCACAAAAGCGTTCTCGCCCCCCTTTCTCAACCGGAGCGGAACCGGAAGCCGGGTTAACGGCCCGTGTGGGGAGTGACCAGGATTGTTATCCGGCGTCCCATCGTCCGGAAATTCCCTTCCGCCTGGCCGAGATCCTTGAGGTCCTCGATCATCCGGGCGAGGGTTTTTCGACCCAGGTCCTGGCGGATCATCTCCCGACCCCGCAGGGTCAGGGTCAGTTTCAGCTTATCCCCCCGGCTGAGAAATTCAACCGCCTTGCGCAGTTTTACCTGATAGTCGTGCTCCTCGATCCGGGCCTTCAGCTTGATCTCTTTAAGCCGCCCGAAATGCTGCTTCTTCTTGCTCTCCTTATCCCGCTTGTTCAATTCGTATTTATACTTGCCGTAATCGAGAATCCGGCAGACGGGCGGAATCGATTGGGGAGCCACGCAGACCAAATCCAGGCCGCGTTCGCGGGCCAGGTTCAAAGCATCGGACATTTCCAGTATTCCGAGCTGGGTTCCGTCCGTGTCGATGGTCCGAACTCTATTGGCCCGGATGTCCTTGTTGATAAATATGTGTTTGAGAATCGCCGATCACCTCCTTTGGATAATGGCGTTCTTTTCCCTGCCGGGATTCTCCCGCCCCGATCCAATCGGGGCGGTAGCCGGCAAACAGGTAATTTAACAATATCGGGCGGAAAAAATCAATCCGCTTCCGGGAGCAGACAGGAGTCGTACCCGGTCCGGGCGGCGATCTCCCCCGAGAGGTCCTCGATAATTTTCTCCAGCGGCCATTCCCCCCGCTGCCCTTCCCGTCGATGTCGGACGGACGCGGTGCCGGAATTTTCCTCGGCCGGCCCCACTACCAGCATATAAGGTACCCTCTGGAGCCGGGCGGAACGGATCTTGTAGCCGATCTTCTCGTCCCGTTCGTCCAGTTCGACCCGGATCCCGGCCTCGGCCAGGCGGTCTTTAACCTTTCTCCCGTAGGCGATGGTCTTCTCCGAGATCGGGAGAACAATCGCCTGGACCGGGGCCAGCCAGAGCGGGAGCACCCCCCCGTAATGTTCGAGGAGGATGGCTAAAAAGCGTTCGATCGAACCGAAGGTCGCCCGGTGGATCATTACCGGCCGGTGTTTCAGCCCGTCAACCCCGACGTACTCGAGATTGAACCGCTCCGGCATCGAAAAGTCAAGCTGGATGGTTCCGCACTGGTGGCTCCGGTTCAGGCAGTCCTTGATGTGGAAGTCGATCTTGGGTCCGTAGAAAGCTCCTTCTCCCTCGCTGATCTCGTATTCGATCCGGTTTTGCTCCAGGGCCTCTTTCAGCGACCGGGTCGCCAGCTCCCAGTCCGCGTCGCTGCCGATCGAGGACTCCGGCCGGGTCGAGATCTCGACCGAGAACTCCGGGAAACCGATCGTCCGGTAGATGGAGAGGATCAGGTCGACGACCTTGACGATCTCGGAGGTGATCTGTTCCGGGAGGCAGAAGATATGGGCGTCGTCGATCACGAAACTCTGGACCCGGAAGAGTCCGTGGAGGACCCCGGTCAGCTCCCGGCGGTGGACCCTCCCCAGTTCGGCGATCTTCAAGGGAAATTCCCGGTAGGAGTGCTGGGTCTCCCGGTAATAAAGCAGGGTCCCCGGGCAATTCATCGGCTTGACGGCGAAAGTCTGCTCTCCGACCGTGCTCAGGTACATATGGTCCTGGTAATGCTCCCAGTGCCCGCTCTGATGCCAGAGGTGGTCGCGGAGCATCAGCGGGGTCATAATCTCCTGGTAGCCGGCCTTTTCGTGCTCCTCCCGCCAGTATCCGAGCAGGGTCCGGTAGAGCAGGGCCCCGCGGGGGTGAAAGAAGGGAGCTCCGGGGGCTTCTTCGTGAAAGCTGAAGAGGTCCATCTCCCGGCCGAGCTTCCGGTGGTCGCGCTTCTTCGCCTCCTCGATCCCGGCCAGGTAGCGTCTCAGATCCCGGGAATCGGGGAAGGCGGTGGCGTAGATCCGCTGCAGCATCGGGCGCTGTTCGTCGCCCTTCCAGTAGGCCCCGGCCACCGAGAGCAGCTTGAAAGCCTTGAGCTGTCCGGTATGTTCCAGGTGGGGTCCCCGGCAGAGATCGACGAACCCGCCGGAGCGGTAGATGCTGATGGCCTGGTCCTTCAGCCCTTCCAGCAGCTCCAGCTTGTAGGTCTCCCCCTGTTCCTCCAGGAGCTTCTTCCCCTCTTCGAAGGAGAGTTCTTCCCGCTGGAAAGGATGATCGGCGGCGACGATTGTCGCCATCTCCTCCTCGATCCGGGGGAATACCTCGGGGGTGAGCGTCTCGGGGAGATCGAAGTCGTAATAAAAACCGTCTTCGATCGGGGGGCCGATACCCAGTTTCGCCTCGGGGTAGAGCTTTTTTACCGCCTGGGCCATAACGTGGGCCGCGCTGTGGCGATAACGGTCCAGATAATCGTGTTCTTCCATATAGTTAATCAGCTTCAGTAACGGAAATCCCCGATACGTCGAATTTTAAGATTTTTCCACAATGGGCGATACTGGACTCGAACCAGTGACCTCTTGCGTGTCGAGCAAGCGCTCTAACCAGACTGAGCTAATCGCCCTCGATCCTTTTTCTCCGGCCGGGCCGGAGAAAAAGGACAGTTTATATAAGGCGGCCAGCGGCTTTTCAATAAAAAAATTCCGCCGAGTCGATAATTTACCGCTCGGCCGGTTTCTCCCCGCCGGTTGTTTTCGGTTCCGCCGGCGGAGTCGGGGCGGGCGGCGGCGTTGTTTCGGCCGGCGCCGGGGCGGCCACTTTCGGCGGTTCGGTCTTCGGGGCGGGAGACCCGGAATCTTTGGCATCTCCGCAGCAGCAGGACTTGTTGGAGACCAGGTAAACTACCAGGATCGCCACGATCGCGATGATAAATATCCAGACGAGAAACATACGACACCTCCTTTTTTTTGTTCGGCGGACGGGATGTTTCCCCGGAAAGACGCCGCCATCCCCATCCCGCCGGGCTGATCACTTTCTCACGTTAGCAAAAATCCACCCCTCCGTCAAAACAATATCGCGGCAGACGACCACCGCCGCGCCGTCTTCGACCCGGACCGTCCCCCGGATGTGATAGGGGCCGGAAAAGGCGAGGAGATGACCGCGGCGGCGGTAACACTCCGGGAAGAGGACCGCCTCGAAGAGCCCGGCTCCGTCTTCCAGGGTCAGGAACTTCATCAGCTTCCCTCCCCGCCGGGTCCGGGTGGTCCGGCCGGTGACCGGGCTGCCGATCAGTTCCACCTCTTCCCCCGCCCGGGCGGCCAGTCCGTCGCTCCGGATCAGGCGGCAGCCGGGCAGAGACCGGCGCAGCCGCTCCGCCCGTTCGTCGGCCTCCGGGGAGAGGGAGGAGAAGCCCATCCCCGCCGTCTCGGCGGCTCGCCGCTCTTCGCTCCGTTCAAGCCCGGCCGGGAACGGGGCGCCCGGCTCCTCGATAAAACCGGGGAAGAGCGGGGAGGGCTCCGCCGGGTCCCCTCCCCCGGCCAGCCGCCAGGCCGCGGCCGCCGGCCCCAGTCCCAGTGAGTTCAGGGCCCCGGCCCGGGCCAGGGCCAGGACCTCGTGCCGGCCGGGCCGGACCCGGCGGAGGAAATCCTCCCCGGAAGAGAAAGGCCGCCGCTCCCGCTCTTCCCGGATCCGGCGGATGGTCTCCCCCCGCAGGTGTTTCACTTCCCGCAGACCAAGGCGGATCCCCTCCCCCTCCGCCCGGCAGGCCGCGCCGCCGCGGAGGACATCCGGGGGGAGGATCTCCAGCCCCAGCCGCCGGGCTTCCTGGACGTACTCCCCGGTCGGGTAGAAACCGCCCCGGTTGGCGATCACGGCGGCGAGGAACTGGGCCGGGTAGTGGGCCTTCAGGTAGGCGGTCACGACCGAGAGCCGGGCGAAGGCGGCGCTGTGGGCCTGGCAGAAGGCGTAGGCGGCGAACCCCTCGATCTGCCGCCAGAGTTCTTCCGCCGCCGACGCCGGAATCCGGTTTCCCGCCGCTCCCTCCAGGAACCGGGAACGGGAGCTTCCCAGTCCCTCCCAGCCGGGCTTCTTCGTCATACAGCGGCGGAAGGTGTCGGCCTCGGCCGGCGACATCCCGGCCGCCTCGACCACCACCCGCATCACCTGCTCCTGGTAGATCATCACCCCCTCGGTCCCGGACAGGATCGGGTCGACCAGGGGATGGATCGGTTCCGCCTTTTCCCGGCCGCGTTTGCGGGCGATAAAACGGTCGGCGCAGCCGGTCGAGGAGACCCCGGGGCGGATCACCGAGCTGGCCGCGACCAGGGTGGCGAAGTCGCGGCAGCGGAGACGCTTGAGCAGCGAGCGCATCACCGGCGACTCGATGTAGAAACAGCCGACGGTCTTCCCCTCCGCCAGCAGGTCCCCGGTCCGGCGGTCCTCCTCCGGGTCGAGCCGGTCCAGGTCGATCCGGACGCCGGAGGCCCGGATCGCCCGGACGGCGTCCTCGACCACCGCCAGGGAGCGTTGCCCCAGGATATCGATCTTCAGCAGACCCAGCCTCTTCACGGAGTACATATCGGGCTGGGTGACCACCGCTCCCCCGCGGGCGCGCTCCAGGGCCAGGCAGTCGGTCAGGGGGCCGGGGCCGATCACTACCCCGCCCGGGTGGACCGAGAGGTGGCGGGGGATCCCCTCCAGCTTCCCGGCGATCGCCAGCAGGTCCTGAAACCACTTCTCCCCCCAGGGGAGGTTTTGGGACTCCGGGTACTCCCGGCGGATCCGCCCCGGGTCGGCCAGCGAGCAGAAGCCGGGCAGCTGCCGGGTCAGCCGCCGGACGGCCGGCTCGCCCATCCCCAGCGCCCGGGCGGCCTCGCCGAGGGCGGAGCGGGCCCGGAATCGGATCGTGGTCGAGAGGGTCGCCGTCCGGTCGCTCCCGAAGCGCCGGCGGATCCACTCCACCACCTCTCCCCGCCGCTTGGTGGGGAAGTCGAGGTCAATATCCGGGGGGTCGGTCCGCGCCCGGTTGAGGAAGCGCTCGAAGTAGAGGTGATGTTTCAGCGGGTCGACCCCGGTGATCGAGAGGAGGTAGCAGACCAGGCTGGCGGCGGCCGAACCGCGGCCCAGCGAGGGGATCCCCCGCTGCCGGGCGAAGGCGGCGATCTCCTCGACCAGGAGAAAGTAATCGGCCATCCCCAGTTCCTCGATGGTTGACAGTTCCTTCTCCAGCCTCGCCCGCAGACCCGCCGGGATCTCCCGGTAGCGGCGCCGGACCCCTTTCAAGCAGAGAGCCCGCAACCGGCCGCCCGCCTTCTCCCCCGCCGGTAGCGGGTAGCGGGGCAGGCGGAGCCGGTCGAGTTCCGGCTCGAACCGGCAATCGGCGGCGATCTCCCCCGCGGCCTCCGCCGCCCCCGGGAAGTCGTCGAGGTCGGCCGCCTCCTCCCGCTCCCCTTTCAGCCACCCCCACCGGGGAGAAGGCGGCGGCGAAACCGGCAGCGGGGTCCGGATCCGGATGGCGGACAGGAGGCGGAAGAGGAGGTAGTCGGCCCGGTCGGGGAAGAGAACCGCGCCGGCGGCCGCCGTCCTGAGCTTCCGTTCCCCGGCCGCCCGGGCCAGTTCCCTCCGCCGCCGGGGCCCCGTCTCCGGGCCGACCGAGAGGTAGACGGTCTCCGGGGCCGGGTCGGGGATCAGCTCCGGGAAGGGGGTGAGGACGAAGATATCACCCCCCTCCCCCGCCTCTTCCGCCGCCCGCGGGAGGGAGAAATCCGCGTCCAGCTGCCGGGCGGTGACCAGCCGGCAGACCCCGGCCCAGCCTTTCCGGTTCCGGGCCAGGAAGACCGCGCTCCGCTCCCCGGACAATCCCTCCTCGGTCAATTCCGCCCCCAGAACCGCCTTCACTCCGGCTTCCCGGCAGGCCAGGTAAAACTCCACCGCGCCGTAAACCCCGTTCTGGTCGGCCAGGCCCAGCGCCCCGATCCCCAGCTCCGCGGCCCGCCGGGCCAGCTCCCCCGGCGCCCCCGCCCCCCGGAGAAAGGAGTAGTAACTCCGGCAATTCAACTGCGCGAACATACCCGCCTCCCTGTAGCTCAGCCCGGCCCGAAGCCCCGGGTACCCGGCAACACCCTCCCTCCACCACCCCGAAGGGGTGGCACTTCATACATTGTATACCATAAATATATATGGTAGCCAACCGCAAAAAAAACCGCCGGCCGCGGCCGCGGGAATTATCCTGAATGGCCCACGACCTGGGTCAGCACGATCTTCTCCTCCTCCCCCAATTTCATTAAATGATGCAATTTATCCCGGTCCACCAGGGAGAGGACGACCGTCCCCAGGCCGGTGGCGGCGCAGTAGAGGTAAACATTCTGGCTGACATAGCCGGTATCGACCCAGGCGGAAAACCGCTTCGCCTCCTCGCTCCGCAAAAAAGGACTCTTCATCCTCGACAGATCGGCCACGAAGACCAGGCCCAGCGGGGCGGCCTTCATCATCTTCTGGGTGCCGATCTCTTTCCGGATATCCCGGGAGACGGTTTTGATTAATTGATGATTCTCCTCGTCGTAGAGAAACACTCCCTCTTCCGCGATCACGTAGATCCTGATCTCCTGCGAGTTGCACGCCGAAGGGGCCGTCCGCTTGCTCTTGACCTTGCCGTACTTTTCCTTGGTGATGCCGCAGGCCGCCCAGAGGAGATTGGAGAGCTCCTGTTCGGGCAAGGGAAGGTTTTTCCATTTTCGGATCGAGCGTCTCCGTTCCAGCGCCTCCATCAAGGGGAAATCAAGGTGTTTCTCCGGATCCGGCAGTTTGATGATCTTACCTTTCATATTCACCTTCCTCCGGTCAGATCGTCTTCCCGATATAGAAGACATAGCCGTAATCCTCTTTATACCGGTAATACAGTTCAGCTTCGTGCCGCTGGTTCGCTATGAGTTCTTCGGCGGCTTGATTGCCGGGATGTTTTTTTAGGAATTTTTCCTGGACGGAAACTTGCGGTTCATAGAAATGTTCGGTCCAGCAATCTTCCGGAAGAATAAAAGTCGCAACCGGGATATATCCGGCTTTTTCCATCCGGGCAACCTTATGGGAAATAGTGTCTATCTCCGGATAAGCGTCCTTCCAGAACTCGTCGATCTCGACCGGCCGCTCCTCGGTAAACCACGAGGCTTCGGAAACGGCGATATAGCCGCCGGGCTTCAAGAACTTGCGCCATTCCTTCAAGCCGCGGGCGAAGCCGATGTTGTAGATCGCCCCTTCCGACCAGATCAGGTCGAATTCTTCCGGCGGGAAAGGGAGGTCATCCATCGAACCGACAATACCCTTTACCCGGTCCCGGAGGTTCAATCTCCCGGCGTTGGTGTTGAACAGGTCGATAAAAGAGGGGAAGAGGTCGATCCCGGTAATCCGTCCCGGGGTATGTTCGGCCAGCACCATTGTCTGGCCGCCGGTGCCGCAGCCGATATCGGCGATCCGGGATTCGTCGGTCAGACCATCAACGAAGCTCAAGGCCTTGACGGTCACCTCTGGGCTGCCGGGACCCTGCCGTTCCAAGTTGGAAAAATATTCGCAGATTAATTTGAAGTCTAACTCGTGAATTGATTTGGTTTCTTCATTCATAATATTCTCCCCATTCTCCCCCGCTCCTTCTTACGTAGAGCTAAGCTGCCGGAAGGGCCAACTAAAAAACCATGCTACCCCGAAAAACTCCGGTTAAGCTAAAAACGTTTGATAGTAGCATTAGCCCTTCCGGTCTGCTTGAGCGACTGGTTCGGCAATTATCCCAATTGAACCTTAAGTTTTTTACCGAGTGCAAGCGCAACACTTTCCAGGGTGAGAAGTGTAACAGATGAATTCTCCGGGTCGAGAAGGCGGTTGAGCGAGGACCGGCTTGTCTGCATCATGCGAGCCAATGCACTCTTGGAGATATGGCGTTCTGCCATTTCCTCATTAATCTGGTGCGCTATAACGCGCTTAACAGCTGCCGCCTCAGCTTCAGCGAGGAGACCCTCTTCCTGGAGGAAGTCGTCAAAACTGC
>JAVCCZ010000035.1 GCA_030765265.1 Candidatus Erginobacter occultus
ACGAGCCTGGCCGTCGCCAAACTCTCCGACAACTTCGAGCTGGTGGTGGTGGACGACGGCAGCACCGACAACACCGGGGAGGAGATCGCCCGGGCCGGACGGGAGATCCCCGGGGTCAAAACCCTTGCCGCCCCCGGCAACCGGGGCAAAGGCTGGGCCCTGAAGAAAGCTTTCGGGGTTTGTCGGGGAGAGCTGGTCTTCTTCCTCGACTCCGATCTCGATATCCACCCCCGCCAGTTCGCCACTCTCCTCGAAATCCAAAAGCAAACGTCCGCCGACGCCGTGATCGGCTCCAAGCGCCACCCGGACTCGACCCTCAACTACCCGCCCGCCCGCCGCCTGGTCTCGGCAGCCTACTTCTTCCTGGTCAAGCTCCTCTTCGGCCTGCCGATCCGGGACACCCAGACCGGGATCAAGCTCTTCCGGCGCGAGGCCCTGGCCGCCGTCCTCCCCCTTCTCCTGGTCAAGCGCTACGCCTTCGACCTCGAACTCCTGGCCAATCTCCACCACCGGGGGTTCGCCATCGCCGAGGCCCCGATCGTGGTCGAATACAAGGGGAAGTTCGGCAGGATCGGGCCCGGCTCGATCTGGACCATCCTTCTCGATACCCTGGCCGTCTTCTACCGGTTAAAGGTCCTCAAGTACTACGACCGGCCGCTGCCGAAGTGGGAGCAGACCCCCCGGGTATCGATCCTGATCGCTTTTGCCCAACCGAACCGTTATCTCGAACAATGCCTGGAAAAAATCCGGGCGCTCGACTACCCCGATTATGAGGTCATCCTCCTCCCCGACCGGAAGATGGAGAATCCGGGAGGAGCTGTCCGGGTCGTCCCCACCGGAACGGTCGGCCCGCCCGAAAAAAGGGATCTCGGGGCGGCCGAAGCCACCGGCGAGATACTGGCCTTTATCGATGACGACGCCTACCCCCAGGAAGACTGGCTGAAGACCGCCATCCCCCATTTCGGGGATCCGGCTATCGCCGCCGTCGGCGGTCCCGCCTCCACCGCGCCGGAAGACGGGCTCCGGCAACAAGCGGGGGGGAGGGTGCTGGCCGGCTGGATGGTCGGCGGGGTCCACGTCTACCGCCACATCCCGAAGATGCTGAGGGAGGTGGACGATTACCCGACCTGCAACCTCCTGGTCCGGAAGTCGAGCTTCGAGAGGGCAGGGGGGTTCGATTCTCCTTACTGGCCGGGGGAAGACACCGTACTCTGTTGGAAGCTCACCCGGGGAAAACAGGAAAAGATCATCTACGACCCCGACGTCCAGGTCTTCCACCACCGCCGCCCCCTCTTCCGCGCCCACTGGCGGCAGATCGGGAACTACGGCCTCCATCGCGGCTACTTCGTCAAGAAGTTCCCGGCCACCTCCCGCCGTCCGAATTACTTCCTCCCCTCCCTCTGGACGCTCTTTCTCCTCCTCGGCTGGATCCCGCTGCTCCTGATCCCGGGAGGGATGAAGTTCTACCTGATCCCGGTGGCCCTCTACCTCCTCCTGGCCCTGGCCTCAGGATTGCGAACCCTAAAACTGAAGGAAGGCGCGCTGGTCGCCGCCGGGATCGTCACCACCCACGTCGTCTACGGTCTCAATTTCCTCCGCGGCCTAACCGCCCGCCGCCTGCCCGAAGAAAAGATCCCGGTTCCCGGCAATTGATCCCCCTTCACCCCAACGGGGTGATACATTATAGCCCGGGGCAAAGCCCCGGGTTTATAAACCCGGATAAAATCCCTCTCCGCACCCCAAAGGGGTAGCTTGCCCTGAGTGAAACCGAAGGGCCACATCTAAAACCGATCAATATTCTTCCAGCAACAAACCGGGAATCCTATGGAAATGCTGCGCGTCCCTGGTAATCAAGGGCAGATTATGGATCTTGGCGGAAACTCCGATCAGAAGATCCATTGTCGGAATTGGGAACCCTGTCTTTCTTAATTCCGCTTCCATCTCACCGTAACTAACCGCAAAAGAGTAGTCCGGATAAACGATAGTCAGCATTCCACTCAGCACCTTAACCCGTTCTCTTTCCCTGGCGGGATCAACAGATAGCCAGGCCCCGGCCATCAGTTCACAGAGGACAAAAACTGAGGCGCAAATCTCCACCCCGGACAATGATTCCAACTTTTTCACCGCCGGTCCCGGGCGATGACGCTTCTGTTCCCGCAGCAGATCAATACAGAAAGAAGTATCTATGAACATATCCTCTCACTCCTCTTCAATTACCGGGGAACTGGCTATCGATTCCCGTCGGGACCGGATTATTTCCTCGGTCCTGTCCAGGGTGCTGTCGGATAATTCGATCTTGTTAAGATTCCGCAATAGGTTATCCGCGGTGTGAACCGGCCGGAGCTTCCGCTTAATCACCCGGCTGAAAGATTCTTTCCCGCTTTTCTCCGCGGCCAGTAAAGTATAAGCTTCCATATCAATGGTGATGGTTTTGACGGCCATAATTAACCTCCCTTCAGACTATGAAATTGCGATCTTCTATCTAAACACACTTAAAGTACACTTACTATGCGGTTTTGTCAACAGCCAATCAGAATAATTGCCGTTTTATTCCCGGTAAATATGCTAAACTCCCTCCTTTAAATCATTGATAGCCTGATTGACCGTGAAAATAATCTTCTCATACCCGCCCCTGGATAGTTCCAAGGGGTTCCCAACCCTGGGGCAGAACCGGCAGTTCCAGTACTTTACCGAGCCGACCTTCATCTACCCGGTAGTTCCGGCGACCGCCGCGACAATGCTCCGGGACGCCGGGCACGAGGTTCTCTGGAACGACTGCCCGGCCGAGGGGATCGACCGGGAAGG
>JAVCCZ010000153.1 GCA_030765265.1 Candidatus Erginobacter occultus
CCAAAAACCAGGTCATTGCGAGGAGGGACGACGAAGCAATCTGTTGAGTTTGTGATGAGATTGCTTCGTCACTTCGTTCCTCGCAATGACAAAGTCTATGTGATTTAAGGTTTTCGTTCAGACACTACATAGTGGGTGTGGGAAAGCAATCCGGTAGAGAAATTGCTCAGGCCGACTATGAAATATCGAAGGCTGCTCTGGTTGTTATGGCTTGTTCCGCTAATTCTTTATTTTTCCGACCGGAGCGACGGGCCGGACCAGATAATTTATCGGACAATTGCTCGCACAATTATTGAAGATGGCCATCTGAATATTCTGGCGGCTTGCGGGAACGGACATCCGCGAGAAGTTTCCCCGACCTGGCACCATCCCGTATTCCAGTCTATCGGCGGGTCGGTATTTTTTATTCCGCCGCTGGTTCTGGCCCCGCTTTCCTCCCGATTGATCTCGGTTCTTCCCTTCTGGCCCGCCCGCCTGCAATCCCGACCGTTTCACCGGGGGATCTGGGAACGCCTTATTGCCTGGCTGCTGGGGTTTGGGACCTGCCTGCTGGTTTACCGGGTGGCCCGGGTGTATTATTCGGCGCAAGCCGCCTTTGTCGCTGTGACCTTAGGCGCGCTGGGGGGCCCCTTGCTGACTTTTGTCGCCCGCTGGCCCTGCCAGACCAATCTCCCGACCGCTTTCCTGGCCGCGCTTTTGCTTTACGTCTATCACTTCGCGGATCGGCGGCAGGGCCTGGCCTGGCTTTTGCTGGGAAGCGTTTGGGGTTTCGGCGTGCTGGTCAGGAATGAGTTCGCGGTTTGGGGGCTGCTGCCGGCCTATGGAATTATCCGGGAGATGCGCTCCAGAGAACCGGGCCGACGGATAGTTCTCCACGGACTGCTCGTCTCCCTGTCGGCGGGCTTTTTCCTGGCCGTGATCATTCTCATCCAGCTGATCCTCTACGGAAGCTGGGGGAATACTTACGGCATTCTGGCCGATCCCCGGCTCTTGACCGAAATGCCCCGGATGCTCTTTGGTCCCCGCAATGGATTGTTTCCCTTCTGGCCGGTATTCCTGTTAGCTCTGATCGGATACCTGGTCAAATTCCGGGCCAATCCGGGGATCAATCATCTGCTTTTCGGGGTTCTGACGGCGGCGGTCGTCGTCTGCACCACATTTCCGTTCTGGCTGGCGCAGGGGGGGCAGCGCCCGCTGCTGATGGTGGTGCCCTGCTTTATGCTCTTCCTGGCCCGGCTGCTGGATATTCGAAAAAAGCTTTTCTGGATCTGGGCGCTGATCGGCCTCGGCTGCGTTTTCTGGGCGGTGCTGATTTTTTTCATTTACGGCAACGGCTGGGAGCTGGCCGACGGGTCGATCGGGTATTTGAAAGCGAACACCCTGCCGGAAATGCTGATATTTGTCTTCGGACGAGCGGGGGAATTCTTTCCGGAAGTGCTGAAATTTATCTTTCTCCCCAAAAGCAGAGCGATCTGGCCGCTGCTCCTGATTTTGATCCCGGTTTTCTTTCTGATCTCGGCGCTGCGAAAATGTATTCCCCGGAGGAAAGCCCTGCCCCTGCTCCTGGCGGCACTGGCAATTTTTTGCGCGGGAGCCCTTGTATTTTTAGCCGGCGCCGGAAAACGGGGGCGCAAGTATTACCAAGCCGTCGCTCCCGCCCAGCCGGATGGCTGGTTGCGGCCTGACAGCCGGTATCATATCGGGGAATATTTCGCCGCCTCCCTGGATTACGTGGCCTATTTCCTGGAGTTCGATCGGCCGGACGTGGCGAAATACTTTGAAGACAGGTCGGCCGCGTTTCTTGAGCAGGCCGCCCCCGGATTGGTGGAGGAATTCCGGCAGACCTGCGAGGCATTCCGGGTCAGGCATTCCCTGGGCTGGAAACTGGTGTTTCCGGCAGGACCGACCGAGGATCCCCGGTTGTGGTTGAGATGGTATTATGAAACCCAAAAGAACGTTGCCGACTATCAGGTCCCGCGGTCTTATTTCTCTCAGGTCCGCGATAATCCGCAAGAAAGGTTAGAGCCGCCGATAGAAAGGGATGTTTTCCGAACCGATTTTAAGGAAATTATCAATAGTTACCGTGTTCCTGGGTCGTTGTATCAGCGCTAGAATATTGCCGCTAGAGATCTGAAAAAAGGGAGTTGGATGAAAAAAATATTTAGAATTGTCGGGAAATTTTTGGCGGTGTTCGGAGTCGTCCTGGTCGGCCTGGCTATGCTCGAGTTAACGGTCAGAGTTTATCTCAACTTTCATCCGCTAACGGAAGTAGAAGTTGAAAGAGAAGAATTATTCATTCCCCTTCATCCGTATTTCGGACACCAGGACGAATCCCCCTTTATGCCGGAACGGATCGAGAAAAAATCCGAGTCGGAATATACTGTCCTTCTCCTGGGCGGTTCCACCGCTATGACCATCCCCTGGACCCTGCAAACCCATTTAAACCAGAAAAATCCCTTTCCGGAAATTTCCCGGTTCCGGGTGATCCTGGCGGCTCATCACGGTTTTCTGACCGTCCAGGACAAGAACCTCCTGGTCGCTTTTCTCAGCAACGGCTCGGAAATCGATCTGGTAATCTGCGTCGAGGGGTTCAATAACCTGGTCCGACCGCTGGAAAATTACGCCTACCAGCTGCCCCTCAACTACCCCGGATGGTACTGGGTGGCGGGGAATCGGATGGAATACGGCTCGCCCGGGGCTTATCACCTGGCCTTATTTCTGGACGGATTGAAAAACCATCAACCGGCGCGAAGCTGGAAATCCCTGCAGTTGGGACTGAACGGTTTGGTCCAGTTGCTGGCCAAACAGTTTCATACTCGCGGCATCGAAGTCATCGGCGAAAAAATAACCGCGATCTCCACAGAGGAGAAGCTCCTGGTCTGGGAAAAAGCCCTCGATCTTTACCGCCGGGACATCCTTTTTATGAATATGGCGGCCCGTTGCCGGGGGATCGATATCATCTTTGTTCTCCACGCTATGCTCGGTTACGCCCGGGATAATCCCACCGAATTCGAGGAACAATTTTTGCGCACCAGCCCGATGTATGATCTTCAGTTGATCCCCTATTCGCTGTGGAGCCAAGGATACGACGGGCTGAGGGAAACCGGGGCGAAATTGCAGGAGAATGGGGTTGATTACCTGGATTTATCCCCGATCTTCAAGTCGGCGGAATACAACCCTTACATCGACTTAGTGCATATGAACCAGGAGGGTTCGGATGCTTTTGGGGAAAAACTGGCGGAAGCGGTGCTGGAACGGATCAAGAAGGATAGAACCTCAAGATAAGCGGACGAACAGCTTCTCGGTTTAAGTTTTTGCCGAGAAGAATTTCCCGAACCTGGTTTTCATCACCCGGAGAAAATTCCCCCGCAGGATCCGGTAGGCGACAAAATACTGTATCCAATAATTGTATCTCAGGGTATCGGGTTTCAAAAACAGCGCCTTATAAATCCGGAACGGGTTGAGAAAATATATCGCGCAGAAGAACCGATAAATGAAATAATAAAAGAATTTCCGGTAGTCCAAGGTGATATTCGCTTTTCCGAATTTCATATACTCAAGAATATTATGCTTGCCCTCCCATTGCTCCCAGAAGGCGTTGCCCGGCCGGGGCTCCAGGATGGTCACGTGCCACATATCGGAATTGCGCATTAAATAATAGTAGGTACGCAATGTTTCCAGGCAAGTTTCCCCCGGCAACCCGATGATGCCGTGATTATGCACTAAAATATCGTTCTTTTTCAGCTGCCGATAAGCGTTAACGGCGTCACTGAGCCGGAAAGGCTTCCGATAGGCCCGCAGGATCCGCTCATTTCCCGACTCCAGGCAGATGTTGATTTTGATACAGCCGCTTTCGCGCATCAATCTGTAAGTGGAGGGCCGTTTTATTGACATACAGTTAATCGTCGTCGCCCAGGGGACCCGGGCGTCGTGCTTGATCAACAAAGAACAGATATCCCGCAACCGGTCTTCATTGATCGCCGTATCGTCGTCTACCATCCAGATGAAGTTGATATGATGTTGTTGGGCCAGCTTGAATTCCAGCAGCACTCTTTCCGGAGATTTATAGCGATATTGATGTCCCCACATAATCGAAGTAGTGCAGAAAGAGCAGTTGTGCGGACAACCCCGGGAAGTTTCGATATTTAAATATTTAATGCCGGAGAAAGTATAGATTCTCTTGTCGTCAAAGCTGTCCGGACAGATAACCGGCAGGGTATCCATATCCTGGATCAACTCCCGCGGCGCGGTTTTTACCACCTCTCCGTTTTGAGAGAACGCGATACCCTTTATCTGGCGGCAATCCTTTTTGGTGTCCAAGCAACGCAGCAGGTGGGGGAAGGTAATCTCTCCCTCGCCGAGGACGATATAATCAAACTGATTGTCCAGCAGATCTTCAGGAGCCATAGTGGCGTGGTTCCCTCCGCCGATCAGGATGGTGGAAGGGTAGTGTTTCTTGATGGCTTTGGCGTAACTGATGCAGTAGGGTATGGCGTTCGTGAACTGGCAGGAGATACCGATGACGTCATAGCGGTTTTTCAGGATTTTTTTCAGGGAATACTCATACGGCTCGGTGGAGGCGTCGTAATATTCGGCATCATAATTTTCCCGGGCCAACAAAAACAGATTCCTCAAGCCCAGGGAACTGGCATACTCATAACAGGTATCGATATTTGGTTGAATAAGCAGAATTTTCATAATTATTGGTTATTCGTAATTTCCCGCCGGTAATCCGATTGTTTTGGCAAACAGAACTATGAAAGCTACCCAATCGAGGCGACGGAGTCAACCGGCAATCTCGGTGGCAATCTCGGTGAGATCTTTGGGGGCATCGATTAACGGTCTGATTCAGGATGATAAATCGGGCCGGAAGTCGAAACTGTGGTTGATGATGATCGACATTTATTGTACGCTTATATCCAACACTTTAAAGAATATGCTCGTAAATGGAGTTGAGGCGATCCAGATCGCTTCCGCCATCCAATGGAAGGCCGATCTGTTCGCTTCCGCGGATCTCCGCCAGATTATCTCAGCTAAAGAATTTGGGTTAAAGATCAAGCGTGTCTAATCGATGAAAGTAAAATATACAGATATCCCGGCACAATTTCAGGGAAGCGAAGATATCCGGCGGATTGTTTATGAAATACTGGACAGCGGGCAGTTTGTGCTCGGCCCGGCAGTCGAGCAGTTTGAACGGAACTTCGCCCGACACTGCCGTGCCAGGTATGCGGTCGGGGTCAGTTCAGGGACCGATGCCCTCTTCCTGGCCCTGAAGGTGCTCGGGGTTGGGGAAGGAGACGAGGTGATCACGGTTCCCAATTCTTTTCTGGCCACGGTCGGGGCGATTGTCCAGGCCGGAGCCTTTCCCCGCCTGGTCGATGTCGCCGATGATTACAATATTGACGTAAGCAAGATCGAACCCGCCATCAACCGGAAGACGAAAGCGATCGTCCCCGTCCATCTGACCGGGAACCCGGCACGGATGGAAGAGATCAACGCGATCGCCAAAAAGTATGGACTTCCGGTGGTCGCCGACGCGGCCCAGGCGGTGGACGCTTCCATCAACGGAAAGAACATCGGTTCATTGGGAGACCTGGCGGCGTTCAGTCTTCACCCGCTCAAGAACCTCAACACCTGCGGCGACGGCGGGGTAATCACCACCGATTTGGATGATTTATACCGTCAGCTGCTGCTTTACCGAAATCACGGTCTGAAAAATCGGAATGAAGCGGCATTTTTCGCCTATAACTGCCGTCTTGATTCGATCAAGTCGGCGGTGGCAAATCTCCAAATAAAGCATATCCGGGAAGTGACGGAAAAGCGGAACCGCACTGCTATGATCTATGACGACGGTCTGGCGGATCTGAAGGAATGGGTGAAGATCCCCCCCCGGAGGGCCACGGTTCGTCAGGCGTTCCATACCTATGTCATCGAGGTCGAAAATAGGGATGAATTAATTGCCTTTCTCGCGGAGAAAGGCGTGGAAACCAAGATTCATTACCCGATCCCGATCCACCTGATGGAAGCGGCCGGGAAGTACGGTTATCAGAGGGGGGATTTCCCGGTCGCCGAAGCCCAGGCGGA
>JAVCCZ010000019.1 GCA_030765265.1 Candidatus Erginobacter occultus
CAACGCCTACCCGGCCGAGGTATTTATGGGGGATACCGGCGCCCTGGCCTGCGGGGGAGCGATCGGAACGGTGGCGGTGCTGCTGAAGAAAGAGCTTTTTCTCTTCCTGATCGGCGGGGTCTTCGTGATCGAGGCGGTCTCGGTGATCCTCCAGGTTGGATCATTCCGTCTCCGGGGGAAGAGAATCTTCAAGATGGCCCCGCTCCACCATCACTTTCAGCTGAAGAATATCCCGGAGAGCAAGATCACGGTCCGTTTCTGGATCTGCGCGGTGATCTGCGCCCTGATCGGGCTGGGGGCCTTGAAGATGCGATGAGAAAACCATCGGCGGCCATCATCGGTCTCGGCTTGAGCGGCGAAGCGGCGGCCGAACTGCTCCTCCGGGAGGGGACCGCGGTCTCCGTCTTCGACGACCGGGAGGGTCCGGCTCAGCAAGACCGGGCCCGGCGCCTGTCGGCCCGGGGGGCCGTGGTCCGCCTGGGCGGGGCGGCGGAAGATGGCTGGCGAGGGTACGAAATGGTGGTCGTCAGTCCCGGCATCCCCCCCGGCCACCGGCTGCTGGTTCAAGCCCGCCGAGCGGGGGTCCCGGTTATCTCCGAGGTCGAGTTGGCCTCCCGGTTTCTGTCCGGCCGGCTGGTCGCCGTCACCGGGACCAACGGGAAGACGACCACGGTCAGCCTCCTGGTCGAGATCTTTCGCCGGGCCGGCCGGCCGGCCGTCGCCGGGGGGAATATCGGTTATCCGCTCTCCCGTATTGCCCTGGAAGAGAAGGGAGAGCCGGTGGTGGTGGCGGAGATCAGTTCCTTCCAACTGGAAAACGTTGAGACCTTCCGGCCGGGGACGGCGGTATTTTTGAATCTCTCCCCCGACCATCTCGACCGGTATCCGTCGATGAGGGAATACGGGGAAGCCAAGCTGAAAATCTTCGCCCGGCAGGGGAAGGGGGATCGGGCCGTCTTCCCCGGGAAGCTGTCCGATTTTTTAGCCGAAGCCATCCCCCCCGGGGTGGAGATAATCACCTGGGGCGGTCCGGCGGGGATGGCGCGGATCGAGGATGGACAAATCAGGGCTTATCTCCCGGCCGGCCGCCGGACTGTCTGTCCCGGGGAAGAGATCGCCCGCCGGGGTCCGGCCTTTCTCGAGAACGCCCTGGCTGCCGCCGCCGCCGCCCTGGCGGAAGGGGTGGGGACGGAAGATATCGGGGAGGTATTGAATTCGTTTCCCGCGCTTCCCCATCGGCTGGAGTATCTCGGGAAGGCGGGGGGGGTCGGGTTTTACAACGATTCCAAATCGACCAACCCGGCGGCCGCCGCCGCGGCCCTGGAGGCGTTTTCCCGTCCGGTGATCTGGCTGGCCGGGGGGAGCGACAAGGGGTTGGATTTCTCCCGGATCGGGCCGATCCTTCCCGGGCCGGTGAAACGGGTTCTCCTGCTGGGGGAGAACCGGGAGAAGCTGGGCCGGGTGGTCGCCGGGAAGGTCCCCTTCCGGTATGTCTCGAGTCTGCCGGAGGCGGTGGCCGAGGCTTTCCGGGCCGCCGAATCGGGGGATGTGATCCTGCTCTCTCCCGGTTCCGCCAGTTTCGATATGTTCGAAAATTACCGGGACCGGGGGGATAGATTCAAAGCCCTGGTGCGGGAACTTACTTCCGGGGCCGGTTTGAGAGAAGCTTAACGATAGCAATCCCGATAGCGATAGCGATTAAAGATCGGGAAACCCGAAACGGGAAGGGAGGGAGAGAGATGAGCAAAACCAGGATGGTATTTTACGGCGCGCTGGGATCACTGGTCTCGGTGCTGCTCTGGAGCTTTATCGGGGGGTGTCACACTTCCTCCGATCCGGACTCGGCCCCGGTCCCGGAGCCGCAGCGGTTCGAGCCGACCGCCCGGGAAGAACCGGCCCCGCCGGCCCCGATCAGCGAGGAGACCCTGATCGAAGAGGGAATCATTACTCCGGAGAAACCGCCCATCCCCCCGGTTGATGAACCGGCCGGTGAAGATATCGCCGCGGAACCGACCGGCGGTCGGATTCACACCGTGGAGAAGGGCGATACCCTCTGGGGGATCAGCCGCCTTTACGGGGTCTCGGTGGGGGAGATCGCCGAGGCGAACAACCTCGCCGACCCCGGCCGGCTGGCCGTGGGCCAGCGGCTGGCCATCCCTTGAAAGACCGGGTCGGTCGAAGTTGAAGCCAGGGGAACCTATGAGCTTTCCAGACCAGCGGGAAGGTGGCGGCGGGTCGGGCAATTACCTGCCGCTGATTCTCGTCTCCCTGGCGGCCGCCCTGGTCGGGATCGGCCTGCTGATGATTTACAGTTCCAGCGCCGTCTATTCCCTCGATACTCACGGCGACCGTTACTTCATCATCCGGCGCCAGCTTTTCTGGCTGGGGGCGGGGTTGCTGGCTTTCCTGGCCGCGGCGAAGACCGATTATCACTGGCTTCAGGGGAAGAGCCGTTTCCTGCTCCTGGCTGGGGTCCTCCTCCTGGTCTCGGTATTTATCCCCGGCCTCGGCCGGAGCGGCGGGGGGGCCCGGAGGTGGCTGGGGGCGGGGGGGCTGAGCTTCCAGCCCGCGGAAGTGGTCAAGTACCTGGCGATTATCTACCTGGCCGACCTGCTCGCCCGGCGACAAAAGGTAATCGATCGTTTCGCTCCCGGTTTTCTCCCCCCGCTGGCGGTGATCGGGTTGCTCAGCCTCCTGGTGGTGATCCAGCCCGATCTCGGGACCGCCCTCAGCATCGCCGTGATCGGCCTGGTGCTGATCTATCTCGGCGGGGGGCGGCTGATCCACCTCGGCTTTCTCTGCCTGGCGGCCCTCCCGCTGCTGGCGGTGATGGTGCTCCGGGTCGGCTACCGGATGCGGCGGATCCTGGCCTTTATCGATCCCTGGGCCGACCCCCGGGGGGCCGGGTTCCAGATTATCCAGTCGCTGATCGCGCTCGGCTCCGGCGGCCCGACCGGGCTGGGACTGGGCGAGAGCCGGCAGAAACTATTTTATCTCCCCGCCGCGACCACCGACTTCATCTTCTCCATCCTCGGGGAAGAATTGGGGTTTCTCGGGACCGGCCTGACCGTCGTCCTGGTCGTCGGGATTTTGATCGTCGGGTTTATGATCGCCGCCCGCTCGGAGGATCTCTTCGGCCGGCTCCTCGCCCAGGGGGTGACCGCGATGCTGGTCATCCAGGCGATGATAAATATGGGGGTCTCCTGCGGGATGCTCCCGACCAAGGGGCTCCCGTTCCCCTTTATCAGCTACGGGGGATCCAACCTCCTCGGCAGCTGCCTGGCGGTGGGAATCCTGGTCTCGATCGCGTCCCACCGGGAAGAAAAATGCCGCTGCCGGCGAACCCGCCGTCCGATATCTCTCTGTCAACCCAACCAATCCAAGGAGAAGTGATGCCGAACGAAGAACATTGTCCGTATTTCGATACCTGCGTGATCAGCGCAATCTTGAAAAGCATCGAGGTGCCCGAAGTTTTACGCTACTGCGCCGGCAATTATTCCAACTGCCGCTACCTCCCGAGGCCGGAACCGAACCGGTCCCCCGGGGAGCGGCGGGAGCCGGCCCGGGTATGAACCTGGTCTTTGCCGGGGGCGGTACCGGGGGACACCTGGCCCCGGCGATCGCCCTGCTGGAGGAACTGCGGTCGCGCGACGATGATTCCGGCGGACTTTTTTTAACCGCCGGCGGTCCCGCTGAAGCTCTGGCCCGGTCCGCTCCCGGGAGCCGGGTCATTTCCATCCCCTCGGCCGCGATCTCTCCGGTCCGCCCCTGGCGGCTCCCCGCCCGGCTTCTGACCATCCGGCGGGGCTACCGCCGGTCTCTTAAGGTGTTAGAGAAGCAACGTCCCGACCTGGTGATCGGACTCGGAGGGTACGTCTCCCTCCCCCCGGTCCTGGCCGCCCGGCGGCTGAAGATCCCGGCGGTCTGTCACGAACAGAACCGGGTCCTGGGCCGGGCCAATCGTTTTCTGGCCCGGGGGCCGGTGCGGGTGATCGCTTCCTTCCCCCTCCTCCCCGGGCGGTTCGATCCCTCCCGGGTGGTCCGGCTCGGCGCGCCGGTCCGGCGGGCGGCCCTCGAGGCGGCCCCGGAAAATACCGCCGCGGCCTGGGGGCTGGAACCGGGGAAATTCACCGTCCTGGTTCTCGGGGGGAGCCGGGGCGCCCGGGCGATCAACCGGATGCTGGAAGCGGCGTCCGGCTGCTGGTCCGGATCGGGGGAGGCGAGAGAGATCCAGCTGATCCATTGCGCCGGCCCGGAAGACCGCCGGCGGCTGGAAAGCGCTTACCGGCAACGAGGGGTAACCGCCGTTGTCTTTGCCGGCCTGGAGAAGATCGGCTGGGCTTACAGCCTGGCCGATCTGGCGGTCAGCCGGGCCGGGGGGGCGACCCTGAGCGAACTCGCCGCCTGGGGCCTCCCCGCCCTGCTCATCCCATACCCCTTCGCCACTGACGACCACCAGCAGGAAAACGCCCGCTATTTTGGGGAGGCCTCCGCCGCCGTGGTCCATCCGGAGAGGGAGATCACCGCTCCCCTCCTGGCCCGGGAAATTTCCCGGTTCCGTTCCCGGCCCCAACTCCGGGAACGGATGGCCGCTTCCGCCCGGGGCCTTCATACCCCGGGCGCGGCGAAACAAATCATCGATTACCTGCGAAACCTGGCGGATAACTATGCTTGACCGGGCGGAAAAAATTATTGTTTTCGGCCGGTCCGACGTCGATACCGTCCACCTGGTGGGGATCGGCGGGGCCGGGATGAATGTCCTCGCCCGGATCCTGCTCTCGTTGGGCTTCCAGGTCACCGGCTCCGACCTCAAGCTGACCGCGGGTACCGAGCGGCTGGCCCGGCGGGGGGCCCGGATCGGCCGGGGGCACGGGGAAGAACGGTTGGGGAATCCCGACCTGCTGGTTTACTCCTCCGCCGTTGCCCCCGATAACCCGGAACTGGTCCGGGCCCGGGAGCGGGGGATAGCGGTCTTCCACCGGTCGGAACTGCTGGCCGGGCTGACCCGATTGAAGCCGACGGTGGCGGTGGCCGGGAGCCACGGGAAGACCACCACCGCCGCCCTGATCGCCTGGATCCTGATCGCCGCCGGGGAAAAGCCCTCCCTGGCCCTGGGCGGGGAGGCGATCGGGCTGGAAGACCATCCCGGCTGGGACGAGGGCGGCTGGTTGGTGGCGGAGGCGGACGAGAGCGACGGTTCCCTCTCCCGCCTCTCCCCCCGGGCGGAGGTGATCACCGGTCTCGATCTCGACCACGTCGATTACTATTCCGACTGGGAGAAACTGATCCTGACCTTCGAAAGATTTACCGGGAACCTCCCACCCGACGGGGTTCTGGTAATCGGGGAGGATACCCCCCATCTCCACCGCCTGGGCCGGGGCGGTTTCCGGGTGATTACTTACGGACTCGGGGAGGGGGCCTTGATCCGAGGCCGCCAGGTCTCGCTCGACGCCGCCGGCAGCAGCTTCGCCGTCTACCGGTCCGGCGTCTGCCTCGGCCGGGCCCGGCTTGCCCAGCTCGGTCTCTGCGGGGTAATCAACAGCTTGGGGGCGGCCGCCTTCTGCCTGGATCAGGGCCTGGACTTCGAGGAGATCGCCCGGGGATTACAATCTTTTCCCGGGGTCTCAAGGAGGCTGGAGATCAAGGCCCGGCGGCCGGTGCTGGTGATCGAGGATTACGCCCATCACCCGGTCGAGGTCGCCGCCGCCCTG
>JAVCCZ010000186.1 GCA_030765265.1 Candidatus Erginobacter occultus
ATAGAGCATCCCGACTTTTTAATGTCGGGGGGGGAGAAGGTTCCGGGGTATTGTTGAAATATGCGCCTGTAGCTCAGTTGGATAGAGCATCGGATTTCTAATCCGAGGGTCGCAGGTTCGAATCCTGCCAGGCGTATTGAGAAGAGGAGAGAGGTGAAATTGGAATTCTCTTGCCCCGGCCGCTGTCTCCTGTTTTAATTGGCTTGAGTTCTCCCGGAGACGGAGACATCATCCCCTCCGCCGGCGATTTTGGCGGCCGGGAACACGGTGAGCGTAGCTCAGTTGGTTAGAGCACCTGGTTGTGGCCCAGGTGGCCGGGGGTTCGAGTCCCCTCGCTCACCCTTCACCTTGATCCTATCGTTCGATGACAACGACGCGGCGATCAGGACTGAAAATGAAGCGATATCTCTATCCAGCGCTGGTCTTCTTCTCGGCAATTCTGCTTCTTTCCTGTGGTCGGTCGGAAGAGGACCGGGCGGTAGATGAACTGGTCCGGGAAGCCTCTGAACTGGTGAAATTGGCGGAGAGGGAGCGGGAGAGAAAAGTCACCGAAGCGGAATACCTGGAGCGGGAGGCCCTGGAAAGGCTGGAACAAGCCGTGGCGCTTTATCCCGCCTCCCCGCGCACGACCAGACTGAGGGAAGGCAAGACCAGGATCGGCCCGTACACCTTCAGCGAATTTCAAGAAAAGGTCGCCGCCCAGGATCAAGCGCGCGCTTCCTCCGGCCAGAGTGAGGAGGTTGACCCGCTGGCGGACATTCTGGGCCAGGCCGGAGACCTGGCCGGCCGTCCCGGCCCCCCCTACTTCCAGGCCGGGGTCCTGGCCCGGCTTGCCGCCGCCTATTCCCGGCGGGGCGATATCCCCCTGGCCGATGAATTTTTCTCCCGGGCGATCTCGGCCGCCGAATCGGTGGACACTCCCTATTATAAAGTCCTTGCCCTCTCGGAGATGGCCGGGCAATACGTCCTGCTCGACCGGGAAGAAGAGGCCGGGGAGCTTCTCCTCGAGGCGCGGGCACTGGCCGAGGCGATCGAGTATCCATTTTTCCGTTCCGGGGCGGAGGCCGTGATCGCCGCCCGTTATCTGGAAATGGGAGCGGAGGAAGAGGCGCTGGAGATCATCGAGACGGTTGAAGAACCATATTACCGGGCCTGGATTTTACTCAAGGCCTCCGGCGCCTTGATCGAGGCCGGGAAGGAAGATGAGGCTCGGGCGCTCTTCGACCAGGCCCGGACGGCCGCCGAGCGGATCGAGGATCCCGTCTTCCGGGTCGAGATAATTACCGACCTGGCCGCCCGGGCGGCCAGGCTTGATAATCCGGCGGCGCCGGAGCTTCTCAATGAAGCTTACGTTCTGGCTGAAGCGCTCGAGGATTCCGCTTCCCGGGCCGGGGCCCTGGCCCGGCTCGCTTCCTGTTCCGCGAAACTCGACCGGACCGACGAGGCAATCGATAATTTGGAGCGGGCCATCGCCGAGGCCGGGACGATCGAGGACAACCTCTTCAAGGATCTGGTGCTGATGGAGATAGCGGAATGTCTGGCCGCGATGGGTGATTATGACCGGGTCCTGGAGATCGTCGACCTGATCGAGGTCCCGAGGTTTAAAGCGCTCTCCCTGGCGGCCCTGGCCCAAAGTTGTTTAGACGCCAGGGAGGAAGAGACGTCGATTGAATTCGCCGGGCAGGCCGGGGAAGCCGCGCTTATGGTGGAAAATCCCCATTTCCGGGCCGATATCCTGATCCGGATCGCCGGCTGCCTCTCTCCCCGGCTCCCGGTCCCCATTTTGCCGGAAGTCGCCGCTGCCGCCTCGGCGGAGTCCGCGACCGTTCCCCCGACCGACGAAGCCGCCCCCGCTCCTCCGTCCGACTGATCGTTTCCCCGCCCCGGACGCCGCCAGTCCCATCCATTTGCTTTCCATCGATTCCTCCTCAGGACGCTATGAAGTTCTTCGCAATTACCTGCTCCTTCCGGCTGCGCCGGCACCGGAACGATAAAAGCAGAAGGGATCACGGTCCCGGAAAATATCCCGGCCGAGGCCGGCGGCGATGGCCAGGCAACCTCCGCAGACCGGCCGGAGAGAACACCGGCGGCATTCCTCGGGGCCCCGCCGGTAACGTTCGGCCTCCCCGGAATCGTAGACGCCGGCGATCCCGCTTTTTAAAACGTTTCCGATCGGTGAGGGGAATTTTCGGCAGGCGTGGGCCTCCCCATCGGGGAGGATGGTGATGAAATTAAACGCTGCCCCGCAGCCATAACCGGTGCAGCCGGCAAACAGCTTCAACCCCCGGTTCTCCAGAATAATATTGATCAGGTTGTCCTTGTAGCCGAGGGGGGCGATCTCGGGGAAGGCGGAAACGTACTTTTTTAAGAATTCGATATATTCTTTCCGCTCCGGGAGCAGAAGATCCGCCCCCTCTCCCACCGGTGAGAGGCGATTGAAGGTGAAATAATCGGTCTTCCCCTCCAGGATCCGGGCGAGCGGGAGGACCTGCTCCAGGTTGTCTTTGGTCAGGGTAAGCATAACCGCGGAGGAAATCCCCGTTTCCTTGAGAACCTCCAAGAAATCCAGGATCCGTTGGAAATGGCCAAAGCCCCGCATCCAATCGTTATGCTCGGCCAGGCCTTCGAGACTGACCTGGAAATAGCCGGGGACTTGGATTTCCTTGATCTCCCGCAGTTTCCGGCGGGAGACCGGGTTCCCGAGGATCGAGGTGGAAAAACCGCGATCGGCCGCTTCCCGGTAAAGGTGAAAAAAGTGCGGGGAGAGAAAGGGATTGCCCCCGGTAAAGCAGACGTGTCCGCGGACGTTCCGCTCCCGGCAGAAATCCTCCAACTCGCCCAAAAGGCGTTTCCCCTGAATCAGGGTCAGCGGGGAACGCTTGGAGCGGTCATAGCAATGCCGGCAATGAAGATCGCAGGCGTGGGTGATATGCCACTGGATGGTGAAGACATCGACTTTTTGAAACCTTTCCTTGCCGCCGGCCTCCGGCGGGGGGAATGAACGGGTGACGCGGGAACGGGGCGCGATCAAAATTCCGGTTTTGGCCGCCGTCCAGAGAGCTCGATCGATTTTACCCGCCGCGACCTTCGCTTCGGCGGCGGCCGCCTCCGGGGAGATATCTTCCGCCAGAATCTTAACCGCCAGCAGTTCGTCCAGCGAGGCCGGAGTTGCCACGGTCTCCCGGGTGGCCGGATCCTTCCGGATCAGGAGCCACTCCTCTCCGGTTTCGGGGGCGGTTATCCCTTCTTCTCCCCTCCGATCCAGTATCGGCGATAACTTCCAGGAAGTCTGGACAACCTCCAGGGTGGGATTCAACTGGAAATCGTCGGCTTCCGGGGGGAAGACCGCCTCGGAAGACGCCACCCGGTGCCGGGCCCACTCCGCCCTGGCCAGGGCGGGAAGAAATTCCGGCAGACCGGCTTCTTCCTCCAGGAGGCAGGGGATTCGCTCCGGACCGCCGCCCCGGCCGGATTTGTCCAGTAACCTTCGCCGCCCTGGAGAGGATAAGAAAGAAAAGGAAAGGGGATATATCTCTTCCACCGGCTTCACGATATATATTTTCCCACCCGGACGGTTTTGCTGCCAGGTAAAAGAAAGACCGGTCCGGCGTCTAAGGTCAGACGGCGGACCGGCCGCTTTCCAAAATTGCCCCGGAAAGTATCTTACCCGCAGGATCCCTTCCCACAAGACGACTCGGCTTTTTTCTCGGTTTTTTCCTCGGCCTGGGACTGGGAGCCGCAGGACCCTTCGCCGCAGGAACCCTTCCCGCAGCTGGTGGAGGAACAGCCGACAGTCATCGCGCCCAGCCCGGCCACCAGTCCGGCCAGGGTGAGGCCGGTCATAACTTTCTTGATATTTTTCTTATCCATTTCTCCCTCCTTCAATCCGGCATCCGGATTGCTTTGAGTGTCAGCTCGGTCGCGGTGGAGGCCGCGAGGCCGAAAAGACACGATTGTCCGAACAAGTTATAAATAATACTATCCCTTCCGGAAGTTGAGAACAATGCCACTTTTCCCCTTTATATTGACTTTTTTCTATCCGGTCCGGACCTGACTTTCCTTCCGGCCTGGAGTTGGTCGGTCGTCCTTTCGCTCCGGTGGGGCGCGCCCACCGGGGGCGGGGATTCAGAGAGACTCAACTGAGGAAATCCGGAGGGCGGAGAGTGGGCCGAGGAATTGGTTGCGGCTTCCCGGCTGGAAAAAATTTCTGCCGGAAAAATTTTCTTGCCCGTGCGGGAAAAATCCTTATAGTTAGCGCGAAAGGTCGGGATGCGCCTCCGTAGCTCAATTTGGCAGAGCAGCGGACTCTTAATCCGTTTGTTGAAGGTTCGAGTCCTTCCGGAGGTATCGAAAGATGGTAATCGGTGGTCAGTAATCGGAAATCAGTGGCCGGGGATTACCGATCACCGATTTGCTGATTACCGATCACTGTTTTTATGGCCCCTTCGTCTAGTGGCCCAGGATGCCAGATTCTCAGTCTGGAGACAGGGGTTCGATTCCCCTAGGGGCTATTTAAAAGGGCTCCCCGGAATAATCCGGGGAGCCCTTTTGAAATATCGCTATCGGGTTCGCTATCGCTATCGAATCGCCGCCGCCCGGGCCGTTTCCCGGGGAAGTTCTCTCCCCGCTTCCGTTGCTTTCTCCTCCGGCAGGATCGTGTCCAGGTATATCTTCTGGAGAAATTTGGGGACCGTGGCCTTGAACGGGGTCTCGGCCTGGATGTATTCCGCCAACCCCTCCGAGGCGTCGGGCTGGCCGTGGATGATGAAGATATGGCCCACCCGCTTGGCCTGGTTCAGCCACGCGCCGATCTGCCGGTAGTCGGCGTGGCCGGAGAAGCTGCTCAGGTAGTGAGACGAGGCCCGGACCGGGACCATCTTTTTATCGATCCGGACCAAGGACTTCCGGTCGAGGATCTCCTTGCCCAGGCTGCCGTCGGCCTGGAAGCCGACGAAGATCACGGTACTGGCGGGATCGGAGAGATGGTTGGTCAGATGTTCCCTGACCGCCCCCACCGTGGCCATCCCGCTGGGTGCCAGGATCACCGCCGGCCCGTTGATCTTCCCACGGGGCGGGAATTGTTTCAGGGCGGGGAAGGAGAGTGGTCGCTTCCCGGCCCGGATCTCCGCCTGGATATCGTCGTTAAAGAGCCGGGAGTTCTTCCGGTAGACGCCGGTCAGCCGGTTGGCGTATTCGCTGTCCACGTAAACGTTGAAGGAACGGTCGAAGGCCCCCTCCCGGATCAGTTTATTCAGGGTGTAGAGGATGTTCTGGGTCCGGTCGAGGACGTAACTGGGGATGATTACCTTTCCTCCCTTGGTGACGGTCTCGTTGATAATCTCCCGGAAGGCCCGGAGATCCTCTTGGGGATCGTTGTGGAGACGGTTGCCGTAAGTCGATTCGGAGATCAAAATATCGACTTCCTCGACGGTCTCCTGGGGACGGAGCAGGGGGTTGTTCGGGTTCCCGATGTCCCCGGTGTAGAGCAGGGAATACTCTCGGTCACCGGCTGGAAATTCCAGGTAGGTCATCGCCGAACCGAGGATATGCCCGGACTCCAAAAACCGGAATTTCAGCCCGTCGGGCAGGGTGTAGGTGCGGTGGTATTCGCAGGGGACGATATTGGCGATGGCCCGTTCGACCTGTCCGTCGGAATAGAAGGTTGAATTATCCTGGGACATTATCCATTGCATCAGCCGGAGCATAATCGCGCTCAACTCGGCGGTGGTCTTGGTGCAGTAAATCTTGCCGGTGAATCCGTGGCGGACCAGCAGGGGGATCCGGCCGATATGATCGCCGTGGGCGTGGCTGACCAGGACGTAATCGATCTCTCGGGCGGAGAAAGGCAGAAACCGGTTCCGACGCGCCACCTCCCGTTCGGGGTAACCCTCTTCCTGGAAGAGGCCGCAATCGAGCAGGACATTGCTTTTCCCGGTATTGAGGAGGGTGGTCGAGCCGAAGATGGTTCCGTTGGCCCCGCAGAAGTGGAGATAGGGCCGGGTTTCGGCGGCCGCCGGGGCCGGCCGGAAAAAGACCGCGGCCGCCAGGAGAAATCCGCAGATGGTGAAGGAAAAAGATTTTCTGATCATTGTTTTCCTCGCTGGGTATTTCAGTCAGTTTCTTTCCCGATATAATAGCATACCGG
The DNA here is from genome assembly GCA_030765265.1 of Candidatus Erginobacter occultus. GTDB lineage: Bacteria > Auribacterota > Erginobacteria > Erginobacterales > Erginobacteraceae > Erginobacter > Erginobacter occultus. The sequence continues at coordinate 6,146 of JAVCCZ010000186.1, forward strand.
CGAGATCCCGGCCCGGGAAATAATTTCCGGGCCGGGATTCATCCCCGCTTGCTCATTTCCCTCCATTGTGGGAGAATACGCGGAAATGAATAAATCCGGACTGGAAGAAGTCGAAAAGGTAATCTGGGCGGAGATCGCCCGGGATCTGGGCCGGGAACGGGGGGTGGAGAAGTGCCTCTGTTTCAACCGGCGTTTTTTCCAATACCTCCGCGCGGCCGACCCGTCCTTTCCGCTGGAGAGTTATTCCGGAGATCTTCCGGCGGAGGGAACCGCGGGACTCTTTCTCGGTTGGCAGGTTCTGGAAGCCACCCGCCCGCTGCTCTCCCCGGGAGAGATCTTCTCCGCCCTGGCGGCCGGGGGAGAAGCCCGTCTTTTCGGGTTTTATAGTTCCCCGCGGCCGAATGATCTCCGGGGCTGGGAGGGAAGAGCGGAGGCCGGCCGGCTCCCTCCCCCGGCGGCGGCATCGCTGGGAGCGATTGCCGGCTGGCTGAAATCCGGTTCCTTCGATCGTTACACCCTCCGGAAGCGAGGGATTTACTATGAATGTCGCTTGCAGAAAGGCGCTTAAAAGCGCGATTATCCTCCCGGTCCTCTTTTTGACCGCTTCCGTCCCGGCGGGCGAGCTGATCCGCCCGGTTCAACGACAGCCGGATATCGACCGGATAATTTACGAGATGGAAGAGGTCCGGAAAAACATCGACGACCTGGTCGCGGTGGTCGATCATACCGTCGCCGGCCGGACGGCAGATCCCCGGGAGGTCACCCGGATTACTCTCACCTACAAGGCTCCGGATAAACTGAAGACGGAAGTCGCCGGAGGGCGGGAAGTCCTGATTGACGGCGGCCGGATGTGGATCTACTCCCCGGATATCGGGGTGGTGGAGGCTTACCGCTTGAAAGACGAAGATCAGCGGCGGGCGACCATCCACGAGATGAGCTGGGGGCTGACCTCCCCGATCCGGATTCTCTTGCGGGGGACGAACCGCTCCGCCGCCATCCTCGATGACGGGACTTACCTGGTCACGGTGATCCCGGATCAGGCGGAGGCGGAGATCGAACGGATCCAGGCCTGGGTTGATCCCCGGACCTGGCTGATCGGGAAGATGACGATCTCGACCCGGAGCGGTCCCCCGGTTGAACTGGAGATCAGCGAATGGCAGATCAATGCCGGCCTCCCCGACAGTCTCTTCGAGTTCCGGCTTCCGGAAGGCGCCGATCTCTTCGAACCCCTGGAGACCGGGGGCGAGACCCTGCAGTAAGGAGTCAGAATCCGGAATCCTGACTTCTGACTTCTGAATTCTTCATATTACTATGTCCGTACTGGAAAAATCCGGAGCCAAGATCCTGGCATCCCTGGAGGGGATGGGCGGAACGGTCGCCCTGCTCTTCCGGGGGTTGTACTGGTTCAAGACCAGCTGGAAGTACCGCCGGGAGATCGTCGCCCAGATGCTCCTCTGCGGCTACGAGAGCGTCCCGGTGGTGATGGTGGTCGCGCTTTTTACCGGGATGGTCCTGGCCCTCCAGACCGGCCAGGAACTGGTCCGCTTCCAGCTCCAGGGGACGATCGGCAATATCGTCGCCGCCTCGATCTGCCGGGAGATGGG
>JAVCCZ010000008.1 GCA_030765265.1 Candidatus Erginobacter occultus
GGGGTAGGCACTCTCGGGCCAGGGAATCCCATCCGTGATCAGAGAAAAAGAAGTGCCATCGGTAGAGTAATCGAGCCGAAATAGGTCTCCTATCTCCCAGTCGCCTCCGATCGTCTCCCATCTCAGGTCGTGTTCCCTGCTCCACTTTTCTTCCCCCGCCGCGGTGCCCACCGGCGAGATAACGGCAAGAGAACTGAGCGAGGAGCGGGAGGCTTCGGGAGTATCCCCGAAAGCTCCGATGTTGATCCGGTCCCCGTTGGGAGGGAGTTCATTGGCGTAATCGTCGTCGGGATCGCCGCGGTTCAGGCCCGGGCTGTCGTCGCCGTCAAAATTCCATTTCCCATCTGAAAAGCGGCCCATTGTACTCTGGAGGTAAAAAACTCCTAAACCGGGAGCGAAGAGTGGGTCTGCGATCAGGCTATGTCCATCCTGTCTGGTTTGGGTCTGCCAGCTCCAGAATGTATCCCGGTTACCCTCCCAGTACCCGGTTTTCGCTCCTCCCGCCACCGAAAACATATTGTAATCGAAGAGATGATCTCGGCTGTCTGGGGTTGAGTCCTGAGCATAAATACCGTAATTCCCGATTCCCCGGGGTGAGATAATATTATTTTTGATTATCGACCGGCTGACTCCGGACCGGATAAACATTTCATAGAGGCCGTTTTCGTAGATGACATTGTTATTGATGGCCGTATCGTTGCCGCCATAATGGTATATTCCCGAGGCCTGGTTATCGTAAATTATGTTGTTCCTGACCAGGCAATCATTGCTGGCGAGATATAAGCCGTACACGTTGGAGAATATCCGGTTGCCGGATATTTCCGCTCCCACGAAACGATTATCGATTCCGTACCGGCTTCCGGAGACCGTGTTCCCTTTCAAAACGGTTTCGGCCCCGCTCCCGGAGACGTAAATACCCGCCGTTCTGCCGGCATCCAGCGGACCATTGTCGGTTAATATATTTCCTTGAATGTTCAAACCCTGAATCGAGGATAAATCAATCCCGGTCCCGCCGGAAGACTCAACAGTATTCGCGGATAGTTCGACGTTTTCCCCCCGGTAAATCTCAATTCCATTCCCGAAATTATTTGAGAACCGGTTGCCCCGGCCGGTGAAACTGCTATCGGCGTTTACCCCCTGAATCCCGGAACCTACGTTATGTTCTATCCGATTTTCGATAAAGGCTGCGTTGTAGGCTCGCTCGAAATAAATACCGTCCACTACCGCGCCCACCACCCGGTTTCGGGAGAAATGGAGGTGATGGACGGTAAAGGCGTAGAGAACGTTCACCGTCGGATTGGCCAGGTCGAAACCCCCAATGGAGATATAGTCTTTGTCTTGCAGAAAAAAGCAATAAGGGGATATTCCCTGCCCGTTGAGGATTGTTCCCCGGGGCGAGCCGGCAAAGGTGATTCTTCTCCCTTGACTTCCGGAAACGGGGGGGATAATCGGGCTCGAGATCTGGTAACTCCCGGTATCGACATAGATGGTATCCCCGGCCTGGACCGAGTGATGGTTGAAGACCGAATTGATCGCCTCCAGCGGATCGGCGGGGGTGAGCCCGGTATGGCCTTGCGCCCAGGTTTTCCCCGGTTGAGTGCAGAAATAGTCCAGGTTGGTGGAAGAGTCGTTGACGTAGAAATTCCTCCCTGCCCCCCCGGCTGAGCGCGAGGCCTGGAGAGTGTTTCCGTAAGCCCCCAGATTAACTGCTCCGCCGGCGGGGGCCGGTTCCAGGTAAGCGATGGAAAGGGGATCGCCCCGGTCAAGTCCGGGCGAATTACTCCCATCCGCCGTCCAGCCGATCCCCGGCTTGTAACTTCCCGCCGTGGACTGGAGGCGGTAGTTGCCCCCCCCGACGAAGAGCGGGTTGGCGGAGAGACTGGATTGGTCTTGAAAACTGGCCTCCGTCCACTGGCTGAAGGTGGCCGGCTCGCTCCCCCCCCAGTATCCGATCTTCGCGCCGCCAGTGGCGTAGAGGAGGTTATAGTCGGAGTCAAGCCCGGTCCGGCTGGCGCTCTCCACGTAGAGGGCGGTACGCCCGCTGCCGGAGGCGGAAAGGATGTTGTTGGTCAGCCGTGTCTCGATCGAGCCGTCATAAAGACCGCTGTCTTCTAAATAAATCTCCCGGGTTCCGTTCCCGGCGGCGGTGTTGTTCTCCAGTCGATTTTGATAGGCGGCTACCAACCGCAACCCGGCCCGCAGATTGCCGTAGGCCAGCATATTTCGGACTATATTGTAATCCCCCCGGATTTCTACTCCATCCCCGCCATTGAGAAAACTCTTCCCCCCCTGGAGAATATTATGGTTTCCGGTGACCAGAATTCCGCTGCCGACGGCGTTGGTGGCGGAAATATTCTCAATTTCAAAGTAATCGCCGGTTACCGTCAGGCAGTTGGCGGCCAAACCACCGCCGTCAAGGATGACCTCGCCATTCAAGCCTTCGATCCTGACCCCCGCCTCTTCGTCACCTTCATCTCCGGCTGTTAAAGACAGAGGAGCGGTGAGAAGGTAGGTTCCGGGGGTGACGTATATGGTGTCCCCCGGACCCAAATCGTAATTGTCCAGCATCCAGCGCAATCCGGTGGTCGTCGATTCGATATCAGCGGCGTACAAAACCAGGGAAGTGCGCAATTTCCAGTAACTGCCGGGAAGATTTGTTTCGGCGAA
>JAVCCZ010000092.1 GCA_030765265.1 Candidatus Erginobacter occultus
GGGGTTGGAGCCGGTTCTACTTCGGCGGACCCGAGGACATCCCGGTTCCCCTGGACGGCAGCCGGAGGCTGCAACCGGCGGTCTTCCGCTCAGGCTCCGGCCTCTGGGCGATCCGGGCCCTGACCCGCTTCTACTTCGGTTCGACACGCGATATCCCGGTGAGCCGGTGAACAGGCTGCCGGCGATCCTTATCTTGTTTTTTCTCCTCCCGGCGGTCCGCGGGGAAGAGCTGGCGCCTCTCCCGCCCCCTCCGGGGCGGTTACTGGCCCCGGCCGACAGCGCGGTGATTGTCGGCCCAATCTCGGGACAGGAATTTATCTGGTCGATCGTCGAAGCGGCCCGGAGCTATCACCTGGAGGTGGCGTCCGACCGGAAATTCTACCGGGTAATCCGGGATATTTACCTGGAAGACAACCGCTATATTTTTGACCTGCTCCCGCCCGGAAGCTATTATTGGAGGGTGAGCAGCGTCAGTGCCCTCGGCCTGGAAGGCCGCTTCAGCCCCATCAGTTATTTCATCTATCCCGATTCGGATTAACAACCATTACCGGAGTGAGTAATCGACCCTGATGAAATTTAACCCGGAAAAATTGATGTCCGTTATATTGATTGCCGCCGTATTCTTCCCGTTTTCGGGTTTCGTCTCCGCGGCGGAAAGCCCGATCACCCAGGGCGAGTGGGCGGTTTACCTGGCCCGGGGTCTGGGTTTGGAGAAAGCCCTCCCCGAGGAGACCCCGGCCGACCGGATTATCTCTATCCTCGGGCAGGGGGGATACCAGCGGATCGAGGGGGAGGATTACCGGGAAGCCGCCGATTCCCTGCGGAAGACGGACGCCCCCGACTCGGTGGTCGCCAGTCAACGGCAGTGGCTGGAGGCGGGGGGGGAGAGCGGGGTGGCCCGGTATCGGTTCGAAATCCCTGTCGGCAGGACGGCCGTTCTCCGGGCTCGGGCCAGCGGCGGTCCCCAGTTCTGGTCGGTGAACGAGGGGGGGAGCGTGATGATCACCCCCGGCAAGGAGCTGGACTGGCGTGAGGTAGGTTCCTTTAACCTGGAGGCGGGCGAGCACGAGGTTACGGTCGCCATCTCCCCCGGGGGGGCGCTTGATCTCTTTGAACTGGTCGGCGACGGCTTCCCCCCGATCGAGCCGCCCGGGGGGTTCAATCTCCTCGCTCCGCTCACTTACGGAGACAAGGCGGCGACCATCGTCCGGGCGCTCGACCTGGAGAACGAACTTCCGATCGATGGCGGTTTCTACCTGATCCGGGAGGCGGAACTCTATGACCAGGGTTCGGGCGGGTTCCGGATCTCGAAAAACCCCGATCCGGGTCCGGCCTCCCGCGACGAGTGGGTCGAGCCGACAGGGACGATCCGGGTTTCCTACATCTTCGAGCTTCCCGAGAGTGGACTCTATTCGTTCTTCTCCCGCGGCTTCGGCCCAACCGAAAAGGAATGGTCGATCGACCTCGGGACGGCCAAGGCGCTTCGTCGGCCTACCGACCCGCGGAAGTTCGGCTGGCAGCCGGTGATCACCGTCTACCTCGAGGCCGGTCCGCATACCCTGGAGGCCCGGCTCAAGGAGGACGGCGGCTTTGACGTCTTTCAGGTCCTCCGCCGCCGGGCCGGGGCCGGCGACTACCTCCAGCTCCTCTCCGACTTTGGACTCCAGGAGGGGGCGCTTCCCGCCTCGCCGGTGGCCGATCACCGGGAGAAGCGGCGCTATGAACTTTTCCGGGAAGTGGAGGGCGAGGCCTTCAGCGAAGCGAGCGGCTCGGCGAAAAAATCGGACAATCCCGATTATGGGGCGCCTTCCAACCGGGAATGGATCAGGCCCGGCCGGGATCCAGTCACCCTCCGCTACCGGCTGAAGCTTTCCGAGCAAGGCACTTACGCCATCTATATGCGGTCCTTCGGCACTTCCCCGGTCGCCTGGACCATCGACCCCGCCGGGGAGAGTTATCGGGAGAAGAGGGAGGTATTTCCCCGCAGCCACGAGGCTTTCCTCTGGCAGGAGGTGGTTACCCTGGACCTGGAGTCGGGGGAGCATATCTTCGAGGTAACCCTCCCGGCAGGCGGCGGGCTGGACGTCTTCGAACTCCGGAAACAGCCCTGGTCGGCCTCCGATCTGGAAGCGCTCGCCCGGGAGCCGGTCAGCCGGGAAGAGGCCCTGCGCAACCTCGAGGAGGTCGAGGAGCGGATCGACGAGCCGGAGGAAGAAGAGCCGGACGAACCCGATGAACCGGAAGAGCCGGACGAGCCCGACGAGCCGGACTACCCCGACCTCAGCCCTTACGTCCCCGGGGGCTGATTGTTCCAACTTTTAATTTCCCGACCGGTTGTTGTACTCTACCGTCCATAATTTTCAATCAGGAGACAGAAGATGAAAAAATTGCCGGTTCTCATTCCGATCTTTCTGCTGCTGGCCTCCGGCTGCGGCCATACCCTGCGGCGGGATTACACCGCTCCCCGGGACAGCTTTGATTCCCCGGAGACGGTCGCGGTCCTCCCCTTTGAAAACCTGACCCAATTCCCCGACGCCGGGGAGATCGTCGCCGAACTCTTCACCACCGAGCTTTACCAAACGGGAAGCTTCCGGGTGATGGACCGCAACCAGGTCAAGCGGCTGATGAGGGAGAAGCGGATCACCCCGCCCCAGGTGGTCGACCGCCGGGCCGCCCGGATGATCGGGCGGGAACTGGAGGTGGACGCGGTCCTGATCGGTTCGGTCTCCGAATACTGGTACCGGTTGGAGCGGAGATCCCGCCGCCCCGGGGGGGAAGAGCCGGCGGTGGGACTCAACGCCCGCCTGGTCGATGTCGCCTCGGGGGAGGTGGTCTGGGCCTCGAGCCACAGCCGTTCCAGCTACGATGTCTTCTCCGCCGACCGCGACCATCTCAACCGGGTCGCCCAGATCACCGTCGCCAATATGGTCGAGTCGTTGGACTGAGAAAAGAAAGTAATCGGTAATCGGTGTTCGGTAATCAGTGGACAGTCACCGATTACCGATCACTGATTACCGAACACCGATCACTGATCACCGATCACCGATTACCGATCACCGGTCACCGATCACCGGATTCAACAAGGAGATAACCTATGAACAGGAAACTGATATCGATATGCCTGGGGCTGCTGCTGGCGGCGGCCGCAACCGGCTGCGGGCATAAGTACGTCACGGCCCGGGCCGACCGGGGGGAGGATCTCTCCGGGATCGAGTCGGTGGCGGTCCTGCCCTTTGAGAATATGACCAAGTTTCCCGAGGCGGGCAAGATTGTGGCCGATCTCCTGGCTACCGAACTTTACATCACCGCAAAATACCGGGTTATGGAGCGGACCGAGGCGGTCGCCGTCTGCGCCGAGGAGGGGATCCGGATCGGTGAAGCGGTCGATAACGAGTTCGCCCGGACCCTGGGCGAGAAGCTGGGGGTGGACGGGGTAATTATCGGCGCGGTCTCCGAGTACTGGTACCGGATCTACCGGGAAGAGGACGAGGAGGTGGAGCCGGCGGTGGGCTTCAACGCCCGGATGGTCTCGGTCGCCACCGGCGAGGTGGTCTGGGCCGCCGGGGTCACCCGTTCCAGCTACGATCTCTTCCTCTCCCGGAAGGACCCCCTGAACCGGGTCGCCCAGCTGGCGGTGATCGATATGCTCGAAACTCTGCACTGATTTTCCTTCACGGAGTGAGACCTTGATTCCGAGGAGGCTATTCTCCATCATCCCCCCGGCCGCCCTGGCAGGCTTGATCGGGCTCCTGCTTGCCACCCCGGTCCGGGGCCGGGATCTGGTGGAATTGATCCCCACCTTCGGCCTGGTCGGGAATTACGACGACAATATCCAATTCTCTCCCACGGATCCGGTCAGTGATTTCTACACCCAGATCTCCCCTGGGCTGGGGCTGCGGCTGAACTTCCCGGTCTTCCCGGTCGAGGCCGATTATACCTACACCCGGTATCAATACCGGAAGGAGTCGGAGTTAAACCGGAATTACCATTACCTCTCGATCCTGGTCCCCCAAGGTCTCCAGGTGGGGAGAAACCTGACAATCAAGATCCAGGATAAGTACGAGCTGGTTCCGGTCGATGTCACCATCCCCGACGACCAGCCGGATAACCTGACCCAGAGAAATACCTTCTCGATCAGCCCGGTCTGGGAAGGCCGTCTTTCCCGGAAGCTGAAACTGGCCGCCGGCTACGAATTTTTCCGGGTTGACTATACTTCCAGCCGGTTCAGCGGCGACAATTATTTCGGCCACCGGTTCTTCAACCGCCTCAATTACGAGATCGAGCGGAATCTGACCTGCTTCCAGCGCAACACCTACCGGATCAAGGATTTTTCCCGCGCCCCGGACTACACCGAGTTCGTACCCGACGCGGGAGTGGAGGTGGGGCTGGGTCCGCGGGCATCCCTCTCCGCCTCCGGCGGGTATTCCTTCGAGGAGACCGGGGGGCAGAGAAACAATGGCTATATATACGAGATCGCCGGAAAGTGGTCGGCCACCGCCCGGCTGGACCTGGAGGCTAAATTCCAGCGCCGGAGAACGGTGGATATTGAGGCCGAGCCCTACACCGAGCGGTTCTACGAGCTGGCGCTCCGCTACCAGCCGGTGAAAAAACTTGTCCTGGAAAGCTACGCCCGGTATTATGACAATACGATCCGCGGCACCGATTACCGACGGATCGGGCTCAAAGCCGGGATGACTTACCGGTTGAACCGCTGGAGTTCCCTGAACTGCGGCTATCTCCGCTATCAGACCGTGGATACGCCCTCCGAGGAGGAGGCGGTCGCCAACCGGGTCTATGCCGGGATCAATATTTCTTTCGGAGACTGGTGAGAAATGAAGATGACGGCTATGTCCTGTTTGAGAGTTTTTCCGGTGGTTGTACTGCTGGCCGCGGCCGGCTGTTCCGGCCCGGAGACCGCCTCTCTCCCGGAGTCGGCGGTAATCCCGGGATCAGACGCCGACCCCCGGCCTTCTCCAACCCCCCAATCCTGGTTCGGGGGTGAAAATGTTTACCGGGTCGGTCCCGGCGACGTCCTCAAGGTAACGGTTTACGGGGAGGAGGATCTCTCGGGGCTCTTCCGGATCTCTCCGGAAGGAACGATCTCCTGGTCCTGGGTCGGTGAAGTCCGAGCGGCCGGGCAAACCGAGACCGAGATCCTCGAGGAACTGAGGGGTATCCTGACCCGGGACTATATCCGCCAGCCCCGGGTGGATCTGTCGATAGCCGAGTACCAGAGCCAGGTGGTTTACTTCTTCGGCAACGTCCGCCACCCCGGGATCCGCCGATTGGGAGAGAACCGCTCGCTGCTGGCCAACTTCCTCCAGACCGGGGGGCCCAAGGTCTGGGGCAACAGCCAGATCGGAATTCTCCGGACCAAACCCGGGGGCGGGGACCAGGACCAGATCTCGATCGCTCTCCAATCTCTGATGGGCGGGGAGAAGGATATCCTCCTCCAGGATCAGGACATCATCACCGTATCCGCCCCGGAAGCGGCCTCGGCCTTTACCGGGGATGACCGGGTGTACGTTCTGGGCGCGGTCAACGGCCCCGGATCCTTCCGTTGGGTGGAGCAGATGACCGCGCTCGACGCCCTTCTTGAGGCCGGCGGATTGGCCGATTACGCTTCCGGCAACCGGGCCCGCCTGGTCCGGGGCCAGGGCGAGGAAAAGAGGGAGATCCAAGTCCGGCTCCAGGACATCCTGGAAGGGGACCGGTCGCAGAATCAGGGTCTCCTTCCGGGCGACCTGCTGATCGTTCCAGAATCCTGGTTCTAATGTATCTCGAGTAATCTTGTCCGGGTTGGAAACACTATGTCTATGCACAACTTAATGCTGCCGGTTCTTGATTACCTCCGGATTTTGCGGCGGAGGGTCTGGATCCTGGCGGTGATCTTTCTGACCGCGGTCGGCCTGACCGCCTGGTCCACCTACCGGCAGACCCCGGTTTACCAGGCCAGCTGCCGGATCCGATACAAGCGAACCAGCCCCACCTCCCTGCTCACCGGGGGGGCGCTCCCCTACTACCTCAACCCTTACTTCGACAATGTCAGCTTCGAGACCGAGAAGCACGTCATCACCAGCAAGCTGATCGCCGAAGGGGTGGTCCGGACCCTGGGATTGGCCGCCCCGGAAAACCGGCGCCAGTGGAACAGCTGGGCAAGAAGGGTCCAGGGGGCGATCAGCGTCAACCGGGTATCCGAGACCCGGATCTATCAGATTACCGCCCGATCTTCCGACCCCGATCTGGCCCAGGCCCTGGCCAATACCACCGCCGCGGTCTATATCGACTCCAGCCTCCAGGAGAAACAGGAATCGGCCGACAAGACCCTGGCGGTCCTGACCGAGCAGATCGAGGATCTGCGGGTCAGGATCCAGCAGTCCGAGATGGCCAAGATCGATTACGTCAAGCGAGCCCAAGGGGTCCCGGAGTCGGTCGGGGCCGGGGATGACCGGGAAGGGGTCCGTTCCGGGATCGCCCGCTCGGCTTCTCTCCTCGACGAGCTCCGGACCACCCTGGTCAGGCAGGAGATCAAGCGGCAGGAGCTGCTGAGCAATTACCTGGAGAAGCACCCCCGGGTTCGGGAGATCGACCGCCAGATCGAAGTTTTGCGGGAGAAGATCGCGGCCGAGAACGAACAGATCATCCGGGCCCACCAGTCGGCGATCGAGTACGGGATCCTCGAGCAGGAGGCGGCGGCCAACCAGGACCAGTACCAGGTTTTGATCAAGAAGCTCAAGGATCTCAATATCTCCGACAGCGGGATCGAGAGCGGGATCGAGATCATCGAGAGGGCGGAACGGCCCGGATCCCCGATCGCCCCCCGCCGGGGCCGGAGCCTGGTCCTGAGCGGTCTGCTCGGGTTATTCCTCGGTCTCGGGGCCATCTTCCTGATCGAGTACTTCGACTCCACCCTCCAGACCCCGGACGAGGTGAAAAACTATCTTGGCCTTTCCGTCCTTGCCACCATCCCCCGGATGGAAATTTCCAGGGGTTCCAAAGATTCGGAAAAATTGCCGTTTCTGATCTCCCGCCGGGACCCCTCCAGCCACGAGGCCGAGATGTTCAAGCATCTGAGGACCGGTATCCGTCTCGGTAATCCGGGTTCGGAAGGGCTTGCCCTCCTGATCACCAGCTGCAGCCCCCAGGAGGGAAAGTCGGTGATCTCCTCCAACCTGGCGATTTCCACCGCCCAGGCCGGGATGGAGACGGTATTGATTGACGCCGACCTGAGGCGCCCGGTCCTCCACCAGGTCTTCGGGGTCGAAAACCGCCGCGGCCTCGCTTCCTACCTGGCCGGGGAATCTTCCCGGGAGGAGATCGTCATCCCGACTTCCCTCCCCGGTCTCTCCCTGGTCCCCAGCGGACCGATTCCTCCTAACCCATCCGAGCTTCTGGAGTCGCCCCGGCTGGCCGAGTTGATCCAATATTTAAAAGAGAGCCGTCCGAGGATTATCTTTGACGCTCCTCCCGCCGGGGCCCTGACCGACGCCGCGATTATCGCTGGCCGGGTTGACGGGGTGATCCTGGCCATCTTCGCCGGGAAGGGGAATAAGAAGTTTGTCCTGCAGACCAAGCAGCAACTGGAAAAAACCGGTGCCCGGATATTCGGGGTGGTGCTGAATTACATCTCCCTCAAGCTGAGAAGCTATTATTACTTCTACCACGGGGTTTATAAGTACGGCTACAACGATTGACGGACGCCGGAGCGGATCTCACCCTGATCAATACCGGAGAGTTTCCCTGAAGTCTTTTGTTCTCACGATCGTCGCCGTTCTTCTGGTTATTGCTCTGTCCGTTCACTGGGGGGGGGTGACCGGGGGAGGGCGGTGGCTTACGGTCTTGGCCGGCACGGCGGCCTTTATTCTGGCTCTGGCCGATCGGGCGGCGGCTCCCTCCATTCCACTGGCTGGCGATCGGCTGCTGTTAATTCCGTTCGCCCTGATTCTGATGGCGGTCCTGGTCGCGGGTTTCTCTCCTTTTCCCGCTCTCGGTCGGCTGGAGTGGCGGGAGATCGTCTCCGGCGCGTTGCTGCTTACGGCGTTTTTTCTCCTCCGCCCCTCGGATTATTCCCGCCTGCTCTTTTACCTGTCCGCGCTCTTTCTCGGGGCGGCCCTGGTCATTTACGGGATCGTCCGGCGGGGCGAAATGACCTTTCCGGGGTCCCCACTGACGGCGACCTTTCTCAACCGGAATCACTTTGCCGCCTTACTGGGAATGATCTTCCTGCCGGCGCTCAGTTTCAGCCTGGCCTGTCGGCCCCGGGCGGTCTCCTGGTTGTCTCGGGCCGGATTGGGGGTTCTGGGGGTCGGGATCCTGCTGACCAGGTCACGGGGCGGTCTCCTGGCGGTGTTTCTGGCCTCGGTCGGAGTTCTCGCGCTCTTCTGGCTGGGCTGTTTCCGGCGGACCCCCCGAGGGAAAAAGGTCCTGGCTGGGTTACTGATCGGAGCTCTGTTGGTGGCGGCGGCCGCCGCCGTCTTCGTTCCCCGGGCTCCGGGGCCGGAGCTTTATTCAACCGCCCTCGACGCTCTCTCCATCCAAACCCGGCTCTCGATCTGGAGGAGCACCGGGAATATATTTTTGGCCCGCCCCCTGCTCGGATGGGGCTGGGGGACCTTCCATTATATCTATCCCGGGTATAGAGACCCCGGTGTCTGGTACGTGGTTCCCCACGCCCACAACGAATTCCTCCAGCTGCTGGCCGAGGGAGGGGCGGTCGGGTTCCTGATTATTATCTCCTGCCTGACTTGGTCGCTCATCCGGTTGGGGAAATATTACCTCTCCGCCCCCCGGTCGGTCTCCGGCATCTTCGCCCTCGGCGCGGCCGGGGCCCTGATCTACGCGGCGGTCCACAGCGGTTTTGATTTCATCCTCCGCCTCCCCGTTAACACCATTTTCCTCTCCGCTTTGGTCGGCCTTGGTCTCTCTTCATCCTCCCCGGAATCCGGCTTTGCCATCTCCCGCCGCCCGGCCCGACTAACGATCAGCCTGGCGGTGATCGCGGGTCTCATCTTCGGGATCCTGATTCCCTCGACCCGGATTTACCGCTCGGAAGTAATGGTCCGGGAGGGTGAACGGTTGCTGAAATTGGGGAGGGCGGACCAGGCGCGAGAGATTTTTTCCCGGGCCCGCCGGCTGGACCCTTCGGCCGGCCGGCCCTTGCTGGGCCGGGCCGCCGCCGGGATGGCGGTCTTCGACCGGGTGGAGAATCAGGTCGCTCTCTATGACTCGATCCTCGCCGACCTCAAGATTGCCCGCCGGAACAACCCCCGGGATATCCGGCCGTGGCGCCGGTTAGGCCGTTTCCATCGGAAGCTAAAGGCTTTCGAGCAGTCGGACATCGATTTGAAAGCAGCCCTGGTCCTTGACCCGGCCAACCCCTTTCTTTATTATGAGTTGGCCGAGAATGATCTCTCTCGGGGCAATTCCCTTTCCGCCGCCCGCCGGCTGCGGCGGGCGAGCGAAATCTATCCGATGATCTGGGGCGCGTCCCGGAAACTGCTCTTCCGCCATACCGGGGATTATGAAATCCTCCAGGAACTTCCTCCCCACCGGGTCGAATTCCACCGCCGGATGGGTTACCAACTGCTGGCCACTGACAACCCGGCGGGGGCGGAAAGGGAATTCGAAAAGGCGCTTGAATTGGCCCCGGAAGATCCCGAGAACTTCCGGGCGCTGGCCAGGTTTTACGCCCGGAGCGGCCGGCCGGAAGAAGCCCGCCGGTATTATCAAGAAGCCCTGAAGCGAGCGCCGGATAACCATCA
>JAVCCZ010000127.1 GCA_030765265.1 Candidatus Erginobacter occultus
CACCGGCCGGTGGGGCTGGATGATCGAGGGGAGGACGAAGGTTTCCAGGACGCTCATATGGTTGCCGGCGAAGACGGCGGGCGAGTCCAGGCCGATGAAGGCCGCGGTCCCCTCGATCGAGAACCGGACCCCGACCGCTTCCAGCGCTTCCCGGGTCCGCTGGCTGGAGCGGATCCAATCGTCGTCGCTGTATTCCTTGCGCCGGGCGGCCTTCCCGGCTTCCCGGACGATCTTCAGCAGTTTCAGGTAAAAGACCGCGCTGGGAAAGCGTCGGGCGACGGCGCCGATCTTCCCGGCCGGGGTGTGATAATCGCCGCCGGTCTCCAGGCCGTCCAGGCTGTTGCCGGAAATCGCCATCAGGTCATCTCCGGCGCGGGATCCGACGTTTCCGGCTCCCGGCCAGCAGGATTATCCCGGCGATGACCGCGGGGACGCTGAGCAGCTGGCCGACCGAGAGGGGGAGGGGGAGGCGGTAGGCGGCCTGGGGGACCTTGACGTACTCGATCAGGAAGCGAGCGGTAAAGACGGTGATCAGAAAGAGGCCGATCAGTTCCCCGGGCGGGACCCGGCTTCCCTGTTTCCGGTAGAGGAACAAGAGAATGCAGAAGATCGCCAGGTAGGCGGCGGCTTCGTAAAGCATCGCCGGGTGGCGGGGCTGGAGCGGCACGATTCCCGCCCGGGCAAAGACCAAAGCCCAGGGCAGACGGCTGGGAGTCCCGATGATCTCCGAGTTGAAGAGGTTCCCGATCCGGATCAGGCTCCCGGCCAAAGCGACCGGGATCGCTATCCGGTCGAGCAGCCAGAGGTAGGTCTGGCCGGGCCGGTTCCGGTTGTAGAAGTAAAGGGCGATCAGGATCCCGGCCGCCCCGCCGTGGCTGGCCAGCCCCCCCCGCCAGATCAAGAGGATCTCTCCCGGCCGGGCCAGGTAATAGGCCGGTTCGTAGAGGAGGCAATGTCCGAGCCGTGCCCCGATTATCGCACCGCAGAGAACGTAAAGCAGCAGCGTGCCGACATCGTTCTCGGGCTTGCCTTCTCTCCGGAAGATCCGCTGGAGGACCAGGTAGCCGAGAAAGAACCCGAGAGCGAAGAGAAATCCGTACCAGCGGACGGTGAAGGGACCGAGATTGACCAGGTCCGGCGAGGTATCCCAGATAATGGAAGAGACGATCACGGAATGTCCTTATCCCCGGTTTTGAAATCCGGCGTTTGAAGCCGGTCGGTTTGAATATATGGCCCGAGGGCAAAAAGGGCAATGAATATTATCTTCCCTCCCGCGTTCGGGAAGTTTTTTTATTCACAACCGGGAGCCCGGATGCTATGGTGTGGGCCTTATCGTCGATTCCCGGACCGCCAAGCTAAAGCTATGAGTCTGAAAGGTGATATTGAAACCCTGGTCGGGGCGCTGCGCGGCCCCACGCCCGCCATCCGGATCCTGGCGGCGGAGTCGCTAGGTGAGATCGGCAATCCCCTGACCGTAGATCCCCTGCTCGAACTATTGGGTGACGGCGAGGCCGATCTCCGGGCGGCGGCCGCCCGGGCCCTGGGGAAGATCGATGACAAAAAGGCCCTCCAGCCGGTGATCGGACTCCTCGGGGACGAGGAACCGGAGGTCCGCCGGGCGGCCGCCGATGCCCTGGCCGATTTTCGGGATGCCCGGGCCCTCTCCCCCCTCTGCCGGGCCGCCGCCGACGGCGATCCCCTGGTCTGTTCTGCCGCCGCCCTGGCCCTGGGGGAGATCGGCGGCGAGGAGGCGGTCGATCCCCTGATTGATCTTCTGGTCGGGGACAAAAAGGATGAGATCCGCTCCAGCGCCGCCCGGGCCCTGGGCCGGACCGGCGCCCGCCGGGCGGCCGAATCCCTGGTTGTTGCCCTCGGCGACATTTCCTTCACGGTCCGGGCCGCCGCCGCGGCTTCCCTCGGGCGGCTGCGGTCCCGGGAGGCGGTGGAACCGCTGGTCGAGGCATTGAAGGATAACGAGCCCCAGGTCCGGATCAGCGCCGCCCTGGCCCTGGGGGATATCGGGGCGGACGAGGCGGTCGATCCCCTGATCGGCGCCTTGCTGACCGCCGACCGCCGGACGGCGGAGGCCGGACCCGAAGGGCTGGCCCCGGCCCCGGCCGCTCCGGAACCGCCGGCCGAGGAGATCGTCATCGAGGAGGGGAAGCCCGCCGAAGAAAAGGAAGAGGAAGAACCGAGTCCGGAAGAGATCGAGGAAGAGCGGATCCGGAAACTGGCCGCCTCGGTCCTCGAGCGGATCGAGAAATCGGACGCGGTCCCCGCCCTGCTCAAGGCGCTCCGGTACGACGATACCGGGGTCCGCCGGGCGGCGGCCGCCGCGCTGGGCAAGATCGGCGACCCCCGGGCGGTCCAGCCCCTGCTCCAGATCCTCAAGGAAGACGACCCCGACCTCAAGCTGAGCGCCCTGACCGCGCTCGGCGACCTGAAGGACACCCGGGCGGTCCGCCCCCTGATCGAGCTTTCCCGGGACCAGGAGGACGCGGTCAAGCAGTTCATCACCCGGACCCTGGAACGCCTGGTCGACGAGCGGGCGGTGGAATCGCTCCAGGCCGTTCTCGACACCGGAGAGCCGGCCGACCGCTCGCTGGCTCTCTCGCTGCTCGGGAAAGTCAGTTCCGGGCGGTCGATCACTTCCCTGGTGGCCGCCCTCGACGACGAACAGAGCGGGATCCGGGCCGAAGCCGCCCGGTCGCTGGGCCGGATCGGCGATGAGGCGGGGATCCGTCCCCTGGTCCGGGCGCTCCGCGACGGGGACCGCAAGGTCCGCGCCGCCGCCGCCGAATCCCTGGGTCGGATTGGTTCCCCGGAAACCCTGGAGCCGCTGACGGCAGCTCTTGGGGACAACGAACGGGAGGTCCGCCTCGCCGCCGCCGCCGCCCTGGGCCGGATCGGCGACGGCCGGGCCCGGGAACCGCTCGAGGAGTTGCTGAAAGACGAATCCTCGATGGTCCGGTCGGCGGCGGCGGATGCCCTCGGCTCGATCGGAAACCCGAAATCCCTGCCCGCCCTGATCCCCGGGCTGAAAGACGAGACCAACGAGGTCCGGGCGGCGGCCGCCCGCTCCCTGGGCCGGATCGGGAGCAAGGAGGCGGTTGCTCCCCTGGTCGAATCCCTGGAAGATCCTCTCCCGGTGGTGGTCGAGAACGCGGTGGCGGCGCTGGCCGAAATCGGCGAGCGGAAGGCCCTCAAGCCCCTGATCAAGCTGCTGCCCTCGGCTCCGGGCGGCGTCCGCCGCCGGATCCTGGCGGCCCTGAAAAAATTCGCCGATCCCGCCGCCCGCCCGGTCTTGCTCGATACCCTGCGGGACGGGAACCTGGAGGAACGGGTCCGGGCGGCCGAGGCCCTGGGGGCGGTGGGAGAAAGTGATGATACCGGGGTTCTGACCGAGGCGCTCGGTTACGACGCGTCCCCGGTCCGGGCCGCCGCCGCCCGGGCGCTGGGGAAGATCGGCGGGGAGGGAGTAATCGCGGAACTCGACCGGGCCCTCCGGGACCGGGACCTGGAAGTCCGGCGGGAAGCGGCTCTCGCCCTGGGGGGATTTAAGGACGACCGGGCGCTTTCCGCCCTGGAGCGGGCGGCCGGCGATCCGGCGGCGGCGGTCCGGACGGCCGCGGTCTATTCCCTGGGAGAACTCGGCGACCGGAAAGCTTCCGAGACGGTGATCGCCGCTTTCTGGGACGAGGACCCCGAGGTGACCCGGGCGGCCGCCCGGGCCCTGGAAAAGCTGGTGGACGAGAAGCTGATCGACCGGCTGATGGAGATTATGAACGATGAAAACCAGCAGGTCAGGAAGCTGTCGGCCAAGCTTTTGGTCTCGTTCAAGAACCGCCGGGTGATCGAGACCCTGATCGCCGCCCTCGGGGACCCGGAGGGGCCGGTGCGGGCCAACGCGGCCGGGACCCTGGGGAAGATGCAGGCCGTCGAGGCGGTCCCCCGTATCCTGGAGGTCCTCGAGGATCCGGATACTCAGGTCCGGCGGGCGGCCATCGACGCCCTGGGGCGGATCGGGGACGAGCAGGCCGTCCCCCCGTTGCTCGAGGCTCTCCGCCATCCCAACCGCGGGGTGAGGAGCCGGGCGGCCACCGCCCTGGGGATGCTCGGCGACCGGCGGGCCGTCAAACCCCTGATCGAGGCCCTCTCCGACCCCGAAAGCTGGGTCCGGCGGGCGGCGGTTGACGCCCTGGGGCGGATCGGGGGAGAAGAAGCGGCCCGTCCGCTGATCCGCGCCCTGCGGGACGGTTCGTCCGCGGTCCGGGGGACCGCCGCCTCGATGCTGGGGCGGCTGGGGGACGAGCGGGCGGTAATCCTTTTGATCGAGGAACTGAGGAAGGGAGATCCCGCCGGACGGCGGGCGGCCGCCGACGCCCTGGGTCGGATCGGCGACGAAGCCGCAGCCTCTCCCCTGGTCGGGGCGCTCGGCGATCCGGAGATCTGGGTCCGCCGTTCGGCGGCCCGGGCCCTGGGGCGGATGAACCCGGGGGAGGTTGTCCCCCTGGTCCTGAAGTCCTGGCGGGAAGATTCCGGGCTGGACCGGGAGCTTGCCGTCCGGGCCCTGGAGGATATTATCGATAAGGGGGCGGTGGAATGCCTGCTCGAGGCGCTGACGGACCGGGACGGGGAGATCAGGAAGATCGCGGTCCGGCTGCTGGCCCGGCTCCGCGACCCCCGTTCGATCGAGCCCCTGCTCGGCGCCCTGAAAGACGGCGACCGGGAGATCCGGTCCCGGGCGGCCCGGGCCCTGGGAGAGATCGGTGACGATCAGGCGGCCGAACCCCTGATTGAACTCCTCCCCGATCCGGCGGTTGAAGTCCGGGTGGAGGCGGCCGCCGCCCTGGGGAAGATCGGCGGCGGTCGGGCCCTGGAGAGCTTGATCGGGATCCTGAAGGACGGGCAGCTCGATCTCCGCCTGGCGGCGATCTCCGCCCTGGAGAAGATCGGTTCCCGGCGGGCGGTCGACCCGCTGCTCGAGGAACTGCAGGATCCGGAGCGGGAGATCCGGCGGGCGGCGGCCGCCGCCCTGGGGAAACTCGGCGACAGCCGGGTGGCCGACCCGCTGGTCGAAGCCCTGAAAGACCGGGAGTCCTGGGTTCGGCGGGCGGCGGCGGAATCCCTCGGCCTGCTCCGGGAGTCTCGGGGTATCGAACCCCTGATTGAGGCCCTGAAGGACGAGTCGGAGTCGGTCCGGGAGGCGGCGGCCGGGGCCCTGGCCCGGCTTCCGGACCAGCGGGCGACCGGCCAACTGGTCGAGGCCCTGCGGGACCCCGCCGAGGCGGTGAGATCTTCGGCGGCCGCCGCCCTGGGCCGGATCGGCGACGCCTCGGCGCTCCCCGCCCTGGTCAGGACCCTGAAAGACCCGGCCGAGGCGGTGCGGACCGGCGCGGTGATGGCCCTGGGCGATCTCGAGACCAAGGACGCCGTCGAACCCCTGATCGAAATTCTCGGCGACGAATCTCCCTCGGTCCGCAACAGCGCGGTCCTGGTCCTGGGCCGGCTGGGCGATATCCGGGCGGGGGAGCCGGTGGCCGCGCTGGTCCAGGACAAGGAAAGCGGGGTCCGGGCGACCGCGGCCACGGTCCTGGGGAGATTGGGGGATCCCGCCGCTCTCGAGCCCCTGATCGCCGCCGCCGGCGACAGCGACTCCTGGGTCCGCCGGGCGGTGGCGGCCGCCCTCGGGCGGCTGAAGGATACCCGGGCCGCCCGGACCCTGCTCGACCTTTTGGTCGATCAGGATCCCGGGGTCCGATCCCAGGCCGCGCTGGCCCTGGGGGAATCCGGCGACGGCACCGCGGTGGAGCCCCTGATGCTCGCCCTCAAGGAAGACGAAGTCAGCGTCCGGGCCAGGGCGGCGACTTCTCTGGGAAAACTCGGCGATATCCGGGCGGTCGAACACCTGATCGAGGCGCTCGGGGACAGTCATACCGGGGTGCGGAAGGCGGCGGCCGTCGCGCTGGGAGAACTGGGGGAACCGGAGGCGGAAGAACCGCTCCGGGGACTGCTCGGCAGCGAAAGCGAATCCCTGCGGGCGGCGGCCGGAGAAGCGATCCGGAAGATTAAGCTCGCCCTCCTCCCCCCCGGGAGCAGGGAAAGTAATCAGTAATCGGTAATCAGTAATCAGTAATCAGTTATCGGTGATCGGCTGACCGATGACCGCGGCCGGGGATATCAAGTTCCGGCAGTTTAAATTGTAGCCGTTTAATCAATCGGGAGGTTTATTATGGCCGGAAAAATCAAGGGCGTGGTCTTCGACAACGACAACACGATCGCTAAGATCTATCCCGACCCCAAGATCTACTGGCGGGACGTGTTTTTGAAAGTGGTGGAAGAATGCGGCGGCCGGGTCCCCGAGGGGAAGGAAGACGAATATATGCTCTCCTACTATACCGGGAAGGGCTTCATCGAGAAGCTGGAGACGATCGGGCTGCAGACCAGCTGGGATGAATTCCAGCGGATCAAGGGGGTGGTGGACGAGCGGGAAAGGGTCGCCTACACCAAGGCCGGAAAAGCCGGTCTCTTCCCCGACGCGGTCGAGATCTTAAACTACCTCGACCGGGAGGGGATCAAGTTCGCGGTCGCCACCTTCACCACCAAGAACGTGGTGATGGAGGCCTTCCTCCAGAAGCCCGATGTCCCCCGGCCCCAGGGTTTCTTTGACTGGAACGACTCGCTGCGCCTGAAACTGGAGAAGCCGAACCCGAAGATCGCCGAGATCGTCCTCGAACAGATCGGCTTGAAGGCGGAAGAGACGGCGATGGTCGGCGACCGGCTGACCGACGTGATGATGGGCAACCTGGCCGGGATGACCACCTTCCTGGTCAAACGGGCCGGGGAAGACGGTCCGGAACTGGTGGAGACCCTGGAGAAGGAGATCGAGGATGCCCGGTTCGACCCGGAGTCGCATATCAAGGTCCCCGACTACCAGATCACCAGCCTGACCGAGATCATTCCGGTTCTGGAAGGGAGAAAGTAGGTCAGGCATTCCTGCCTGACCGGAATCGGCCCGGTCCGCCGGGGAGGATTCGACATTATTTCGGATCCGTGATCAGGCGGAAGCGCCAGGGTTTGTCCAGTCCGTTCCTGATCCCGACCCGGGGTCCGGTTGAGACGATCTCGCCGGGGAGGATTGTTCCCCCGGTGAGATAGAGCCCTTCTCCTTGGGTCAGATCCCGGCCGTTGAGTTCCAGATCGATCTCCAGGGCCCGGGTGATCTTCCCCGGTCCGTCCAACAGGCCGGCTTCGGTCTTTCTCCCCCGGTTTTTCCGCATCCGTTGCAGACCTTCCCGGGGTTCCAGGGACCGGATCAGGACCGCCCCCGCCGTCCCCTCCCTCTCCGTGACCACGTTGAGGAGGTGGTGCATCCCGTAACAGAAATAGACGTAAGCCCTTCCGGGGGGTCCGAACATTATCGCCGAGCGGGGGGTCGGGCCCCGGACGGCGTGGGAAGCGGGATCTCCGGGGCCGGTATAGGCCTCGGTCTCCAGGATCCGGCCGGAGATAACGCCCCCGGCGGTCTCCCGGACCAGGATCTTCCCCAGCAGTTCCTTCGCCACCCGGACGGTCTCGCGTCCGTAAAAATCGATGTCGATAATTCCCCTTCCGGTCATCTGAGTACGACTATTGAGCCCGGCGCTCGAAGACCGCCAGCATCTCCAGGTGCGGGGTGTGGGGGAAGAAGTCGAAGGGCTGGAGAACTGTCGGTCGGTAATCTTCGGCCAGCAGTTCGATCTGGGGAAAGAAAGTCTCCGGGTTGCAGGACGAGTAGACGATCCGTTCCGGGGCCAGCTCCCGCAGCCGCTTGGCGATCTTCTTGCTGATCCCCGAGCGGGGCGGGTTGACGATCACCAGGTCGAACCGCCCCGGCCAGTGGTGGCGGTTCTCGGCCAGGACCCGGGCGGCCTTGCCTTCCCGGAAGTCGAGATTCTCCAGTCCGTTTTTCCCGGCGTTGAGCCGGGCGTTGGCCACCGCTTCCGGATCGAGTTCGATCCCGAGAATCGATGCCGCCTCCCGGGAGAGGATCAGCCCGATCGCCCCGCTCCCGGAGAAGATGTCGAGGATCTTTTCCTTCCCCCGCAGGTCGAGGACGGTTTTCAGTTCCCGGTAGAAGATCTCCATTATCGCCGGGTTGACCTGGAAGAAGGAGAAGGGGGGGATCCGGAAAGTCAACCCGGCGATCTTCTCTTCTAAATGCGGTTCTCCCCGGAGCGTCTTCCAGGACTGGGGGATGACGGCGTTGGAGAGGCTGTCGTTGACGGTATGGATTACCGAGACGATCCGGTCTTTCTCCGGGAGGCGGTCGAGGGCGGATACTATTTCCGTCGCGGCCGGTTCCCCGGTGGAAGTGGTGACCAGGTTGACCAGAAAACCGCCGGTGAACTTGCCTTCCCGGATTACCAGGTTCCGCCAGAACCCCCGGTGGCGGTACGGGTCGTAAGCGGGGAGGCCGCTGTTCCGGGCGCAGGCGGTGATCGCCTCGACGATCGGGCCGATAACGGGAGAGGAGATCAGGCACTCTTCCAGCTGGAAGACCGCCCTTTTCCGGTCCCGGCGGTGGAGGCCGCAGACCAACTCTCCCCCCTCTTCCCCGAAACTGAATTCCATCTTGTTCCGGTAGGCATAGACCCGGGGGGAGGGGATGATCGGCCTCAGCTCCGCCTCGAGCCCGGCCTCGTCCCGCAGGGTCCGGCAGCGCTCTTCTTTCTTCTCCAGCTGGAGTTGATAGGGAAGGTCCTGGAAACGGCACCCCCCGCAGACCCCGAAGTGGCGGCAGATTTCCGGTGGATTGTTCATTGGTTTGCCATTACCGCGTAGTATAAATAACTTGAACGATTATGTCATTGCGAGGAGCGGAGCGACGAAGCAATATGTACCCCGGCAACAGATTAAGATTACTTCGCTATCGCTCGCAATGACCTGGAGCTGTTTTTATTTCCCAGACACAACAGTAGATCTCGGGAGAGTTTTCTTGACCGGCGGCCGGATAACGCTTAGCATCCTACCGTGTTCAATTGATATAGTCCAGCGGAGTTGAAATAACGACTGCGATTTTACCTGACCGCGGCTAACCCCGATCTCGGACGCCGGCAGACTGGTTTTTCCGGGGGATCGAGTACGAGGATTCGAGATATGGGGATGAACGTTGGAGGGAGGAAGAACGATATGAACGAAAAGGAAAAAGTCGGCGCGGGGATTAAATCCGCGGAGAAGGCGGCGGCGGAACCGAAGCGGGACCGGGAAGAGCCGGAACGGTCGGCCCCGATCGACAGTCTGACCGATATGGTCGACCAGGCCGCCGGGAAGATCTCCTTTCTCAAGAAGAAGCAGGAGGAACTGGCCAAGCGGAAGGCCGATCTCGAAGAACTGAAACGGCAGCGTCAGGAACTGGATCTCTTGAAGCGGGAAGTTCTGGTTAACCTGGAAAGGGGGATCGCCGTCCTCGACCGGGAGGAGAGCGAACTCACCCGGACCAATACCCTGGTCAAATCGACCCGGGAAGAGTTCGAGAAGATTATCTCCGAGGTCCGCGCCATCCGGGAAGATACCTGGGCCGAAGAGGACCTGAAAGGGGAACTGGGACGGGCCCTGGCCGTGGTCGCCAAGGCGAAGCGGCAATACACCGCCGCCCGGGGGAAGGTGGACGCCCTGAGCACCCGGGGGTTGGAGGAAGGCCGCGGCCCGGCCGGGCCGGCGCCGGCCCCCGTCCCGATCCCGGCGGACGCCGCCGGCGATCTCTTCCGGAAGGGGTTCTTGTTTTTTCTCCCCGCCGCCCTCCTTGCCGTCCTGGTCGCGGTCCTGGTCCGGCTGCTGGCCCTGCTGACCTGAACCGGGAGGCCGAGGGCCGCCGCCTCCGGAGAGAATAATGGTGATTTTTCGGAAAAGCCGATTGGAATCCCGGATCGCCGAAGTGGAGCGGGAGCTGAAGGCGGTCTCGCGGGAGATTCGCGTCCAGGAGCGGATCTTCCGGAGAGAGAAGCGGCTGGCCGGTTACCGGCCCGGGGACGGGAAGAAAGGGGAGGGACGGGCCCGGGATCGGGGAGACGCCTCCAGCCGGCGTCTGGCCAGCTATTTAAGCGCTGGTTCCTTCCAGACCATCGCCCATCCCAAGTTCCGGAGCGACCTGGTCCGCCGGCGGCGGCTCCTGATCGGGGGAGCGGTTGTCGGACTGGCCGCGGCCGCCTGGATAATCTGGAAGACGCTCTTTTAAACCCCTTCCGGGGATTTTACCCAGCGGGCTTCCTGCCAGAGTCCGTCGGGCCGGTAATAGCCCTCGACCCAGATAGATCCCTCCCGGCGGGGGGCACGCCAGTAGCCGGGGACCCACCGTCTCCGGTTCCAGTATCCGGGGACCCACTTCCGGGGCGTCTCGACGATCTCGTAGGAGTTCATCAATTTCCAGGACCCGGCCTGGTAGCGGTCGGGACCCTCCGCAGTCTTGATCCAGATATACCCATAACGCCAGGCGGGGCCCCAGTAGCCGGGGAGGATGACCTTCTCTTTCCGGTTCTCCAGGCCCAGGGGTTGCCAGTACCCGGAATGCCAGCGCCCGGCTTCGTCCGGGGAGGCTTCGATCCACCGGTAACCGGGCCGGCGGCGGGGCCGCCAGAAGCCGGGGACGGTCACGGTCTCGCTGATCCGCAGATCCGGCTCCCGGACCAGGTCGCGCTCCCTTCTCTCCCGAACGCCAAGGGATTGGCGGTAGGCGTCGTCCCCGGCCGCCGGGAGGGCGGGGAAGAGGAACAGGACCGCCGGGAAGACCAGGACGGCGAAGATAAATTTTCTCATAACCAAGCTTCTCCCTGAAATAATAACCCGTCTCTCCTGCCACGAATTGAGATTGTCACTGTAACAGCTCTCCCGGCTTTGGCCAACGAAAAAGTTATCCGGTTGGCCGGCCGGGGAAAAATGAGTTAGACTAATCGGAGAATAAATACCCGGGAGAGAAGGATGGCCGCGATGAAGAATCAAGGCGGGAAAATAGGGGCAACAAAAACCGGCCCCCCGCCGGCGTCGGAACGTTCTTTCCGGCTCAGCACCGAGTTCCAGCCCCGGGGCGACCAGCCCCGGGCGATCGCCGAGCTGGTTCGGGGGATCCGGGAGGGGAAGAAGCACCAGACCCTGCTCGGGGTGACCGGGTCGGGCAAGACCTTCACCATCGCCAACGTGATCGCCGCCCTGAACCGCCCCAGCCTGATCATCGCCCCCAACAAGACCCTGGCCGGCCAGCTATATGGCGAGTTCAAGGAGCTCTTCCCCGAAAACGCGGTCGGGTATTTCGTCAGTTACTACGACTACTACCAGCCGGAAGCCTACCTCCCGGTGAGCGACACCTTCATCGAGAAGGACTCGGCCATCAACGAGCAGATCGACCGGATGCGGCATCAGGCCACCTACTCCCTCTGGAGCCGGCGCGACGTGATCATCGTGGCCTCCGTCTCCTGCATCTACGGCCTGGGGTCTCCCGAACAGTACCGGGGACAGGTGATCGAACTGAAGACCGGGCAGGAGTTCCCCCGCCGCCGGCTGCTTAAGAACCTGGTGGAGATCCAGTACGAGAGAAACGATCTCGACCTCCACCGCGGCGCTTTCCGGGTCCGGGGCGACACCGTGGAGATCTTCCCGGTCTACGAAGCCGACCGGGTGCTCCGGGTCGAGTTCTGGGGGGACGAGATCGAGCGGCTGAGCTATATCGACCCCTTGAGGAGAAAGCTGTTACAGACCCGGGACCGGGAGCTGATCTACCCGGCCAGCCATTACGTCTCCGACCGGGAAAACCTCCGGCGGGCGGTCTCGGCGATCCGGGAGGAACTGGCCGCCCGGCTGAAAGTCCTCCGGGACCGGGGGAAGCTGCTCGAGGCCCAGCGGTTGGAGACCCGGACCGCCTTCGACCTGGAGATGATCGAGGAAGCCGGTTTCTGCTCCGGGATCGAGAACTATTCCCGCCACCTCGACGGCCGGTCGGCGGGGTCGCCGCCGGCCACGTTGCTCGATTACTTCCCCGACGACTACCTCCTCTTTATCGACGAGAGCCATATCGCCGTCCCCCAGATCGGGGGGATGTCCCGGGGCGACCGGGCCCGGAAGCGGACCCTGGTCCGGCACGGCTTCCGGCTGCCCTCCGCCCTCGATAACCGGCCCCTGAACTTCTCCGAGTTCCTAAGCCGGGTCAGCCAAACGGTCTATGTCTCGGCCACCCCGGCCGAATACGAGCGGGAGAAGTCCGCCGGGGCGGTGGTCGAGCAGATCATCCGCCCCACCGGGCTGATCGATCCCGAGATCATCGTGAGGCCGGCGGAGAACCAGGTCGACGACCTGCTCGAAGAGATCCGGGCCCGGGTGAAGCGGAAAGAACGGGTCCTGGTTACCACCCTGACCAAGCGGCTGGCCGAGCATTTAAGCGAGTATTACCGGGAGCGGGGGATCCTGGTCAAGTATCTCCACAGCGACATCACCACCCTGGAACGGTCGGAGATCATCCGCGACCTCCGGCGGGGGGAGTTCGATGTCCTGGTCGGGATCAACCTCCTGCGGGAAGGGCTCGACCTTCCCGAGGTCTCCCTGGTGGCGATCCTCGACGCCGACCGGGAAGGTTTCCTCCGTTCCGAGCGCTCCCTGGTCCAGACCTGCGGGCGGGCGGCCCGGAACCTGAAGGGGACGGTTTTGATGTACGCCGCCCGGACGACCGCGGCGATGGCGGGGGCGATCGCGGAGACCTCCCGGCGGCGGAAGATCCAGGCCGCCTACAACCGGGAGCACGGGATCACCCCGGAGTCGATCCGGAAGAACATCTCGGATATCCTCCACTCCATCTACGAGGCCGATTACGTCTCCCCGCCGGAGATCGCCGAGGGGGAGGGCGGTTACCTGGACCCGAAAGAGACCGCTCGCCGGGTCCGGGAACTGGAGAAAGAGATGCGGCAGCTGGCCCGGGAGTTGAAGTTCGAGGAAGCCGCCGCCGTCCGCGACCGTTGGCTGCGGCTCCAGGAACTCGACCTGGGGCTGGGGTAGGGGACCCGGGAGGCGGTGAATAACTATTTTGTCGACGATGCTGGATAAAGCGGCCATCAAGGATTTTCCCGCCCTCCCCGGGGTTTACCTGATGCGGGATGACGCCGGGCACGTCCTCTACGTGGGGAAGGCGGACAACCTCCGTTCCCGGGTCGCCAATTACTTCCGTCCCGCCGGGGACAACCGTCCCCAGATCCCCCGGCTGATGGCCCGGGTCGCCGCCATCGACTGCCAGGTCACCGATACCGGGAAGGAAGCCCTGATCCTGGAGAATAACCTGATCAAGAAATACCGCCCGCGCTACAATATCTACTTCCGGGACGACAAGACCTACTCCAGCATCCGGATTGATCTTCAATCCCCTTTCCCCCGGCCGGTCCTCGTCCGCCGGGTAAAAAACGACGGGGCGCTCTACTTCGGCCCTTACGTCGCCGGCCGCTCCCTGAAGAGTACGCTCCGGTTCCTCCAGAAGATCTTCCCCTACCGGATCTGCTCCGACAACGTCTTCGGCTGCCGTTCCCGGCCCTGTCTCTATTACCAGATCGGCCGCTGCCCGGCCCCCTGCACCGGGAAGATTTCCCCCGGGGAGTACCGCGAGATCATCGATCACCTGGTCCTCTTTCTCAAGGGCCGGGAAGGCGAGCTTCTCCGCTCCCTCCGCCGCCGGCTGAAAACCGAAGCCGAGGAGCTGCGCTACGAGGCGGCCGCCCGGACCCGGGACCGGATCCGGGCGATCGAGGAGACCCTGGAGAAGCAGAAGATCAACCGGGTCGATCCCCGGGACCGGGACGTGATCGTCCTCGAGAGCCGCTCCGGCCTCTCGGTCTTCCAGGTCCTCTCGATCCGGGGGGGACGGATGCTGGACGGACGGGCTTTCTTCTTCGACCGCCTCTTCCCCGATCCGCCCGAGGCCCTGGAGTCCTTCCTCGCCCAGTATTACGGGGATGCCCATCCCCCCCCCGACGAGATCGTCCTCCCCCTGCTCCCGGCCTCGTCCCGGGCTCTCGGGGAACTTCTCCGGGAGCGGAAAAACGGCCCGGTAACTTTGACCGTTCCCCGGCGGGGGATGAAACTGGAATGGATCCGGCTGGCCCGGAAGAACGCCGCGGTCGCCCTGAAAAATAAGCTGACCGCCCCGGATGCCGGGGAAGTCCTGGCCCGGCTCGAGGAGAAACTCCGCCTCCGCCGCCGGCCGGAGATCATCGAGGTTTTCGATATCTCCAACCTGGGAGGGCGGGAGGCGGTGGGGGCGATGGCGGTCTTCCGGGGCGGGGAGAAGTCCCCCTCCGACTACCGGCGTTACCGAATCCGGACCAAAGAGAGTCCCGACGATTACGCGATGCTGGCCGAGGTCCTGGCCCGGCGGCTGGGTCGGGCGGTCCGGACCGGAGTTTACCCGGACCTGATCGTGGTTGACGGGGGCAAGGGCCAGCTCAACGCCGCCCTCCGGGTCCGGGAAGAACTGGGGACGGATTACCCCGACCTGGCGGCCCTGGCCAAGGCGAAGCGGTCCCCCTCGGGCCGGGTCGTCGGGGACCGGGTTTTCATCCCCGGGAGAAAGAACCCCGTCCCCCTCCGGCCCGGCTCGCCCGAGCTTCTGCTCCTGGCCCGGATCCGGGACGAGGCGCACCGTTTCGCCGTCGCTTATCACCGGAAGCTCCGCCGGGAAGCGGGCTTCAGCTCTCCGCTGGAGAGAGTGGAGGGGATCGGCCCGGCGCTCCGCCGGCGCCTCCTCGACCGGTTCGGATCGGTGGAGAAAGTCCGCTCGGCGCCGGTCGGGGAGTTGACGGCGGTCCGGGGGATCAGCCGGCGGCTGGCGGAAAAGATCGTCGCCGGCCTTTCTCAGCCGGCGGGGGAGGGGTAAAATGCCGAAGGGGGGATTCGAACCCCCACGAGGTTGCCCTCACATGGCCCTGAACCATGCGTGTCTGCCAGTTTCACCACTTCGGCCGATTACCAGGATGGCAATCTAAAACAAAGCGGCCGATCTGTCAAGGCCCCGGTGGGGAAAACCGGGAGGGAAAAAAGTTGAATTGTGCCGCCCGGGTTGCTATAAAGTCCCCGGACGCCGGAGGGTGGTTAACCCCCGGCGGTGACGCGATACTATATTGTTCGCGGCTGTGATCATTCAATATTCAATCGGGAGGATGGTAATGATGATAAGATGGAATAACCTGATATCGGCGGCGGCGGCCTTTTCTCTGGCGGCCGGATTGACGATCGGCTGCGGCGGCGAGGAGCGGCCGGAAAATATCCTGGCCCGGGTTGACGAATACTCCATTTCGGTAGACGATTTCCGCCGGGAATGGGCCACCCAGCCCCCGCCCTCCCCGGGGGTCCCCCCGGAGAGCGTGGACCGGTTTCTCGACGATATGATCGCGGAGCGGCTTTTTCTGGCCGAGGCCCGCCGCCGGAAGATCGACCGGGACGAGGAATTGCGGGAGGAGGTGGATCGGTACCGGGAACAGCTGATGGTGGAGAAACTCCTGGGCCGGGAAGTACTTTCCGTCTCACCGCCCTCGCCAACCGAGCTGGAGGAGTTCTGGACCGCCAACCGGGAACTCTTCGCGGTCCCCGAACTGACCCGGCTCAGCCATATCCTGATCCGGCCCGGGGAGGATGAAAGCGAGGAGGAGACGGCTGAACGGTGCCTGGCGATCAAGGCCCGGCTGGAAGCGGACGAGGATTTCGCCGAGCTGGCCGAGGAATTTTCCCAAGATTCGAGCGCGGTCCGGGGCGGAGACCTCGGTTATTTCCGGGAGGATCAGATCATCCCCGAGTTCCGTTCCGTGGCCGGGGAGCTGGAGATAGGAGAGATCAGTGCTCCGGTCCGGACCGAGTATGGTTGTCATCTCCTGACGGTGACCGATCTCAAGCCATCCCGGGAGAAGTCCCTGGAGGAAGGCCGGGAAGAGGTCATCGCGGTCCTGCTGGCGGAAAAGAGAAAAGCCCGCTTCGAGACCGTCCGGGCCGCCCTCGCCGATTCCTCCGCGATCTGGAAGAACCGCGACCTGATCGAACGTCTCCAGGCCGACCAGACCAGGGCCCTCTTCCCGCCGGACGGGGCCGACCAGGGAGTCCGATGATCATTCAAGCCTTCTCCCTCGGGTGCGCCGCCCTCCTCCTCTTCGCCGCCCCGGTCGAGGAGAAGATCGAGGCCCGGGTCAACGATGCCATCCTGACCACCGGCGACCTCGACCGGATTCTGGCCCCTCTCTTCAGCCAGTACGATCTCTCGATGCGGGGGCCGGAACTGGCCCTCCGGATGGAGCAGACCCGGGCGGCGGCGATCGAGAGCTGGATCGAAAACCAGCTGATTCTCCAGGAAGCCCAGTCCCTGGAAGGTTTCCAGCTCGACCCGATGGAGGTGGAGCGGATGTTCGAGGAGGAACGAGGCCGGTTCGAGTCCACTGAAGAGTTTGACCGGGTGCTGGCGCTGGAGGGGATCACGGAGAGGGAGTTCAAGAAAACCCTGGAGGAGCGCTACAAGGTCCGGGCTTTGACCTACCAGAAGGTAACCGGGCTGATCTCGATCTCTCCGCGCCGGGTGATGGAATATTACCGGGAACACGAATCCGATTACCGGGAGGACGAGATGGCCCGGATCAGCCTGATCCTGATCCCTTCCGGGGAGACGACGGCCAAGCGGGAGGCGGACCGGGAGCTGGCCGAGTCCCTGCTCGCCGAACTGGAAGCCGGGGCTGATTTCGCCGATCTGGCCCGACTCCATTCCGCCGGCCCCCGGGCCGAGGAGGGCGGCGATTTCGGCCTGATTACCAAGGGCGACTGGAAGACTCAGCTGGACGAGGCCGCCTTCCGGCTCGAGGTGGGTGAATACAGCGGGCTGATCGAGGCCGACGAAGGTTACTATATTCTCTACTGCTCCGGGAAGAAGGAAGCTTCCCTCAAACCCCTGGAAGAGGTCTACGAGGAGATCGAGGATAATCTTTTCCGGCAGGAATACGAACGCCGTTTCCGGGCCTGGATCGAGGATTTAAGATCCCGGGCCCACGTGGTGGCGGGTGAATAATCAGACCTTCCCGGGAAGAGTTATTATAAATCGCTATCGGGATCGAAAGTGTCCTGTTTCTCCCGTGTTCTCGATAGCGATCCCGATAGAGATCTTTCTCACAAGTCGAAAATCGTGATAGGACAGGATTCATTGAAATCACCGCCGGCCAGGCTGGCCATCACAATGGGCGACGCCGCCGGGATCGGCCCCGAGGTGATCCTCAAAGCCCTCGCCTCCCCCGGCCGAAAGGAGATCTGTTCCCCGCTGATCGTCGGCGACCCCCGGGTCTTTGCCGCCCTCGCCACCGCTCTCGGTTTTGATCTCCCCCTCCTGGTCCACAGCGATCCCGGCCAGGTGGAGTGGCGGGAGGGGGTTCTCAATATCCTGGCCCCTGGACGACCTCCCGGAAGAACTCCCCCCTCCGGGGAAGATCGACCCCGCCTGGGCCCGGGCGGCGATGGAGGCGGTCGCCCGGGGGGTGGAGTTGGTTATGGACGGCACGGCCGACGGTCTGGTTACCGCGCCGCTGAACAAGGAGGGGATCCGCCGGGCCGGCTACCCCTTCCAGGGCCATACCGATTATCTCGCCTCCCTGACCGGGGGGGCCGACTGCCGGATGATGCTCTCCGGCGGCGGGATCCGGGTGGTCCTGGCCACCGTCCACGTCCCCCTGAAGGAAGTGAGCGGCCTCCTCAGCCGGGAAGGGATCGTCCGCACCATCCTCCTGGCCCGGGAAGCGATGGTCCGCTTCGGGATCGCCCGGCCCCGGATAGCGGTCGCCGGCCTCAACCCCCACGCCGGGGAGGGGGGGCTCTTCGGCAATGAGGAAGACAAGCTGATCTCTCCGGCGGTGGCGGAGTGCCGGGGACAGGGGATGGACGTCTCCGGCCCGCTGCCCCCGGACACCCTATTCTACCAACTGGCCCGGGGGCGGTTCGACGTCGCGGTGGTGATGTACCACGACCAGGGGTTGATCCCCCTGAAGATGGTCGCCTTTGAAACGGGGGTGAACATCACCCTCGGTCTCCCGATCGTCCGCACCTCCCCCGACCACGGGACGGCCTACGATATCGCCGGGCAAGGGATCGCCGACCCCGCCTCGATGATCGAGGCGCTCAAGGTTGCTTCCCGCCTGGCCGCCGGCGATGGATAAAGATCCTTTTTCTGACTCCCCGGAAGAGTTCTCCGCCCCCGGTCTCAACCCCCTCTTCCGGCCCGCCTATCTCCGCCGGCTGCTGGCTTCCGCCGGTTTCTTCCCGCAAAAGAGCCGGGGGCAGAATTTTTTGATCGACCGCAACCGGGGCGAGGCGATTGTCCGGGCGGCCGGGCTGGACCGGGGAGACGCGGTCCTGGAGATCGGCCCCGGCCCCGGGGCCCTGACCCGGGAGCTCTGCCTCCGGGCGGGGCGGGTGGCGGCGGTGGAACGGGACCGGGTCCTGGCCCGGATCCTGAGGGAGGAGACGAGGGATTTTACCAACCTGGAGATCGTCGAGGAGGATTTTCTCGCCGTCGATCTCCCGGAGCTGATCCGGCGGCTCCGGTCGGCCGCTGAGCCGAACGCCCGGCTGAAAGTGGTCGCCAACCTCCCCTATTCCGTCTCCGGCCCGATCCTGGCCCGGCTGCTCGAGTCGGGGGCCGGGTTTACCCGGATGGTCCTGACCCTCCAGAAGGAGGTCGGGGAGCGGATCGTCAGCCCCCCCGGCGGGAAGCGCTACGGGCGGCTGAGTGTCCTGGCCCGGATCTACTCCCGCCCGGAGATCATCGCCGCCGTCAGCCGGAACTCCTTCTTTCCCCGTCCCCGGGTCGACTCGGTGGTCGTCCGGCTGGAGATGATCCCCGTACCCGAACTCCCTGCGCTCGACCTGGTCTTCCTCCGGGAAGTCATCCGGGCGGCCTTCGGGAAACGGAGGAAGATGCTGAAAAACGCCTTGGCCGGCGACCGGGAACTGGGATATAGTGAACCCCGGATTCAAGCCGCCTGCTCGGGGGCGGGGATCGACCCCCGATCCCGGCCGGAAGAGCTTTCGGCCGGGGATTATATCCGCCTGGCCACCGCCCTGGCCGGGCTCGAAAGAATGGGCTCTATCCAGATTTCTTAACAACATAACGTTTCGATAAACAAGGGTTATGTCCCGGGTGGATTAATTACCCCCGGCGAGCTTGTCTCGCCGGAGTAAAAGTTCACCAGCTAGAACCGGCGTCAAAGCAAATACGGCCCCTGCCACCCCCGATATAAATCGGGATGCTAGCACTTGTGTGGCAGGGGAGAAAGTTCAGAAGCTAATCCCCGGTCCTCCGTCGCCACCAGGGGGGAGAGAAAACGGGAATAGCTTATGAACTGATTCACCCGTCACATAAAGTGACGGGGGTCTTGGGGCGTGGATATGTCGGGGATAGCTGGCGAACTGATTCATCTGCCGGACCAGCTGGCAGGGGTCTGGGGATACTTGCTTCGAAATTCAGATCATTGCGGACTGGACGGTAAAAGGCGATGACGAAGAAAAAAATAGGACCTTCCGACATCGAGGCGGTGGCCCGCCTGGCCCGGCTCGGCCTTTCGGCCGAGGAGAAGGAGAAGTTCGGCCGCCAGCTCAACGACGTCCTCCTCTATATGGAGAAGCTCGACGGGCTTCCCCTCGAGGGGGTCGAGCCCCTCTCCCACGTCCTACCGCTCCAGAACGTGATGCGGGACGACACCCCCCGCCCCGGCCTGGAGCAGAAGCAAGCCCTGGCCAACGCCCCCGAGAAGCGGGACGGCTTCTTCAAGGTCCCCCCGGTGATTGAATAGCATCCGCTCTTTGCCCGGGGAGAAGACTAGGAATATAACGCGGTTAATTTCCGCAGGGGATGCGATGACTTATTTAGCCCATAGTCTGCCAGACAGACCGGAAAGCGAATGGCAGCCCATCAATGCTCACCTGAAGAATGTTGCCCTCCTCACCGCCGAGTTCGCCGAAGATTTCCATGCTTCAGAGTTGGGATATTTAGCCGGTCTCTGGCACGATCTGGGTAAGTATTCACGAGAATTTCAAGACTATTTGCGGCGGGCAAGCGAGGCCAGCGCTGAATCTTTGCCGGGAAAGGTGGATCATTCCAGTGCCGGCTCGCAGTATTCGGCAAGAACTATTCCCTTCATCGGATATCTTCTCTCCTACGTCATAGCCGGCCACCACTCTGGTCTACTCGATGGGCGAGCAGTGGATGCCTGTCAGGAAAAACGCCTGGAGAAACAACTTCCTTTCTGGGAACACGGGCTTGAGGAGGTGCCTCAACCGAAGACTCCCGTCTTGCCCGATTTTCTCCGTCTCGCATTGGCAAGCAAGGATGCCTTCAAGGTGGCATTCTTTACTCGGATGCTATTTTCTTGCCTGGTGGATGCTGATTTTCTCGATACCGAACGTTTTATGAATCCCGGTCAAGCGGAACGGCGCAATGCCTTTCCAAACCTTAGCGATTTGTCTCTGAAGTTTTTCCAGTCTTTGGATCGGCTGGAATCACGCCAGGTTGATAATCCCCTCAGTACGATTCGGCATGCTATCCGACTGGATTGCGAGAGGGCTGCCGCCTTGCCTCCCGGATTCTTCTCCCTGACTGTTCCCACCGGCGGGGGTAAGACTTTATCTGCCCTGGCATTTGCCCTCAGGCACTTCCGGGCGACAGATCACCCTCTCCAGCGGATAGTATATGTCGCGCCGTTCACGACCATTATTGAGCAAAACGCCGATGTTTTTCGCGAACATCTTGGCAATGCCGCGGTGTTGGAACATCATTCCAACCTGGAGCCGGAAAAGGAAAGCCGCGCTGCCCGGTTGGCCGCTGAGAATTGGGATGCTCCGGTGATCGTGACTACATCGGTTCAGTTTTATGACTCTCTCTTCTCCAACAAAACTTCGAGATGCCGGAAACTCCATCGATTGGCTCGGAGTATCATCATCCTCGATGAAGCCCAGACCCTCCCCGTGGAATATCTTCACCCCTGCCTGCGGGCGCTTTCCGAATTAGTTGCCAACTACCACAGTACCGTCGTTCTCTGCACGGCTACCCAGCCGGAGATTAAGAAGCGTGAGGATTTCGAGATCGGGATCGAGGGCGTCCGCGAAATCGTCACCGATCCGGAGCACCTTTACGACAAACTGAAACGGGTTGAGATAATCAAACTGGCTCGGCAAACAGACAAGGAATTGTCCCAGAGAATTCTGGGGGAAGATCAGAACCTCTGTATCGTCAACACTACGAAACACGCGCGGCAGCTCTTTGATGCTCTCGGCGAGGATAAGGGGCACTTTCATCTCAGCGCAAGGATGTGTCCAGCACATCGCAGACTTCGGCTTCGACAGATACGGAGGGCTTTGGAAAATTGGCAAATCTGCCGGGTTGTCAGCACCCAGGTAGTTGAAGCCGGGGTAGACCTGGACTTTCCGGTGGTTTACCGTGCCCTGGCCGGCCTAGATTCAATTGCCCAGGCGGCTGGCCGTTGCAACCGCAATGGTATGTTGCCGGAACTGGGAAAGACTTACGTCTTTAGCACGGAGCATCCCAGGGCTGAAAGTTACTTCGCCGACACGGCAAACTGTGCTGGGCAGGTTATGGAACTCTATCCCGATCCACTGGACTTGAGGGCAAATGAGCATTACTTCAAGCTCTACTACTGGGATCAGAAGTCCCGTTGGGATGCCCGGCATATTCTCGACAATTTTCATTTGGAGCAGAACCGGGAGTTTCCTCTCAACTTTGGTTTTGCGACCACCGCCCGCGATTTCAACCTCATAGACGATAAGGATCAATGTGCCGTCATTATTCCCTGGGGGAGGAAGGGTCGGGAATTGTGCGAGAGGTTGAGATCAATACCGGAGCCAAGCAGGGAGATATTGCACCAGGCCCAGCGTTTTATGGTCAGGGTACGCCGCCATACTTGGGATAGACATATTGGAGCAAATATCCGGCTTATATATGACAACCTCGGCATCCTGGAGAGTCCGGAGACACATTACAGCAAGGAAACCGGCTTGAACCTGAAGGCGGAAGGGCCGGGGGGATACTACGCCTAAAAGGAGGGAATATGGCCTACGGAATAAAGTTGAAGGTTTGGGGCGCCTACGCCTGCTTCACCCGCCCTGAGATGAAGGTAGAGAGGGTGACCTACGATGTCATTACCCCTAGCGCGGCCCGCGGTATCCTCGAAGCAATCTACTGGAAGCCGGAGATGCGCTGGGTGGTGGACCGCCTCTTCGTCTTCAATCCGATCAAGCTGGCCTCGATTCGGCGCAACGAGATTAGCTGCAAGATACCGGCTCAAAAGGTCAAGTCGGCCCTGGGAGGAAAGGAAGTGAAACTGGGAATCGCCGTGGAGGAGCATCGCCAGCAACGGGCAGCGATAATCCTGTGTGATGTCTCTTACGGGATTGAGGCGCACATCGAAGTGTTGGAACACAAAGGGCCGGAATCCAAACCGGAAGCAAAACATCTCGATCAGTTCCGCCGCCGGGCGGAAAAGGGGAAGTACTTTCATCATCCCTACCTGGGTACGCGGGAATTCCCCGCCGATTTTGAGCTGGTCGAGGATTTCCCTCCCTGTGACGAGACGTTGAAGGGCGAACGCGATCTGGGCTATATGCTCCACGATATCGTATTTGTTCCTGACGAGAAGGGGCAGATCATAGAATCAAACAAAGGACTCCGTCTTACTGCCCAGCCGCGTTTTCATCGTTTCACTATGCGTGATGGGATCATTAAAGTTCCGCCGTTGGAAAACGGGAGGGTCGGCAAATGATTCTACAATCCCTCTATCAACTATATGAGCGCTTGAGGCAGGAAAAAAATTATCGAATAGCCCCTCCCGGATACAGCTTGCAGAAGATAGTATTCAGGGTTGTCTTACATCCCGACGGCAAGCTGCACGCGATTGAAGATGCCAGGATCAAGGGAAATCATGGAAGACTGCTCCCGCATCAGTTGCAGGTGCCTGGGAGTTCCCACCAACCAGGATCGGGTTTTTCGCCGCTTTTTTTGTGGGATAAGCCCGACTATATGCTGGGCTACAAGAATGATGATGTAAATCCCGATCGGACAACCGGTGCCTTCAAGTCATTTCGAGAGCGACATCTTGCCAGAAGAGACGAAATCCGAAGCGATTCCTATCAAGCGGTCTGCAATTTTTTAGAACTATGGCAACTGGTCCAGGCCTCGGATTGGCCCGTACTACAAGAAGTAGGGCCTGGCTATGGTGTTTTCCAGATTATCGGCCAGACCGGTTTTGTCCACGAAGATCCCGTTGTGCAGGATTGGTGGTCCAATTCCTATTCTGAGGACGAGGAATCTCATAAAGGTCAATGCCTGATAACCGGGGATCTGGCCCCCATTGCCCGCCTCCAACACAAGATAAAAAAAGTCGGTTCCCAGGGGGAATCGCAGATAGTTTCTTTTAACGATTCCGCTTTCGAGTCTTACGGCAAAAGCCAGAGTTTTAATGCACCGATATCCGAAGCCGCAGCATTCCGGTACGCGACTGCTCTAAACGCTCTCCTTGATGGTCCGATGAACTATAAGCATCGCTTTATTCTGGGCGATGCCACGGTTGTCTTCTGGACGGAGAAACCGACCAATACTGAGGACATCTTTGCCATATTTGCCGAGGGGAAATTCGACTTATCCAATCAGGAGAAAGCTCAAGACGAGAGTATCCGCCAGAAGATCCAGCTTTTTTTGAAAGCCCTCCGCCGGGGGAAGAAGGTTTATCCTGAACTTGACCGAGATCCCGATCGAACGAAATTCTATCTCCTCGGGTTGACTGGCCAAGCCAAGGGGCGTATTGGAGTGAGGTTCTTCTATTGGGATAATCTCAGCAAGTTGCTCGACAACTTAAGACGGCATTATTCTGATATTTCCGTGGTTAGACAGTTTGATTCGAGTTCCCGGTATCCCGATCCCGAATTCCCGACTCTCCAGCAGATACTTGATGAGACTACCCCCCGTCGGCAAAACAAACCGGATCGGAAAAAGATCCCTCCGGTATTGGAGGCGCCATTATTGAAAGCAGTAATAGCGGGGACTCTTTACCCGATGGGGCTATACCTGGCGATTGTGCGCCGGATTCACGCAGACCGGCAGGTAAATTATGTGCGGGCCTGTATTATTGCGGGCTACCTGCGCAGAAACTTAAAACAGGAGGTGAGTATGTGCTTGGATCGAGAGCGGAAGGAACCCTCTTATCGGCTGGGGAGATTGTTTGCCGTTCTGGAGAAAGTCCAGGGCGAGGCGCTGGGGAAGATCAA
Source organism: Candidatus Erginobacter occultus (assembly GCA_030765265.1). Lineage (GTDB taxonomy): Bacteria > Auribacterota > Erginobacteria > Erginobacterales > Erginobacteraceae > Erginobacter > Erginobacter occultus. The sequence continues at coordinate 24,301 of JAVCCZ010000127.1, forward strand.
TGCCGGTATCCGGGATCGGTTCTACAGCTCGGCCTCGGCCACCCCCGGAATCGCCTTCCCCCGGATTTTGCGAACTTATCAGCACCATCTGGGCAAGCTCCCTGAAGGCTTGAGAATTAACCGGGAAAGATTGGTCCAGGAGATACTTGCGCCGGTTAAGGATTTCCCTTCACACCTTGACTTGGCGGAACAGGGGATGTTTGCGCTTGGCTATTATCATCAGTCAAAGGAATTGTGGACGGCGAAAACAGAAAAATCCAACCCGGAAGGAGGAAAGGAATGAACCGTTATGATTTTGTCTATCTCTTCGATGTCAAGGATGCCAACCCCAACGGCGATCCCGATGCGGGCAACCTTCCCCGGGTCGATCCGGAGACGGGGCAGGGCCTGGTTACGGATGTTTGCCTCAAGAGAAAAGTTAGGAACTATGTTGGAGTAGCCAAAAAAGGAGAAGACGGCTACAGGATCTACTTTGGTGAAAAAGCAGTACTCAACCGACTGCATAACGAAGCTTGGGATAACCATACTGATTCACAAGTCAAAGCGGAGACAGTTCGCAAAAAACTTCCCAAAGAATCGGATAAGGCATCAGAACTCACAAGGTATATGTGCGATAATTTTTTCGACATACGCACATTTGGTGCCGTGATGTCTACCGAGGTTAATTGCGGGCAGGTGCGTGGTCCCGTTCAGATTTCGTTTGCTCGGTCCATTGATCCTATCGTTTCGTCCGAACACGCGATTACACGCAGTTCAGTGACTAATGAACGAGACCTTGATAAAGAACGAACTATGGGAAGGAAATTCACCGTACCTTATGCTCTTTACCAGGCGTATGGATTTATTAATCCATTTCTCGCAGAACAGACAGGTTTTGATGATAAGGATCTCGATCTCCTCTGGGAATCGCTGATCAATGCCTTCCAGTTTGATCAGTCGGCCGCCCGCCCTGCTGGCAGTATGGCTCCGAGGAAGTTGATTGTCTTCAAGCACGACAAGCCTCTGGGCAATGCTCCCTCGCACAAGTTATTTGAACTGGTGACCGTTGAACGATTGGACGAGACAAAACCACCGCGGTCTTTTACCGACTACTCCGTGAAGATCGATCGAAAAAAAGTTCCCCAAGGAGTTGAATTGGTCGATATGTTGTAGGAGAACGAGCAATGGAAGAAGAGAAGTGGCCGGCGTCCCGGGTAGAAAAGTTGATCTACCTCATCGAGGGGCAACGCGTAATTTTGGATTTCGATCTAGCCAAGCTCTATGGGGTAACTCCATTCAATCTTAACAAAGCTGTCCGTCGCAACCAGGTAAGGTTTCCTAAAGATTTTGTGTTTATGATCTCACCACAGGAGGTGGGACGTTTGATATTCCAAAGTGGAATATCAAAGCAAGCGCGTGGCTTAAGAAACCGATGATGGATTTGCGTGTTTTATGAAAAAGAACAGTGGATTGATCACGCTCGAAGAACTTCAGGAGCGGATTTATCTGGTTCGCGGTCATCGGATAATGCTGAGCACCACCCTGGCCGCACTATATGAAGTTGAACCGAAGGTGCTCCTCCAGGCGGTCAAGAGAAACATCGACAGGTTTCCATCTGATTTCGCCTTCAAGCTTGAATGGCCGGAAGTGGACAATATAAGGTCACAAATTGTGACCTTAAAAGGACGCGGCCGGCATATCAAGTATCCGCCTTATGCTTTCACGGAACAGGGGGTGGCTATGCTTTCCAGCGTACTCCGGAGCAAAAGGGCGGTTCAGGTCAACATCGCCATAATGCGGGTTTTTGTGAAACTGCGGGAGACGTTATCAGTTCACCGGGATCTGGCGGTGAAACTGGCGGAACTAGAAAGGAGAATTTCCTCCCACGACGAGGGAATCCAAACTCTCTTCGACGCCATCCACCAGATTATGAATCCGCCGGATGCCCAGAGAAGAAGGATTGGTTTTGGGGTGGAGGAGAGAAGGGGAATTTACGGGAGAAGTTGAGTGTACGCCGAAGATGAACTGGTTCCGATTTCGGCTCTGCAGCATTTCCTTTTCTGTGAGCGGCAATGCGCGTTGATTCATCTGGAACGGTTGTGGGCGGAGAATCGATTTACCGCCGAGGGGCGGGTTCTCCATAACCGGGTGGAGCGTGGCGGGCGGGAGGCTAGGGGTAACGTTCGGGTTGAATATAGCGTTTTACTCAAATCACTTCGTTTAGGAATTGCCGGGGTCGCCGATGCCGTAGAGTTCCATCGGGAAGGTGATGGATGGCGGCCTTTCCCGGTTGAACACAAGCGGGGCCAGCCCAAGATTGACTGTTGTGACGAGGTTCAGTTATGCGCCCAAGCCATCTGTCTTGAGGAGATGCTCGATCTTCGGATAGGGCAGGGGGCCCTGTATTATGGGAAGACTCGTCATCGCAAGGACGTTGAATTCAATGAAGCTCTGCGCGGGGAGACAGAGAGAATCTCACTCAGGGTTCATCAACTATTTGCGGCTGGGATCACTCCAACGGCGGAGTATGGACCAAAATGTAAAAGCTGTTCACTCCGTGAACTCTGTCTTCCCCAGAGCCGATCCCGATATAGCCGAGCGACAAATTACCTGGACCGGATGATCGCGTCCGCGGTTTCGGAGCAAGATTGATGAAAAGGTGCTTGAACACGCTTTTTGTCACCACCCAGGGCGCCTATCTTTTCAAGGAAGGGGAATCGGTGGTTGTCAGCGTCGACCGGGAGGTAAAGCTCCGGGTGCCGGTTATCGGTCTGGACGGCATAGTCTGCTTTGGCAATGTCCTGTGCAGTCCCTTCTTGCTGGGCTTCTGCGCCGAGAAGAATGTGACGATCAGTTTTTTGAGCGAAAATGGCCGGTTTCTGGCCCGGGTTGTCGGCCCGGTCTCAGGAAACGTCCTTTTGCGCCGTGAGCAGTATCGGCGGTCTGAAAATCCGGAAGCTTGCGCGGAGATTGCCCGGGCTATCGTCGTCGGAAAGGTGGCCAATTGTCGGATGGTATTACAGCGAGCGGTCCGGGATCACGGGGCTAACGACGGATCTAACCGGATAAGCCAGATGGCCGATCGTGTCGGGCAACACCTGAGGAAGTTGCAGCGGCCGCTTTCCCTGGAAGAGATCAGGGGTTTAGAGGGAGATGCTTCCAGATCATATTTCAGTGTCTTCGATTCAATGATTACCTCGCATAGCGAAGATTTCTACTTCAAGTTCAGGAATCGGCGGCCGCCGCAGGATAATGTCAACTGTCTGCTGTCCTTTATATATACCATCCTGCTCCACGATGTCCGATCGGCTCTGGAGTCGGTAGGCCTGGATCCACAAGTTGGATTCCTTCATTGTGACCGACCGGGTCGTCCCAGCCTGGCCCTGGATATGATGGAAGAGTTTCGGGCGCCGATCGCCGATCGGTTGGTTCTGTCACTGATCAATCTCAAGCAGGTGCAGAAAGCCGGTTTTCTTCGGAGCCAGGCCGGGGGGATCAGGATGACCGATGGAACTCGCAAGACTTTGCTCGTGGCCTATCAGAAGCGCAAGCAGGAAACGATCAAGCATCCTTTCCTGGGGGAAGAGATGCCGATTGGATTGTTGTTCCCCATTCAGGCGCTTCTTTTGTGCCGGTATTTGCGCGGGGATATAAACTGTTACCCTCCGTTTATCTGGAAATAAGCGTCTTCTCAACTTGTACCGGGAATGATCAGGACGAGATGACAGAGCGATGATGGTGCTGGTCAGTTATGATGTTCAAACATCGGACCCCGGAGGACCCCGTCGGCTGCGCCGGGTGGGGAAAGCCTGTCTTGACTATGGTCAGCGGGTGCAGTACTCGGTCTTTGAATGCGAAGTGACGCCGGCGCAATGGACTGCTCTACGGCAGCGGCTGATCGATGAAATAGAGCCGGGCAAGGATAGCCTGAGATTCTATTTTTTGGGGAGCAATTGGCGCCGGAGAATAGAGCATATTGGCGCTAAAGTCTCCATCGATCTGGGAAAAGACACTTTGATCGTTTGAGAAAACCAGCCCGCGCGAACATCGTGAAGACATTGCTGGCTAAGCAAGTTCGCGGGTTTTTCTAATCTGTTCTTTGACAATTGAATATTGATAATTCACTGGCGACGGACAGAGAAGATTATCTTATTTTTGCCAGTTCGCACCGAGGTTCGCGGATTGGCTGATTTGGCTCTTGGCAGACAGTTAGTTATGCTAAGAGAGTCGCCCCCCGCGCGGGGGCGTGGATTGAAACGATGCATACCATCCATTCAGTGCTATCGCCTGAGTCGCCCCCCGCGCGGGGGCGTGGATTGAAACCGTACTATACCACCGTGCATTCGTGGTGGCATTCGTCGCCCCCCGCGCGGGGGCGTGGATTGAAACACCTGTCAGGCAACGAGTGATCCGGCTCGTAATTGTCGCCCCCCGCGCGGGGGCGTGGATTGAAACGCCATCCGTGGTTGGATGAGGTAATCGCCCACCGTCGC
>JAVCCZ010000218.1 GCA_030765265.1 Candidatus Erginobacter occultus
GATTATGGCCCGAGTAATCAACACCGACTCCCCCGGAAAGCGCCGCCGCCACCTGATGCGGACGGTGGCCGAGCTCCAGCGGCGGCTGATGAAGAAGACCGCGCCGGACGACGAGGTCCGGGATATGCTGGCCCTGGCCGTCTTCTGCCTGCGGGAGATCGCCGCCACGGTCAGCGCCGCGGCCGAAGTCTGGGACGAGCGCGGCTACTGGAAGAAGGCGGCCGCCTTCGAGAACGAGTGGGAGTGGGCCGCCGAGACCGCCGTCCGGATCGAGACTTTGCTCAAGGGGGAGAAGTGGGAAGAGATTCCGGTGGTCCTGGTTCTCCTGGCCGGCAAGACCTCCGGGATCGAGGTCACCAAGTTCACCCGGAAGCCGGAACTCTGGAAGGACTGCCGCCTGCGCCTGAACTAATATCCCCATCCTCCCCCCGCCGCTGCCCCTTATTATACAAAAGAGGTCTGACCTGATTTTTCTATTAAGGCCTCGGATTCGGCGAGGAGTTCCTCCAGGTCGGGGGAGCCGCCCTCACCGACCTTGAGCAGGTAGTTGGCGATCGAGAGGTTGGCCCGGACCCGGAAGAGCCGGACCCGCTCCTCGAAATTCTCCCCCGCGTCCTTCCGCTTCTCCAGGTAGGCGGCGAGGAAATCATCTTCCCGGCAGTTTTTCCGGACCCGGGGGAAGTGGCGGAACTGGTAGGCGAACTGGGCGAGGAAACCGCCGACGTCGAAGGCGGGGTCGAAGAGCAGCGAGTTGTCGAAGTCGATCACCGAGATGAAGAGGGTGGCGATATCCTGCATCCGGTCCTGGCCGATGATGATGTTCTTGGGGTGGTAATCGCCGTGGACCTGGACGAACCGCGCCTCGCCGCGTTCGAGCAGTTCCCCCTCCCGTCCGCCGATCCATTCCAGCAGATTCCGGAACCGTTTCCGGTCGGGGTGGCCGGCGTTTTCGAATCGCTCCAGGTAGGACTCGAACTTCTTCTCCTCCTTCTTCCGGGTCCGCTCCGCCTCCCCGATCCTCAGTCTCTCCCGGTGGAGCCGTCCCAGCCAGTGGGCGGCCATCCGGAAGTAGCGTCCCCCGACCCGGGGGCTGACCCCGGGCAGGAGGTCGAAGAGGAGCTTGCCCCGCTGCCCCTCCTCGATGACGATCTTCTCCTTCTCGTCAACCTCGATGATCTTCGGGACCCGGTACCGTCCTTTCCCGAAACCCCGTTCAAGGAGGGCCGCAACCACTTCGAGGGCGGCCCCGGTCTGCTTCCACTTCTTCCGGCTGGTCACCCGCCGCAGGATCAGCCGCTGGCGGTACTCGTCCTCCCCCTTCGCCCCCAGGCTGATCGCGGTAACCACGACATTTCCCCCGGCCCGGGGGATCTCTTTCAGGAACGGCCGGCAGCGACCGGACCGGATCTCGCCGGCCAGCTCCCGGATAGTCTTCACCGGGTGGTCGAAGTCGGTCGGGAAGACCCCGGCCAGCCGCGGTTCGTGGGCGTCGCTCCCGGCGACGGCGGTGAAGCGGCAGCGGTGCCAGAGGTCCAGCGCCCGATAGTGCTCTTTCGCGGTGTGGTTGGTATTGATGATCTCCACCGCGTCGAGGTCGGGGTTGAGCAGTTCTTCCGGTTCCGGATCCCGTCCCCGGAAAGGGTGGGCCCAGACCAGGGCGGCCTCCGGGAAGAGCCGCTTAAGTTCACGGAGCCTGAGCTTGTTCCGGATCGACCGGCCGGCCCCGAAGACCAAAACGTGGCCGATATCGGTCTCCACCTCCTGCCCGGAGAAAAGCAGGAAGTGGGGTCCGATCCCGCTCCCGAGGCGGAGGGCGTCCAGTTCTGTCTTCGTCCAGAGGTAATGGTGTTCGGTGATGACCATCCCCTGGAGGTTCTTCCCCGCCGCCGCCCGGACCAGTTCAACCGGATCGGCCGTGCTGCAGGCGGAATGGCGGGAACTGTGAAGATGAATATCGATCAACATTTCGTACTTGTCCTATCTCGGATGAATCCCGATAGCGATTAATTCCCCAGTTCAGAATTTAATATAACCGCGCCGCTCATTTTATCAAATTTATTATGTTTTTCAGGGTCTTGAGCGGGGTCCGGTAAGGGGGATAGCGGAAGGGGAGTTCGAACCGGGGGGAGCGGGTCAGGACCGACCGGTGGCGGGAGAAGGTCTCGAAGCTCGCCCGGCCGTGGTAGCTCCCCATCCCGGACTCTCCGACCCCGCCGAAGGGCAGGGAGGGGGGGAGGATCTGGGAGATGGTATCGTTGACGGCGACCCCGCCGGAGATGCTCTCCGCGATCACCTTCTTCCTCTTCTTCCGGTCGGTCGAGAAGAAGTAGAGGGCCAGGGGGCAGGGGAGGCGGTTGATGAATTCCAGCGCCTCGTCCAGGGTATCGTAGGGCCGGACCGGGAGGATCGGGCCGAAGACCTCCTCCTCGAGCAGCGAGTGGCCGTCCGGGACCTTCCTCACCGCGGTCGGGGCAAGGTATTTCTGTCCCCGGTCAATCTCCCCCCCGAAGGCGATCTCCGCCCCCTCGATGAGTCCGGCCAGGCGGTTGAGGTGCTTCTCGTTGATGATCCTTCCGTAGTCCGGGCTGGAGCGGGGGTCGTCGCCGTAGAAGGAACCGATCGCCGCCTCCAGTTCCTCGAGGAAACGGCTCTCCAGTTCGCGGGGCAGGAGGAGGTAATCGGGGGCGACGCAGGTCTGGCCGGCGTTGAAGAACTTCCCCCAGGCGATCCGCCGGGCGGCGGTCTTCAGGTCGAAGCCCCGGTCGAGGAGGCAGGGGTTCTTCCCCCCCAGCTCCAGGGTGACCGGGGTCAGGTTCTCCGCCGCGGCGGCCATCACCAGCCGCCCCACCCGGGAGGAGCCGGTGTAGAAGATGTAATCGAACTTCTCCCCGAGGAGTTGGCGGGCGGTCTCCGCCCCGCCCTCGACCGCCGCCAGCAGCCCGGGGTCGAACTTCTCCGCGATCAGCCGGACGAGGGTCCGGGAGGTTGCCGGGGCCAGTTCCGAGGGCTTGAGGACGGCGGTGTTCCCGGCCGCCAGGGCCCCGACCAGGGGCGCCAGGAGGAGCTGGAGGGGGTAGTTCCAGGGTCCGATGATCAGGGCGGTCCCGTAAGGCGAGGGATAAATCCTCCCCGAGGCGGGGAAGGTCAGCCACCCGGTCCGGACCCGCCGTGGCCGGGACCAGGACTTCAGCTTCTTCCGGGCCAGGGCGATCTCCCCCTCGACGAAGGCGATTTCGCTCAGGTAAGCCTCGGTCTCCGGCTTTCCCAGGTCGGCCTTCAGCGCCGCCAGCAGCTCCGCCTCCCCCTCCCGGAGCAGCCTTTGCAGTTTATCCAGGGCCTCCGTCCTCGCCTCCAGCCCCCGCGTCCCTCCGCCCGAGAAAAACTCCCTCTGCCCCCGGACCAGCCCGGCAATATTATCTCCGTTCATAATGAATAACCCCCGCGCCTACGAGGTTGTCTGACAATTAGCATTGTTCCAATTTCCAGGTCATTGCGAGGAGCGGAGCGACGAAGCAATCTCAACCTTGATTACTGGAGAATTCTCCGGAGTGAATAACCACGATCCCCCGGTATCCATCCACGGTGACTTCCGCTCCGTCGGGGATCTTCTCCACCGCTTCCGGGACCCCGGTCACGCAGGGCAGCCCGTACTCCCGGGCGATGATCGCCCCGTGGACCAGCATCCCCCCCCGCCGCTCGACGATCCCCCCCGCCAGGGGGACGACGAAGGTCATCTCCGGCTCGATGGCGTCGATGACCAGGACCTCCCCGGCCTTGAACTTGAAGAGGTCGGCCGGAGTCCGGACAACCCGGGCCCGGCCCCGCACCATCCCCGGGTTGGCCGGCTGTCCGGTCAGCTGCCGGGGCCGTTCGGCTCCGCCGTCCGAACCGGGTTTTTGCTTTCCCGCCGCCCGTTTCGGGGTCCGGGGCCGGAGACCCCGCCGTTCGGCCTCCTTCTCGGCCTTGAGCAGCTGCCCCTCGATCCGGGAGAGATGGATGTTGTCCTCGTCGCGGAGCCGGTAGCTGGCCCGGGCCAGGTCGAGGACTTCTTTGGCGGCTTCTCTCCGCTCCCCGGAGAAAGAAGCAAGAAAGTCCGCTTCCCGTCCGGGGTTTTTCTTCTGTTTCTCCCGCGCCGGCTGGGCCGCCATCTCCCTCAAGATCGCCACGATCCCCTCCCGTCCCAGCGCGCACTGGGAGACCCCGCAGGAGAGTTCCCCGAACCGGTCCATAAACTCCTCCAGCCCCTTCTCGAACCGGGAATCTTCCGGCCCGCTCTCCCCCCGTTCCAGCTTCCGGTCCAGTTCCGGATCGTTCCGGATCAGGCCGGCCAGCTCCTCCAGCAGCTTCCGCCGCCCGGCGATCTCGGTTCCGTCGGAAGCCAGCAGGTCCATAAATTCGTAGGGGTCCTCGGGCCGGACGGCGTCGTTATAGACCTGGCCGAAGAGCCGGATCCCGTGGGCGAAGGGTATGAACTCGCTCCAGTAAACCTCCCGCCAGCGGTCTCGGATGGCCGAACGATTTTTGATCTCGGCACGCAGTTCCCGGTCGGAGAGCCGATCCAGGCGGACACCGTCGAGCCGCTTTGCCTCCTTCTCCATCTCCGGGATCAGCTCCCCCTCGATCCGTTCCCGGAGTTTCTTCAGGTTGGCGAAGCTCCGCTGAAGGTTGAGGTACCAGGGCCGCCGGTCGTCCCGCTCCCAGAGCCGCTCACCCGGCTCCACCTTCTCCCCCCGTCCGGCCGTGATCGGCCGGCACTGGAGGAGGCAGAGCCGGGTCCCCTTGAACGTCCACTCGAAATCGGCCGGCCCGCCCAGGTATTCTTCCAGGGGCCGGAAGAGATCGAAGACCATCTTCAGGCGTTTGTCGTCCAGCGGCGGCTGATCAGCCTGCCGGGGGTCGAGTTCCTTGAGCACCGTCCCCACCCGCCACTCTCTCTGGGCCGGGGTGTGGGAGATCACCCGTCCGGTCGCCCGGTCGAGGACCCAGTGGTCGGGTCCGACGGTGCCGTCGACCAGCCCCTCGTTGAGACCCCAGACCGCCTCGATCAGCCCCCGGTCGTCGTTCTCGGGGCTGACGGTAAAGGCCACACCCGAGCGCTCCCCGTTGACCATCTCCTGGACCGCCACCGCCATCGCCGACCCCGCCGGGTCGAGCTTCAGCTCCCGCCGGTAGAGGAGCGCCCGGTCGGACCAGAGCGAGGCCCAGACCAGCACGATCTTCTCCAGGATCTTCTCCGTCCCCCGGACGTTGACAAACGACTCGTGGAGCCCGGCAAAGGAACGGTCGGCCGAGTCCTCGCCGGGGGCGGAGGAACGGACCACGACCGGCCGCCGGCCGAACTTCTCCCCGACGGCGGCCCGGAGTTCCCGCGCCAGGCCGGCCGGGATTTCGGTGGAGGCGAAGAGGTGGCGGATCCGCAGGGCGGCGTCCCAGATCTCCTCCCAGCGCATCTCTTTCAGGGGCTTGCGCCCCAGTTCCCGGACGATCCTCCCCTCCAGCCCGGTCTCCCTGAGGAAGTGCCGGTAGGCGGAGACGGTGAGCGCCAGCCCGCCGGGGACGGGAAAACCTTGCCGGGCCAGTTCGCCCAGGGCAAAGCCCTTCCCCCCAACCTCAAAGAGGTCCCCCGAAGCAATCTCCGAAAAGTCCAGCCAGTATTTCATCTTTGTAACTATTCAGGGCCCTTTGGCCATATGGAATCTTTCTCAAGACCCCTGCCGGTTTATCCGGCAGGTGAATCAGTTCATCAGCTAACAACACTGCATCACCAAAGTATCAACCTTCTGAAAAGTCCGGACCAGGACGTAATCCTTCACCCGCAGCCTAAAGAGGGCGGTGCTCGGGGCCCGGACAAAATCGGCCAGCGAGGGATGGCGTTTCAGGTAGCGTTTGAGAAAGGCTTCCCGCCCCCGCTCGGAAACTTCCTTCACATCCCCAGCCGCGGTCACCGCCGCCGCCTCGGCGAAGTCAACCGGCCGGTTGGTCCGGGTATCGACCAGCAGCGCCGCCTTCCGGTTATCGCGGAGGTTCTCGTACTTCCGGGCGAAACGACCGGTGGCGAAGAGGAGGGACTTGAGATCGGGACTGTAAGCGTAGGCCACCAGGCTGGCGTAAGGCTGGTCGCCGTCGGCCGAGCAGAGCACCGCCAGCGGCTGGGAGGCGAGGAGCTTCCGGACCGCCCGGCGGACCTCTCCCTCCGCCTTCATTACAGCTCCCGCCCCTTGCCCGAGTCGGTGACCTCGATCAGGTCCTCCGGGTAAGGGTCGAAGAAGTACTGGTCCTTCAGGTAGGGCTGGTCGAAACGGACGATCCAGGAGCTGACCACCGCCACCGGCACCCCGAGCGGAACCCGGTTCTCCCGGTACTGCTCCAGCGACTCCAGGAAGAACTCCTTCTCCGCCGGGAGCAGCCCCTTCTTGAAGTAGCCCAGGGCGTGGGTGAGGACGTTGATGACCGGTCCGCTCTGCGGGGGGCTGGCCAGGGCCGCCAGGAGCACGGACCGGTAGTCGGCGGCGACCTCCCGGACCGGCCGTTTCTCCGGGTTGGCGATCAGTTTTCCCAACTCCCGCATCTTGACCTGGTCGTAGGCCATCAGGATCAGCTTGTGCCGTTCCTGGAACTTCACCAGCTCCGCCATCCGCCCGGCGTCCCGCGCCGCCCGGAAGCGGGTCAGGGTGAAGAGGGAGGTGAGGAAATGTTCCCGGACGGTGAAGTTCCGCAGCCTCCCCTCATCCTCGACCGGGACCCCGGGATACTTCTCCATCACCGGGCCCCCGAACAGACCGGCGTTCTTCGAACCCAGGGACTGGACCTTCCCCGGCCCGGGGTAGAGCTTGACGTTCTTCATCCCGCAGGAGGGGGAGCGCTCCTTGAGGATGAAGCCGTCGACCTCGCCCAGCTGTGAGAGGAACTTCTCCACGAAGGCCACCATCTTTTCCGTATGGTCGAGGCCGGTATCGGACTGGACCAGCCGGGGACCGTCGTCGCCGGCCGTCAGCCGGATCGGGGGCCGGGGCACCCCCAGTCCGATTTCCACCTCCGGGCAGACCGGGACGAAGTCGACGTGGGGTTTCAAAAGTTTCACCACCCCGCTGGAGATCTTCAACCCGTTCCAGCGGCAAGCCGCGAACTCCAGACACTTGCTGACGGCCACCCGGGGTTTAACCTGCTCTTTCATCCTCTCCTCCTTCAACCGATTAATTCACCGCGGAGGCGCAAAGAACACGGAGAAATCTTATTGGTTTGAGGCGCCCCCTGTGGGGACTCTCCAGGTTATATTGTATTCCTATGCTCTCAGCCCCCGCAGGGGGCGACACCTTCATAGCCACGGGCGTGAGCCCGTGGTCAATAATCTTGCAAAACTATTTGAGCCCGCGCAGCGGGCGACACACTTGAGGTTTGCAGTTTCCCGCTATTCCGCTTATCATTCCGATAATATCGGCGTTTTGGCAAAGGATAGCACGATGGCCGCCCTAGAACAAAGGAAATGGGAAGTCCGGGAAGGTAAACCAGGCCCCGGCCCGGTGATTTACTGGATGCAGCGAGAGCA
>JAVCCZ010000047.1 GCA_030765265.1 Candidatus Erginobacter occultus
GGGGTGGCGGTGGTCCTCTTTTTCTGGGGGATGTTCTCCCCTTACACCCTCCGGCCGGTCTATGTCGGCTGGATGTACTTCACCCGGGTGGTGGCGTTTCTCCTCACCACCCTGGTCCTGGGCCTGGTCTTCTACATCGGGGTGACCGGGGTCGGCCTCCTGATGCGGCTGCTGGGCAAGAACCCCCTCGACCGGAAGCTCGATAAATCCGCCTCCTCTTACTGGATAAAGCACCAGCCCTACAAATTCGACCCCCGGCATTACGAGCGCCAGTTCTAATCTATTCTTTTCCCGAGAAAAAATTATAGGGAGCTTAATTTTATAATGAAAGCAAGTCTCTTGAGAGAACTCTGGGATTTCCTCCGGGTGAGGAAAAAGTGGTGGCTGCTGCCGATCATCGTCCTCCTCCTTCTCCTCGGCGTCCTGATCTTCCTGACCAGCAACCCCGCCACCTCGCCCTTTATCTACACCTTATTTTAAATCGGGTCTCCGGCCCGTTTTAAAATAGGAGGACCGGATCGGTCCGGGGAATAATAATCCCCCGGCCCGATCCGGTTTTTGTGTTTCTGCTTACCGATTACTGAATACCGATTTCCGTTTTCCCTAACCCCCATTATTCCCTTGGCTCGCACGCCGCTACTGTAGTATTCTCCCTCTCTGTTTGCCGGCTCCAACTTCCACCGGAACACCAGATCGAATGTACCTGAAGAAACTGGAACTCAACGGCTTCAAGTCTTTCGCCGACAAGACGATCCTGAAGATCCTCCCCGGGATCACCTCGATCGTCGGCCCCAACGGCTGCGGGAAGACCAACATCGTCGACGCCATCAGCTGGGTCCTTGGCGAGCAGCGGATCCGGCTCCTCCGCGGCTACAAGATGGAGGACGTCATCTTCAACGGCACCGCCGGCCGCTCCCCGGTGGGGATGGCCGAGGTCACCCTGACCTTCGATAACTCCGACGGCCGCCTCCCGCTCGACTACTCGGAGGTCGCCATCTCCCGGAGGCTCTACCGTTCCGGGGAGAGCGGGTACTTCATCAATAAGCAGCCCTGCCGCCTCCGCGACATCAACGACCTCCTCCTGGGGACCGGACTCGGCGCCCGGGCCTACGCCCTGGTCGGCCAGGGCCGGATCGACCAGATCCTCCAGTCCCGCCCGGAAGAGCGGCGGGAATTGCTCGAGGAAGCCGCCCAGGTCAGCCGGTTCCGGAAGAAGAAGGAAGAGGCCTTGAGAAAGCTCGAGCAGACCCAGGCCAACCTCCTGCGGCTGGAAGACATAATGAAGGAGGTCAAGCGACAGCTCTCGATCGCCGAGCGCCAGGCCCGCCAGGCCGAACGCTACCGCCAGTACCGCGACCGGCTCCGGGAACTGGAGTTACGGGCGGGGGCGCTGGAACTGACCGAGCTCCGCCGCCGGACCCGTGAACTGGGCGAGGAGAAGAAGCAGAGCCGGGAAAAGTACGGGGCCCTGGAGCGGGAACTGGAGGCGGTGGAACAGGAACTTTCCGACCTCCGGTTGCGCCGCCGGGAGCGGGGCGATGCCCTCGCCGCCGGACGGGGAGAGCTGATCGAGCGGCGGGCCGAGATCGATAAGAAGCGTCATCGGATCGAACTCAACGCCGAACGGGGCGGGGAACTGAAGCACGAGCGGGAGCGGCTGACCGAAGAGATCGCCCGCCTGACCGAGAGCCGGGCGGCGGGATTGAAGGAAGTCGAGGAACTGTCCCGCCGGCGGGAAGAGTTGGCCGCCTCCGCCCGCGAGCTGACCGGGAGCCGGCGGGAGAAGGAGGAGAGACTGGAGTCGCTCCGCTCCTCCCGCGCCGCGGTCGAGAAGGAACTGGCCGCCCTCCAGTCCCGGTCGCTGGAATCTTCCCGCCGGGAAGGCAATCTCCGCAACGAATTGCTCGGGCTCCAGGCGGGAGGTAAGGAGCGGACGCTGCGGAAGAGGAAGCTGGAGGTGGAAGGGGAGAGGATCGCCGAGGAGACGGCGGAACTGCAAGCCGAGATCGAACTCCAGGATCCCCGGCTGGCCGGGGCCGAGAGCGAGCTGGCCGCCCTGCGGGAAGCGGGAGAAAATAAGAAATCGGCTTCCGGGGAGCGGGAGGCCGAAGCCCGCTCGCTTCGGGAACGGAAAGAGAAAATTTTAGTCGCGAGGGGCGAAGGGGAATCCCGCCGCCGCCTCCTGCTCGACCGGGAAGATGAGGAACCCGGCTCCGCCGCCGGGCTCTTGATCGCCGCTGCCGGCCGCCCCGGTTCCGGGATCGAGGGAGTGATCGGCCGTCTCGAGGATTTTATCTCGATTAAACCGGGGAGTGAACAGGCCATCCGCTCGGCGCTGGGAGAAAAAATCCGGGCGGTAATTGTCGCCGACGGTCCGGCGGCCCTGTCGGCAATCGAGTTTCTCAAGAGTCGGGAGGCCGGTCCGGTCCGGATATTGGTCCTCGACTGGCTCCGCCACTTTGCGCGCGACCTCGGGCCGGAGGCTTCCCCGCTGCGGAGCGACCTTACCCTCCGGGAACCACTGGCCGGCCTGGAAGGGGTCCTCCTCGAAGGTTTCTCCCGGACGGACGAGCTGAGCGCCCGGGCCGGGGAGAACGGATTCCTCCCCGCCGCCCGGCTGGTCGGCGCCGACGGGACGGCCCTTCTCCCCCCCGGGGTGGTCTTCTGGCCGGGGAAGGAGGACCCGGCTTCCGGATTCAACCTGGAGGAGATTGAAAACGAGTTGAGCGGCCTGGCCGCCGAGCTGGCGGAAATCGAAGCCGCCGAAACCCGGTGCGCGGCGGCGTTAAGGGAGTCGCGGGAAAAAGCCGAGCGGGCGGTCGGCGAACTCCATCAACGGGAGATGGCCGCCGCCCTCAGCCGGAACGAGCAGGACCGCCGCCGGCAGGCCCTGAGGAAACTGGAGCTGAACCGGGAGGCGATCGCGGCCGAGATCGCGGCCCTGGAAGAAGAAGAACGGAATTCCTCCGGCCGCCTCCGCCAGCTGGAGCTGGAATTGGAGGACTGCCCCAGCCCCGGACAGGTTGAGGAATCGAAGATCGAATCTCTCCGGGAAACCCTGGCCGGGCAAAACGCCGATCTGAGATCCCTGGAGGGGGAAGTCACCGAGCTCAAGATCGCCCAGGCTTCCTCCCGGGAACGGGAAGAGAGCGTCGCCCAACGGCTGGGACGGCTGGAGGTGGAGTCCCGGGAAAGGAAGGATTTACTGGTTTCCCGGTCCCGCCGGATCGAGGAGGACCAGGAACGGGAAGCCGCCCTCCGGGAGGAGACCGCCCGGCTCAAGGAGGAGATCGCCGGTTTGGAGAAACTGGTTGAGGAAGGCCGGGTCGCCCTCGCCGCCCGGGAAGAAGAGATCGAACAGCTCAACCGGCAATGCGAGGAGAAAGAAGCGGCCTTCCGGAAGATCCGGCCCCGCTTCCAGGAGGTCCAGGAAAGCCTCGGCTCCCAGGACGTCTCCCTGGCCGAGCTGAGGATCAAGGAACAGGAGATCAACCGGCGGATCCGGGAAAAGTACCACCTCGAACTCGAAGAGCTCGAGCCGCCGGCCGGGGATACCGATCGCGAGGCGCTGCTGGCGGAAGTGGAAGGACTCCAGGAGAAGATGGAGAGGATGACCAACGTCAACCTGGCCGCCCTGGAGGAGAAAGACAGTTACCACGAACGGTTCACCCACCTGACCGAGCACCACGCCGACCTCCAGGCCGCGGCCCGGGACATCGAGGAGGCGATCGCCAAGATCAACGTCACCGCCCGGGAGAAGCTCCAGACTACCTACGATATCGTCCGCGGGCACTTCCAGGAACTTTTCTCCCGGCTTTTCGGAGGGGGCAAGGCCGACCTGATCCTCGATAACGAGAAGGATATCCTCGAGTCCGGTCTCGACATCATCGCCCAGCCCCCGGGGAAGAAACTCTCCCACATCTCGCTTCTCTCCGGCGGGGAGCGGGCCCTGACCACCATCGCCCTGATCTTCGCCCTCTTCAAGGTCCAGCCCAGCCCCTTCTACATCCTCGACGAGATCGACGCCCCGCTCGACGAGGCCAATATCGGCCGGTTCACCGAACTGCTCAAGGACCTGATCAGCGAGGCCCAGTTCATCATCATCACCCACAACAAGCGATCGATCAGCGAGGCCGACATCCTCTACGGGATCACGATGGAGGAGTCCGGGGTCTCCAAGGTGGTCTCCGTCCGCCTCGCCTCCCACGACGGGGAACCGGGAGAAGAAAAAGTCGAGGTCGCCGGCTCTTGATTGCGCCGCCTCAAATGCTGGTATTGCGGATATCTATTTTTCCCGGGAGAACAGATCGCCGTTAATATCACGGTTGCCCGGCTCCCCCGGAGATAGAGATATCTGCCTGCACCCCACCGACCGTCCGGCAGATAGCTGCTTTCCTTATGAAAATCCTTCTGGCCACCCCCATCAACCGTTCCTATGTGGTAATGCCCAGCCTCGGTCTGGGCTATCTCGCGGCGAGGGTATCACGGCAGGAATTCGATGTCACCATTCTCAATTGCCAGAAAGAAAGGATGGATTTTGCGGATTTCCGGGATTATATCAAGCTTGGGAGGTTTGACCTGATCGGATTTCAGATGCATTCCTATGATCTGAATCAGGTTAGGCGACATCTGGAGATCATCAAGTCTACGGATCCGTCCGTCATCACCGTGGTCGGGGGGGCCCACCCCTCGGCCGCGCCCCTGATGACGATGGAATATCTGCCCTCCCTTGATTACGCTTTCCGGGGTGAAGCTGATATCGGCTTTCCGTTATTCTTGAATAAACTTCGAGAAGATCCCTTCCGGCCGAAAAACCTTGCCGAGGTTCCGGGTTTGGTTTATCGAGAGAAGGGAAAGATCAGAATCAACCAACCCGGATACATCCGGCACCTCGACCAACTTGGTTTCCCTGCCTGGGATCTCCTGGAACCGCAGAATTATCCGGAAGCGTCCCACGGCGCTTTCGCGAAAGATTTCCCGACCGCTCCCATCATCATTTCCCGCGGCTGCACCTTCCAGTGCACGTTCTGCGCGGGCAAATCCATTACCGGACCAGGCGTCAGATTCCGGAGTATCGACAACGTCCTGGAGGAGATGAGGTATCTCAATCAGGAATTCGGGATAAATGAATTTTTAGTCGAGGATGAGAACCTGACTTTTTGCCGGGATATTACCGAGGAGTTCTGTCGTAAAATAATTGACAGCCCTATGAGCGGGATCAGCTGGAGCTGTCCTTCCGGTATCAGGATTGATACCATCGACGAGGAAATTCTGGGCCTGATGGAACAATCCGGGTGTTATTCCGTGGCTCTGGGGATCGAGTTCGGGACTCAGAAGATGCTTGATCAGACGAAAAAACAGTTGACTCTCAGCACTATCGAAGAAAAGGTGAAACTTCTGCGCGGCACTGGAATCAAGACCACCGGATTTTTTATGCTGGGAGTTCCGGGGGAGACTGTCGGGGATATTAAAGAAACCATTAAATTGGCCTGTCGATTAAAGATCGACCGGGCCCAATTTAATAATTTTATGCCTCTGCCCGGGAGTGAACTGGGTGAGAATTTAAGAGCGGCAGGATGTTTAACGGATTTGGACTGGGGGAAACTTTTTGTCCATAACGTGTCTTTCGCGTCCGGCGGTATCAAGCCGGGAAGAATCAAGCGGCTCCAGAGAATGGCTTATCTCAGGTTTTACCTTCGCCCCGGAATTATTTTCGGCCTGTTAAGGGAAATTTCTTCCTTTCGCCACCTGAAGTTCCTCTGCCAACGTTTTCTCGACGCCATGAGCTGAGTTTCGGTTATTGAAAGTGTAAAAGTTGCCGACGGTGGAACTCCCCTCCAGGGTCAGATTGCCAAAGCCCGTTTCGGAGTGCGCAACTGTGATCAGGCGAACCCGTATGTTCATAGTCGCGCCAGGGTGCCGGCGGCGATCAAGTGTCTCTTAATATCACTCCAGGTTTGAATACTTCTCAATTTCGCGAAAAAATATCGAGGGCGCAGATAATAGGTAATTATCGCCGACCGGTATAGTTTTCTCAGCTCTTCCGGGGCAAGAGTGTCTGAATGAAATGGCAGACAATCCGGCCGGTACATCGTAAATCCGGAAAAATCAGATGAATTGATTACTCCGTTTTCCCGACAGAGCTCCCACATCTCGGTATCCGGATAGGGGGTGGCGATCAGAAACTGGGCTACTTGGGGGTTTAATTCCCGGGCAAAATCGATCGTCATTTTTACCTCGTCCCTGGTTTCCGTGGGCAAGCCGATCATAAAGAAGCACCTTGTTTCTATCCCTGCCGCCTTGATCATCCTGACGGCTCCCTTCAGTACGTCCTTGTCCACGCCTTTTTTAATCAGCTTTAGTATCCTTGGCGAGCCTGACTCTATACCCACTCCGATCTGATAACATCCGGCTGACTTCATCAGTTTCAGCAGGTCGGGCGTGAGTCTATCCGCTCTGGTCATACAGTTCCATCCGATATCCAGCTTCCGTTCTTTAATTCCCTCGCAGATGCGTTGGACTCTTTCCGGGTCAAGCGTGAAAGTATCGTCGAATATCTGGATATCTTTTACGCCGTAATCATCGATCAGGGTCTCAATCTCGCGGAGGACGTATTCCGGAGAATGAGCCCTGAATACATTGCCGGTGGTTGACTTATGGCAGAAAATGCAATGATAGGGACATCCCCGGGAGGTTATAATCTGGGTAGCGGGTAATCGCCGGTAGTTGGTGATAGCCGGCCTGTATTCTTGGAAGGGAAGAAGGTGCCTGGCCGGGAAGGGGATTTCATCGATTTGAGCCTGATAGGAGCGAGGTATGAATGCGGCTCGGCCCCCGTTTCTTGTGATTATTCCGGGAGTTCCTTCCGGTTTCTCCCCGTCGGCCAGTTTGTTAATAAATTCCAGAAAAGAATATTCTCCTTCTCCCCAAACCCCGTAATCAATCGAGCGGACTGCCAGCAAGGTATCCGGGACCGCGGTTATGTGGGGGCCGCCGAGAACGGTAATTTTTTTAGGATCGATCGTTTTAATCATATTGATGGTATCAATTGCCGCCTGGATCTGGGGCGTGGTCGCGGTTACCCCGACCACCGAGGCCTCGCTTTTGGAGATAATATCCCGGATATATTCCAGGCCGCGGTCGAATTTTGTTGCCAGCAATACGCCGTCAATAATATCCACCTCGTGATTGTTCTTTTCCAGAATCGAGGCGATATAGGCTAATCCCAGGGGAGGTAACAGAGCTCCTATCCTGCCGGCGGCATTTCCGAACACCAGGTCGCAGGAAAAAGCGGGGTTGATTAACAATACCTTCATTATCTGATTGGCTCGGCCGGCGGGGCTAATTGCAGGCGAGGGATCTTCGGAGTTGATAGCGATGCGGCTATGGCTGGTAGAATTTGTTCAGCGCCGCCTGACTGATTAACAATCCATATCTCCTTAACTATATCATCAGGGCATTTCTGTCAATCGGTAATGTGCTCCGTATGCCGGTTCCGGGCCGGGAGGAAAGTTCATTGCCGTCTGGTATAGCACGAATTCTATAAATTCTATGAATTCTCCTTGCGCTCGGCGGTGGGGATCAGTTATATTATTCCTACATAATCTTCGGGGCAGGGTGAGATTCCCGACCGGCGGTTAAAGCCCGCGAGTCCCTTCGGGGACAGAACCGGTGAGATTCCGGTGCCGACGGTATAGTCCGGATGAAAGAAGATGTCCAGTCAAC
>JAVCCZ010000090.1 GCA_030765265.1 Candidatus Erginobacter occultus
CCGAGATCTTCTCCAGGCGGGGCTTCATCTCTTTCGGCACCGGGATCCGGTAGGCCAGGAGGTCCTTGGCCTTGGTCAGGCCGCAAGCCCCCATCAGGTCGTGGTAGTAGGGGAGGGTGTAGGGCATCATCAGCCGGGGCGGGGAGTCGTAGCCCTCGAGGAGGAAGCCGCAGGTCCCGTTGGTCGAGGGGTTGAGCGGTCCGATCAGCTTCTCCAGTCCCCGCCCTTTCAGCCAGTCTTCGGCGGCGGCCAGCAGGGCCCGGGCCGCCTCCGGGTCGTCGAGACACTCGAAGAAGCCGAAATAACCGGTCCGCTCCCGGTGGTAGTCGATGAAATTTTGGTCGGCGATCGCCGCGATCCGGCCCACCGGTTCCCCGTTCCGGAAGGCGAGGAAGAGCGCCCGTTCGCTGTGTTCCCAGAAAGGGTGGCGTCCGGAGGTGAGGGTCTTTTTCTCCTCCCGAAGCAGGGGAGGGACCCAGTGGGGGTTGTCCCGGTAGACCGTCCAGGGGAAGGTGAGGAAGCTTTTCAGCTCCCGGCGGGTGGTGACTTCTTTGATCTGGAGAGGCAGAGATGCCATCGGAGATAATCTGTTTGATCGGGCGGGAAACTCCCCCGCCCGGTTTGAATATCCAATATTCAACAAGGAATATCCAGTGAAGAAGGAACGGTGGCAACCGGAGATTGGATATTCCTTGTTGGCTGTTGGATATTCAGTTCAACCCACTCCCCATTATTTTACCCCGAGGTGCCGGTGGCACTTTTCGGGGCCCCACCTATATAATTCCCAGCTTCTTCCCCACCTTCTCGAAGGTCTCGAGGGCGAAGTCAAGCTGGGGGTCGGTGTGGGTGGCCATAAAGCTGGTCCGGATCAGGGTCTGGTCGGGGGGGACGGCGGGGGGGACGACCGGGTTGACGAAGATCCCGGCGTCGAAGAGGAGCTTTCTCATCATAAACGCTTTCTCCATATCGCCGGTGAAGATGGGGATAATCGGGGTTTCGCTCTCCCCGGTGTGGAACCCCGCCGCCTTGAACCCCTCGAGCATCTTGTGGGTGATCTCCCAGAGCCGGAAGCGGCGTTCCGGTTCCTCCTCGATGATATCGAGGCAGGCCGTCACCGTGGCCACCGCGGAGGGGGGGAGGCTGGCGGAGAAGATCAGGGGGCGGGCGAAGTGCTTGAGATAGTGGATCACCGATTCGTCTCCGGCCACGCAGCCCCCGATCGAGGCCAGCGACTTGCTGAAGGTGATCGTGATCAGGTCGACCTCGTCCTCGAGACCGAAGTGCTCGGCCGTTCCCCGCCCGGTCTTCCCCAGCACCCCGACCGAATGGGCGTCGTCGACCAGAACCCGGGCCCCGTATTCCCGGGCCAGTTCGACGATCCGGGGCAGCGGAGCGATATCCCCTTCCATACTGAAGATCCCGTCGACGACGATCATCTTTCCGTTATCCCCGCAGTGGGTGAGGATCCGCTCCAGGTCGTCCATATCGCCGTGGGCGAACTTCTTGATCTTCCCGAAGGAGAGCCGGGTGCCGTCGATGATGCTGGCGTGGTCGAGGCGGTCGATCAGGATGGTGTCGTTCTTGCCGACCAGGGCGGAGATGGTGCCGAGGTTGGTCTGGAATCCGGTGGAATAGATCAGGACCGCTTCCTTGCGGAAGAAGGCGGCCAACCGCTCTTCCAGCTGCCGGTGGATGTCGAGGGTGCCGTTGAGGAAGCGGGATCCGGCGCAGCCGGTGCCGTACTTCTCCAACGCCGCCGCGGCCGCCGCCTTGACTTTCGGATGGCAGGTCAGGCCGAGGTAGCTGTTGGAGCCGAGCATCAGGATCCGCCGGCCCTCGATCGTGACCTCGGTCTCCTGGGCGGACGAGATCTCGGTGAAGTAGGGATAGAGTCCCGAGGCCATAATTTCCCGGGCCCGGGTGAACTCAACGCACTTGGTAAAGAGATCGGCCATAAATTTGTTTGCTCCGTGTAAGATTAAAAAATATACTTCGCCGGCCCTTCCGACGTTCCGGGCTGGCTGCGATCACAGCCAGCCGGCTTTTCGGTACCATTCGATCGTCTCCCGCAGGCCTGTCTTCAAATTGTACCGGGGGGCAAACCCCAGCCCGGCCCGGGCGCGGCTTATGTCGCAAACCCAGTACTTATGGCTCATCTCCCGGATTTTGTCCAGATAAAATGCCGCCGGGGAACGGGGGAAGATCCGGGCGGCCAGGCGGAGCCAGGTTTTCCCGGCCGCCCAGGGGATATTCCGGGAAAAGGCTCTCCGGCCCAGGATCGCCTTCAGCAGGTCGAAGGTCTCTTCCCAGGCGTAAGCGTTTCCGTCCGCCAAAAAATAGACTGACGATCTGTCCGCCGGTTCCCCGGCCGCCCGGATGATCCCTTCGACGACGTCGGAGACGTGGAGGGCGGAGAAGGTGAAACCCGGACCGCCGGGCTGGAACTTCCAGCCCCGTCCGGCCATCTTGACCACCTGCAGGGTCTCCCGGTCCCCCGGTCCGTAAACCGCCGCCGGGCGGAGGATGGTGACCGGGAAATCCTTCTCGAACCGCCGGGTTTCCTGCTCCGCCGCCAGCTTGCTCTCCCCGTAGAAGCTGACCGGTCGGGCGGTCTCCTCTTCCCGCAGGGGCTGGCCGTCGGGGCTGGGGCCGGCGGCCGAAAGGCTGGAGACGAAGATGAACCGTTCCACCGCTCCGGCATCCCGGGCCGCTTCCAGGAGGTTTCTCGTCCCCTCCCGGTTGGCCCGGAAGAATTCCTCCCGGCTTCTGGCCCTCACCCGGCCGGCCAGGTGGAAGACCGTGTTGACCCCATTTAAGGGATTGTTCAGGGATGCCCGGTTGTCAAGGTCCCCGATGGCCAGTTCCACGCCTTCCCGGGGGAGCCGGTCCCGCGAACTTGATTCCCGGATCAGGCAGCGGACGGCCCAACCTTCTTGCCGGAGCTTTTCCGCCAGATGGCTGCCGATAAATCCGCTGGCACCCGTGACCAGGGCCTGTCTCTGATTACCCATATTCTTCAGTCCTCCGCCCCGCTGATTGCTTGCCGGGGGGAGAAGAAAGTAGTATAAAGATCTCTTCAGGGCAAGGCAAAAGGGAGCGGCTCTCCGGCAGGTTTAGGCTTGCTGCTCCGGGCGGGATGTAATAGATTTACTTCCGGTAGCGGTCGACCGGTAGTCGTTCGGTGCCCCCCCGGGAAAATTCTGCCTCACGCGTGCGGGACATATATTTATGAAGACGGTATTCTTAATGCTGTTGCTCGGCCTGGCCGGGCAGGTCGATTACATCGAGGTCTCAGCCGACCGGTTGAGCCGGGACCCGGCCCAGTATATCGGGGTCCCGATCAAGCTCAAGTGCCGGTTTCTCAAGGAGGACTCGACTTGGCTCAACGATGCCGATGTTCCCCGCCCCTCGCGGGAGTACGCCGGGTTCTTTGTCGAGGCCGAGAACCGGATTTTCGCCCAGCTCTTCTATCCCCGTTCCAAGGCGGAGCAGTTGAAGCGGTTCGAGCGGGGCGACCGTCTGATCATTTACGGGAAGGTCTTCAGCTCGCGGTTCAACTTTCCCTGGATCGATGTCGATAAAATCTCCGAGGGGTGGGTGATCGGCGAGGAGCCGGAGCCGGTCCGGGAGGAAAGGATCCAGGTGGCCCGGGAATACGAGGATTTCGTCAGCGCCCGCCGGAAGATCCTCGAAGAACTGGAACTGGACGATGTCCGGGATATTTATATCCGCCAGGAAGTGCTGATCGAGCTCTTGATCGAGAAGGGGGTCTTCACCCGGGACGAACTGGACCGGGAACTGCTGCTTCAGAAAGTCCGGCCGACCCCGGTGCCCTACATCGACCTGATCCTCGAGCCGGAGAAGAGGTGATCGGGATGGCCGGGGACGTCTTCAGATTTATCGGGGAGAAGCAGGGAAGCGGGGAGGGGGTGGTCCTGGCCACCGTGGTTAAGAGCCGGGGTTCGGCCCCGGTGGCGGCGGGGACCAGGATGGCGGTTGCCGCCCGGGAAATCTCCGGAACGGTGGGCGGCGGTCCCCTGGAGGCGAAGGTGATCGAGGCCGCCCGGGAGGCCCTGGCCGCCGGCCGGCCGCGGCTGCTCGGGTTCAAACTCGACGGTGACGAGGCGGGGGGGTTGGGGATGCTCTGCGGCGGGGAGCAGGAGATCTTCCTCGACGTGATCAACCCGGTCTCCCGGATATTGATCTTTGGCGGCGGCCACGTCGGCCAGGCTCTGGCCCGGGCGGCGGCTACGGCTGGCTACCCCTCGACGGTGCTGGACGACCGGGAGGCGTTTGTCGAACCATCCCGGTTTCCCGAGGACTGCCGGACGGTTCGGATCGACTTGGCCGGCGACTGGAGCGGGCTGGAGATAACCGCCGAGACCTCGATCGTCATCGTCACCCGGGGGCACAGCTTCGACCGCCTCTGCCTCAAGAGAGCGATCGCCACCCCCGCCGACTATATCGGGATGATCGGGTCGCGGAAGAAGGTGGCCGCCACCCTGAAAGCCCTGGCCGAAGCGGGGGGCGCGGCCGGGGAGGACGAGCGGGTATACGCCCCGGTGGGCCTGGACCTCGGCGGAAACACACCCGAAGAGATCGCGGTCAGCATTCTGGCCGAGATCATCGCCGTCCGGCAGGGGCGGACGGGGGGCCATCTCGGGAAAAGGGTGGGGGAAAAAACTTGATTCTCCCCGGAGCGGGGCGGTATGGTATTTCCGGTTAAGGACCGGGACCAGGGCATCAAAATGACTGAGTATCGATACATCGGCAAGCGCACCCCCCGGGTTGACGCCCGGGAGAAGGTGACCGGGAAGACCGTCTATTCCACCGACCTTTACCCGGAAGGGATGCTCCGGGCCCGGGTCCTGCGGGCGTCCGTTCCCCACGCGAAGATCCTCCG
>JAVCCZ010000196.1 GCA_030765265.1 Candidatus Erginobacter occultus
ATAAATGTCGAATCTCCGATGCTGTCCGGTCATTTCACTATATAGATTTCCCGGTTACCGCCGGCGGTCATTCCGACTTGAAAAATTATTTCAAACAGGGTAAGTTGCCGGAGCTGATTATCTTGAGTTGGCTATGATGCCGCTCCCCGAATTATCCGGTTTTCTCCAGTAGATTGCCGGGGGGGAATATTTAAGTTGTTAATCCGCGATTGCGGTCATTGTTGAAGGAATAGTTTTGATGCGGAAAGAATCAGTCACGATCCGGTACCTGGTGGCAGCGCTTTGCCTCTCAGTGCCGATTATCTATTGGTTGCTCCATTTACGCTACCGGATTGACAATGTCGATGATGCCTGGTCATTTGCCTGGGCTTACCAATGGCAGGTCAATGGCATCATCGAGGACATCGTATTCCGGGGGGGGACCCAATTAGAGGGCAGTAGTTTCTCGATGCTCTACAGGTTACTGTATGGATGGGTGGGAGCCACATTCGGTTGGACCAAGTCAAACGCCCACCTCGTTTCCACTGTTTTGGTTGTCGGGGCCTCGGCGCTCTGGACGCTGGCCCTGAAAAAGCTGGGTTATAAATCGGGCTTCTGCCTGTTATTCGGTTTGCTGTTTTTGCTGGTTGAGCCGATCTTCGGAGCGGCCAATCAGGCCCGGACCGACGCTCTTTCTCTTGTATGGATTGCCGCCGCGGTCTGGTCGGCCAGCCGCCGTTCCGGGCTCGGAGTCGGGTTCTTCACCATCCTCGCGTTTGAGAATCATCCGGCGGCCGCCGTCCACGCCGGAGGATTCGGTCTCGCCGTCCTCGGCTACTCGATATTTTCCGGTTCCGACGGCCGGGTCCGCCGGGCCGCGTTGCAAAAAGTTTCTCTCGGTCTTATCGCGGGTACGGCAATCGGCGGTCTCTTATACTTCGTCTTGCACTATAACACATTGGGATATTTAACGGCTACCTTTGCCCAGGCGAGGCGGATGGAGGTATACGGCGTCCGGAATTACTTTTTCAGTTACTTTTTCCTGACCCGGTACCTGCGTCACATACCGGAGCTGGTTCTCCTCCTGTTGATATTTATCCTGGCTTATCGGCGTAATTTCTACCGCCGGGCCCGATTGGAAGCGCTCCTGCTCGGGGTCACGCTGGCGGCTTCCGTGCTCATTGCCCGACCCAACTTTCACTATGTGGCCTTTGCCTATCCGGCGTTTCTATTGCTTTTTCTCTCTTTTGGGGACCACTGGGAAAAGTTGGGTTTGATGGCGACTGGTCTGGGGTTATTCTTCACCCTGCAATATTGCTGGGTATACTGGCAACAGGGCAACTATGATTTTCGAGAACAGACCAGACGGCTCAGCCTGACGTTGGCTGACGATGACCTTCCGGTATTCGGTACCGCCGAGGCCTGGTTCGCTTTCTATGACCGGGATTTTCGCCACCTCTCGGTTCCCGAGGGCGGACTTCCCGCCCCCGGCCGGGGGTTTTATCTGGTCAGAAAAACCCCGGATCGCTACGCACTCAGCCCGACCCTGGAAAGATTACTCGACGATTATTCCCTGAGCCGGATAAGTGATTTAAAATTTCCCGGCGGGATAATTACCGTCGATAAAGCAATACCCGTTGAAAGCGAGCAGCCCGCGCCGGAGTAAACTCTGTTCGATCGACTGAGGCCGGATAGGCCGGCGCCGGCTATCCGGATTTCCGGAAAAGCGATTGGGCGGCCAGGGTATCCATCACCCGAAGCCGCCGGCTGATCTCGCGGGCCAGGTTCATTATGATCATCGTGAAGGTGGGGAGGTCGTCCTGCTCGATCCGGTAGAGGTCGCCGTTGCTCAGGATCAGGACGGTCGTATCCTCCCGGGCGCGGACGGTGGCGACGACGGGCTGGATATCGATCAGTTCCATCTCGCCGAAGCTGTCACCTTCCTTGAGCAGCGCCAGGCGGACCGGCAGCTTTTGGGGGTCTTTTGGATTCTCCTTCCAGACCTCGGCTGAACCTTTCCAGATCATATAGAGGCTGCCTCCGCATTCGCCTTCCCGGACGATCTCGGCCCCTTTGGGGAATCGTTTGCGGGTTAAGAGGGAGCGAATCCTGGTCAGCGGACCGTCACCGAGCCCCCCGAAGAGGGAGTGGGTCCGGAGAAACTCCAGGCTGATCGGCGGTGCCTGTTCCGGTTTTTTGTCGATCATATATTCCTCCGGGTAAAAATCGATTATACGACAGCGGGGGAGAGAATGATAGAACATTTCCTTGGTTATGAATATGCATAAGCTGAACCTGCTGCTCGACCGGGACCATCCCGGCGCGATGAATATGGCCATCGACCAGGTCCTGGGCGAGGCGGCGGCCGCCCGGCCCGGCGAAATCTTTCTCCGGTTTTACGGCTGGGAGCCGCCGACGGTGACCCTGGGATATAACCAACCCCTGGCCGATCTCAATCTGGAAGCCCTGGACCGGGACGGGATCGGCTGGGTGAGGCGGATGACCGGTGGCGGGGGTGTCCTCCACTGGAACGAGATCACCTACGCCATCGCCGCCCCGTTCTCCCCCGCCGGCGGTACCTCCCGCGGGGATCTCTTCCGCTTCTGCGCCGACCTCCTCTCGCTGCTCTACCGGTCGCTGGGTATCGAGACCGCCGCCCGGGCCCCCGGGCCCTACACCCCCTTTGCCGATTGCTTCGCCGCCCCCGGCGCCTACGAGCTGGTCGAAGTCACCACCGGGAAGAAGATCGCCGGGTCGGCTTCCGCCCTCAAGCGCGGTTACTTTCTCCAGCACGGCTCGCTCCCCCTCGACGACACCCGCCTCCGGATCGACAGGTACCTCGCCGTCTCTTCTCCCGCTCCCCAACCCGGGGGCAGCATCGCGATCGGAGACTTCGTCACTCTGGGCAGGGAAGAAGTCCTGGAACGTTTCCGGGCCGGCCTGGAGGATAACTTCCCGGTCGTTCCCTTCCGGCTCTCGGGAGAGATATTCGGCGCCGCGTCCCGCCTGGCCGAAGAAAAGTACTCCTCCCCCGCCTGGGCCCACCGCCGCCATTCCGCGATTGGCGCTTGATTATTCCCGGGGCTTTGGACAGAATTTAATTGGGGAACCGGTGTTCCCTTCTCGGAAAGGAACGGTCGAGCGGTCCAGAGGAAAAGCAAGTTGACAATTTTAAATCCCTACCGCGATTGCTGATGAAGGCTGGATTCCGGCAGGAAATTATTTTCCCTCTCCTGGTGGCGGTCTTGGCCCTCCTCGTTTACGCCAACACCTTCCATAACGGATTCGTCTACGACGACTTCCGGGAGGTGACGGAGAACCCGCTGGTCAGGTCGCTTGACTTCTCCGAGATCTTCCGGATCTATTTCCGGCAACCGGGGAGCGACTCCCCACCCGCCCGGGTGACCCCTCTTTTTACCTACGCGCTCCAGCACGCGTTCCACGGCCTGGAACCGGCCGGTTACCACCTGGTCAACATTCTTCTCCACGGCCTGATTTCGCTTCTGATTTACGGCATCGTTCTCCGGCTCTTTCCCGGGTGGAACCGGCTCGCCTTTCTCACCGCGGTCCTCTTCGCCCTCCACCCCGTCCACGCCGACGTGGTCAACCCGGTGGCCGGCCGCTCCGAGCTCCTGGCCTCCGCTCTCTCCCTCCTGATCCTTTTGCTCTACCTGAAAAACACCCCCGCCCCCCGCTCGGCCCGGGGGCCCTGGTTCTGGTTCACCCTCCCCCTCTTCCTCCTGGCGGTACTCTCCAAGGAGACCTCCTGGTCTCTCCCCCTGCTGATGGCCGGCTGCGACTTCTATCGCTTCCGTGCCTGGCCGGTTCTCCGCCACCGTCTCCGCGCTTTCTACCTTCCCTACCTCCTGGTCCCGGTCCTGATCTTCGCGGTTATTCTCATCGCCGGCTACGGACCCGGGGCCGGTTCGGGGTGGGCGAATTTTCTCCGCCACCTGCCCCTCCTCCCGCGGCTGGCGGCGGCGGTGGGGATCTTCGCCCGCTACCTGGTTATCCTGGCCTTCCCGCTTCGGCTGAGCTGCGATTACGGTTACGCCCAGCTCTCCTACCAGCCGTCGGCGGTCCGGCTCCTCTGGACGGCCGGGGGGATCCTGGCCGGGGCGGCCGGGTTGGGCCTGGCCCTGGCCTCGCTGAAGAAGACCGGCCGGTATCTCCTCGCCGTCTGGCTCTTCGCCGCCCCCTACCTGATCGTCTCCAACCTGGTAGTGGTGATTAACACCCCGATGGCCGAGAGGCTCCTCTACCTGCCGTCCTGGGGTTTCTGCCTCCTGCTGGCCCTGGCGGTAAGCGACCTCCTCCGCCGCGCGGGGAGAGGTTCAACAGCCCGGCGGGTTCTCCTCCTCCTCCCGGCCGGAATCATCGTCTTCTACGGACTGAGAACCTGGAACCGCAACCGGGACTGGCGGAGCCAGACCGTCCTGATGGAGGCCGCCCTTGAGGTCTGCCCGATGTCCGGCCGGGTGCACTACAACCTGGGCCGGGCCTACGAGCTGGAGAACCGGCTGGAGGAGGCCCTGGTTCATTACCGGATGGCGGCGGCCATCCTTCCCCTCAACCCCGGTATGCACCTCAACCTCGGCAACGTCCTGGTCCAGTTTGGGCGGCGGGAGGAGGCGGCCGCCGCCTACCGGGAGGTGATCCGTCTCGCCCCCGCCGATCCCCGGGGCTATTCCAACCTGGGGCGGGTCAGCGGGGAGATGGACCGCTGGGGGGAGGCCGCCGCCGCCTACCGCCGGGCCGCCGAGCTCGCCCCCGCCGACCCCGTGATTCAGAACTCCCTGGGAATCGCTCTCTACCGGGCCGGCGACCGGGCGGGATCGGCCCGGGCCTTCCGGCAATCGCTGGCTCTCGACCCCGGCTTGGCCGACCCCCGCCGCAACCTGGAACTTCTCCAGGCCGATCCCGGGGGCGGGTGGTGAGCGAATGAAGTTCCTGACCTTCATCCGCTGGCGGGAGTGGGGACCGGACAAGCTCCCCTTCCTCTTCACCTTCTTCTTCTACGCCGCCCTGGCCGACCGGATCCCCGCCTCCCGCTTCCTGCCCGAGTTCCTCTCCGGCGCCGTCTTCCTCTCCGCGTTGGCGGTCTTCGGTTACCTGGCCAACGATCTCGGCGACCGGGAGATCGACCGGGCGGGGGGAAAGGCGAACTCGCTGTCCGGTCTCGGACCCCGGGCCCCGGTCTTGGTCTTCGCCGGGGTTTTCGCCGTGATGCTTGCCGCCGGGCTGGCCTTTGCCGGCCGGGCGTGGTTCGTCCCGCTCTGGGCGGCCCAGCTGCTGGCCGCGGCGGCCTACTCCCTTCCCCCGCTCCGGCTCAAGGCCCGCGGAGTCTGGGGGCTGGCCGCCAACGTCGCCGCCCAGTTCATCCTCCCCGTGCTCCTGGTCTTCGCCGCCCTCGGCCACCGCGGCTGGCTGGGAATGTCCGTCCTGGCCGCCGCCGCCACTCTCCGGGGGACCGCCACCGAGTTCGGGCACCAGCTCTTCCATCTCCCCGCCGACCGGGAGGCGGGGGTCGGGACCCTGGCCGTCCGGCTGGGGGAAGAATCTTCCCGCCGGCTCTACCGATTCGTCCTGCTGCTCGACCGCCTGGCGGTCGGGGGGATCGTGGCCGCGCTCCTGGCCGGGCTTCCGCCGGTGGCCGTGGCCGGGCTCGGAAAAGTTCACCCCGCCCTGGGGCTGGTTCCGGTCTATCTCTGGCTTCTCCTCCGGGCGCGGGGCCTGAACGACCCTTACTATTTTTCCGGGCGGCGGCCCGCCGCCAACCTCCTCCAGGCCGTCTTTCCCCAGCTGGTCGTGCCCTTCTATCTCTCGCTCGTCCTCGCCCTGCGGGGGGGGTGGAACGTCCTCCTCCCGGTTATCTTCCTGGCCTGGATCGTCCCCGGGCTGACCCGGGATAAAATCCGCCAGATCGCCGGGGCGGCCCGGTGACGTTCCGGTTAGCCGCCGCCCCTGCTCGCCCTTCAGCGCGGTTTCCAGCCCCGGTGGAAGGTCAGCTTGCAGTACCCCTCGAGGAGGCCCCGGCTGAAGGCGGCCCCGGCGGAGAAATGTCCGTGGATATGCCGCCGCCGGACCGCGGAGACGCGGAAGAAGAGGGGGGCGATCCCGAGCTTGAACTGCCAGAGGGGGAAACGGGAAACCCGGACAATGTACTGGGCGGTCTTCCTTGACAGGGGGGTAAGGTCCCCGCGCTTGATCTCGGCGTATCCGGCGTCTTCCAGGGCCGCTTCCAGCCGGGAAGGCGCCAGGAGGCCGGGGATCCGGAACCCGTCGAGGACTTTACCATACTGGACCGCCTCCGCGGGGGTGAGGGGTTCTTCCCGGATGCCGAAGGCCACCGCCGACCAGGCCCCCCCCGGTTTAAGGAGCCGCCGGACCTCCGCCAGGTATTGGGTCTTGTCCCGGGCGTAGCAGACCGACTCCTGGTTGAAGACAAAGTCGAACGAACCGTCGACGAAGGGGAGGCGGTTCATATCCCCGGCCAGAAACCGGCAGAGGTGGTCAACCGTCCGCTTTTCCGCCAGGGCCCGGGCGATAAAGGCGTGTTCCGGGACCGGGGTGATCCCGGTTACCCGGCAGCCGAACTTCTCCGCGCACCAGGCCGCGAAGGCCCCGTCCCCGCAGCCGACGTCGAGGATGCGGCTTTCCGGGGTGATCTCCAGCCCCTCGACCAGGATCTCGTTCTCTCGAGTCAGGGCCTCGGCCCGGGTCCGGACCCCGTCCCCGGCCATCCCGTAGTGCCAGCCGGCCCCGCCGCTGTAAAGGAGATAGAGATCGGTCACCGACCGGTAGTAGCCGGTCGCCGAGTCATCGACCCGGCCCGACGGGCGGGGAAAGATACGTAGAAATAATCTCTGGTTTCTCATCTTACCCCCGATTCTCCGGTGCCTGAGGACAATGCTTCAAATGAGCATCCAATATCCAACAAGGAATATCCAATATCCAAGTGCCGCCGGCCCTGACCTGTTCCGGGGGCACAGGCCGCTATTGCTCCATACATCTTACCGATCCCTCCGCGCGGCCGTCCGCCCCCCGTTCCTTCCTTCTTCATTGGATATTCCTTGTTGGATATTGGATATTGAGTTTTTCCTTTATCATTATCAGGCCGGGCGGAGTTCCTCGGTCCCGAACCGCTCCGCGTAGCCCCGCCAGACCCCGCCGCAGTCCGGGTAGAGGCGGCAGCGGCGGCAGGGCGCGCCCCGGAGGAAGTTGACGGCGATGATCGACCAGATCACGGACTCCCGGAGAGCGGTTCCCGGATTGAGCCGGAGGAGGCGGCGGGGACGGGGGTGGAGGAAGAAGCCCCCGGCGACGGCGGCCAGCCAGACCGGGAGCGAGCGGCGGAAGTAGGACCGCCAGAGGTAGTCCCATTCGTCGGGGTCGCACTGGACCCGGGGCATATTGACGATCCTGTCTTCGAGTCCGGCCAGGAGGCAGAGGGGGAAGTAGCGGATGGTCAGCCGCTCGAACCCCGCCTCCTGTTTTTCGATCAGCCGGCGGAGCGGTCCCGCCGCCTCCCGATAGCGGACCGCGATCTCCCCGCCGGCGTTCCGGGCTTCCACCACC
This sequence comes from Candidatus Erginobacter occultus, assembly GCA_030765265.1. Lineage (GTDB taxonomy): Bacteria > Auribacterota > Erginobacteria > Erginobacterales > Erginobacteraceae > Erginobacter > Erginobacter occultus. The sequence goes on from JAVCCZ010000196.1 coordinate 7,558, forward strand.
GGGTTGAAAAGGATGAAGTTGGCTCGGGATACCCCGCGCCGGTGCAGGAGGTCGGCCGTTTCCTCCAGGCATTGGAGGTTGACTCCGGTCACCACCGTGTTGCTCCGGAGACGGAAGCCGAGTCCGGCCGCGTTCTCCAGCGCCCGGCTGGTCTTCGCGAAACTCCCCTCCGTCCCGGTGAGCCGGTCGTGGATCTCCGGCCCGGGTCCGTGGAGGGAGAAGAGGACGTCGTTGAGTCCGCTCTCCGCCAGCCTCCGGCAGAACGCGTCCTCGGCCATCCGGATACCGTTGGTGATGACGCAGACGGTTCGAAATCCCAGTTCGCGAGCGTAATTCACCAGTTCCAGGATGTCGCCCCGAATGGTCGGCTCTCCTCCCGTCAGGTCCACTGCTTCCAGGCCGCGGCGGCGGAAGAAGCGGAGCCATTTCTTCGCCTCGGTGGTGGTGAGGTCGCGGCGCCGTTTCGGCCGGGGGGAGCGGCGGCTCTCCCGGTAGTAACAGAACCGGCAGGCGAGGTCGCAGGTGTAGCCGAGGTTAAGATCGATTCTCTTCGTCAGTTCCATCTTCGCGGATCGAGCAGGGTGGCGGCGAACCCGTAAACCAGTTCCGCCTGGCAGTCGGGTCGGTACCAAAAGGGGACCTTCCGGCCGGGGGGGAAGAGCCGTCGGAGGTAGAGAAAGGCGGCGGCCGGCGGTCCGGCCAGGACCCGCCCAACCAGGAGCAGAGCCGCCCCCAGGTCGCCGCGGGTGACCCGGAGGGCGTAGATGGCCCCCCGGGCTCGGAGACTGGCCCGCTCCCGGCGGCGGTTCTCTTCTTCCGTCCTTTCCGGCCGGTGGCAAACGACCGACCCGGGGAGGAAGACGATCCCCTTCCCGGCGGCGAGGACGCGGTCGAAGAACTCCGTCTCCTCTCCGGTCCCGAGCCGGGAGCCGGGGCCGAATCCGGGGAGAAACCCTCCCAGTTCGGTGAAGGCCCGCTTCCGGTAGGCGGTGTTGGACCCGTTCCCGATCGTCCCCGCCCGGAGGCGGGCAAAAAGTCCCCGGTGGGTGATTTTCCGGTTCCGGTCAAGCCCGACGGCGGCGTAATCCTCCCGCCCCGTTTCGGAGAGAACCCGCCCGACCAGGCAGAGAACATCGTCTCCTGCCCCGGCGAAGCCGGCCAGGATCGTCTCCAGCCAGTCCTTTGCCGGCCGGCAGTCGTCGTCGGTGGCGGCCAGAAGGTTGCCGGCCGCCTCGGCGACGCCGGAGTTCATCGCCCGGGACTTGCCGGGGAGAGGCTGGCGGAGACAGCGGATCCGCAGCGGTGATTCCTGCTGTTCCCGCGCGACCAGATCTTCCGCCGCCCCGTCGGGGCTGTTGTCGATCACGATGGTCTCGAACCGGGAGGGGGCGAGGGTCTGTTCCCGCAACTCCCGGAGGAGCCGGAGGAGCGGTTTGTTCCGGTTCCGGGTCGGGACCAGGACCGAGATGGCGGGCCGCTCTTCCATCACCGGCTTGGGGACTGCAGGCTCCCCGAGGAATTCCGGAGCCGGCGAATCTCGTTCGGGTTGGTGAAGATGGTCAAGATCCCCCGCCAGATGGCGATGTAATAGACGGCGTGGTGGAGGAAGAAGATCGGGGGGAGGACCAGGGGGAAGCGCCAGTCGTAGCGTCCGTAGCCGGCCGAGACGGCGAAGGCGAGGGCAAAGTAAAAGCCGATCCCCAGGGGGAAGACCAGCGGCTCGAGGAGGGAGAGTAAGATGAAGAGGGAGATCCCGAAGAGGCCGACGCTGAAGGTGGCCCGGGAGAGGTAGATTGAGGGATGGACCCAGAGGAGCTTCCCGTTCTGGACTCGGTAGCGGTAGCGCTGTTTGAAAAGCCCCCAGCCGATCCGCCGTGGGGTGTGATAGACGACGATCTTCCAGGTGTAGGCGAAGCAGTGGCTGGACTGGTGGGAAGCCCGGAAGAAGAACTCGGTGTCCTCCCCTCCGATCCCGATCACCTCGTTGAAGCCGTTGAGCGAGGAGAAGACATCCTTCCGGATGAAGCAGTTGCAGGAGTTGATGATCCCGTGGGGGATCTTGTCCCGCGGCTCCATCTCCGGCCAGTTGTAGTGGCCGTTGCCGAAGAACTTCGAGTGGGCGATCACGTCGCTTGCCTTCTCCCGAAAGCTGGAGCCGGGGGGGAGGATCCGGGGGCCGCCCACCCCGGCGGCCTCCGGGTGTTCCCGCAGGTAGGCGAGGCCGGTCTCCAGCCAGTCCTCCCGGGCCCAGGCGTCGTCGTCGATGAGGGCCAGGACCCCGCCCCGGGCGGCCCGGGCCCCGGCGTTCCGTTTCGCCGAGGGGTTGGCGGCGGGGACGACCAGGCAGACCAGGTCCCCCTCCGCCCGGACGGTCAGGGGGCGGTGGGAGACCAGGATAATCTCGTAGAGGTCCCGGGAGAGGGTCTGGCGGCGGAGGGAATCCAGGCAGCGGGAGACGTCCTCCCGGCCCACCGGGACGATGATCGAGACCTCGATCGTGTCCGTTTTTAACTCCATCGCCGGACCAGAAAAAGCGGGGCCCCGGCCCGGTGAATCGGGCCGGGGCCCCGGCCCGGGGTTATCCCCGGACGTTGGCCGCCGGAATGTTACTCTCCGGCCGTCCGTTGCGCCTTCAGGGTCTTGATCTCTTCCTCGAGGGCGGCCAGCCGCTTATCCTGGGCCTTGACCACCTCGGTTAGGTAGAAGGAGAGCTTACCCAGATCGTAGCCCTTGATGCGGCCGTTATCCCGATATAGCTCTGGAACCACCTCCCGAACTTCCTCGGCGATGTAGCCGAAGTCCTGCTTTCCGGTCTCCTTCCAGGCGAAGGTTTTCGGCTCCAGTTTCAGGATCCGCTCGGCCTGGAGATCGATCGGCTTGATGTCTTCCTTGTAGTCAGCTGACGAAGGATCGGTGTCCGTCAGAACCCCGTTATTGTGGTAAACGGTGCCGCTTCCTGTCAGCGTATGTATCACGGTTGCGCCGGGAGCAATCGAATTGGACGACTGAATGCTGAAGGCGGGGCCTGTTATGCCGTTCATTATCTCGAAACAACCAACGACGCCGGAGTATATTCTCACACCTCCGTTATCTGCCAGGTTCTCGATAAACAGCCTGTTGTCGCTGTTCATATAGATACTGGCGTTATAATTGCCGCCAGTGTCCGCGAATTTGAGCTTCGGAGCAATATTGTCAGGACAGTTGGGGATGTTCCACATCGGGTTCCCGCCGGTTAATGGCGTGTCATTAGCCACGCCGAAACCGAAACGGGTGATTCCCCTGATCATCCACCTTCCGGCAGTCGCCCCGGCAGTGGGCCGAAAGAT
>JAVCCZ010000098.1 GCA_030765265.1 Candidatus Erginobacter occultus
ACCTTGTCGATCAGGAGAAAGGCTGGTACCCGGCGGGGGAGCTGGGAGAAGAATTCGGCCGCCCGGTCGGGGTTGTCCCGGCAGTCGATCAGCCAGAAGTTGAGATCGGCATCGAAGAGGGCGGAACGGGCGTCGGCTACCATCCGGTTGGAGAAACGGTCCCGGGTGTGATGGATACCCGGGGTATCGATGAAGATAATCTGACCCGCCGGCCCGGTTAAGATTCCCCGGACCACCTGCCAGGTGGTCTGGGGCTTGGGGGAGACGATCGCCAGGTCTTCGCCGAGCAGGCGGTTGACCAGGGTCGACTTGCCGACGTTGGGTTCGCCGGCCACCCCGACAAACCCGCATCTGGGGCCGGGCTGCTCCTCCGGCCGGTCCGGATGGGAAGGATCGTTCATCCGGTCAGGCCGGGGTTTTGGCCGGCTCCTGGAGTACCGAGTTCAAGTAATCGCTGAGGGCGATCAGCAGCTCGTTGACCAGAAGATTTCCCAGCCGTCGCGGGTTGCGCCATTTCAGCTCTTCCTGGAGCAGAAGATCGCCGACCGAGTGGATCTCCTTTTTCTGGATGATCTTTAACAGGGCCGGGGAGATCTTGAGATTCTTGATCGCCGCCTTCCGGACCCGGGAACGGCTGAGCGCCTTCTCGATCCCGTGATCGAGAAAGTTCAGGGCGATCAGGTACTTGAATTTCTTTCCGTTCCAGTATAGCCGGAGTCCGGTATGGAGTTCTTTCCGAATCTGGTTATCGAGACATTTCCGGGAGATAACCTTGTCCTGTTCGGCGGCGATCAATCCGTCGAGGTCGGAGATCTTATGGGCGCGGAGCCACTTCCGGGCCCGGGCGCTGACCCCGAGGACACTGACCGGCAGCCGGCCGAGGTCAGCGGGCCGGGGAGGATTGGAGAAAGTTCCCCTCTCCGGGGGAGTATTGAAAAAGAACTCCTGCTGCCTGTTTTTCCTGGGAGGAGCGGAGGGCATCTGAATAATCGGCTCTTAAAGCGCCTTTATCGGGGTGACGTTTCCTGATTTTTTGATCCTGATCCGGAGCGGAAGTATAGCAAGGCCAAGGTTCGGGAAACAAGAATTATTTCGAACTTTGACCTTGCCGCGTATTCTCGGTTGACAAAGAGGTTGAAGCCCGATAGTTTTTTCCTCTTTTCCGTTTTTGGAAAATATTCCCTGATCGGGCTATTCGGGGGCCCGGAACCAAGCCGGATAAACGGCGGCTGCCGGGGACCGGGGAAGAATGTACGACGGAAATATTACCCGGCCGTTCAGACTATGATCTGGGTCCATTTTATCTTCAGCGCCGCCCTGGTGATCGGCGGCGGTTATTTTCTCGCCCGCCAGGGCAAGGAATTGGGGGACCGCTACGGGCTGACCGACCTCTGGGTCGGTTTTATCTTTCTCTCGGCGGTGACCTCGATCCCGGAACTGGCCACCGCCCTGGGAGCGGTGACGCTCGCCGCCTCGCCCGCCCTCGCCCTCAGCGATGTCTTCGGCAGCAACGCCTTCAATCTTTGCGCCCTGGCGGTCTTCGGGGTTTTCCTCTTCCACCGTCCCCTGTTCGCTTCTCTTACCCTGAGTTCGTTCCGGCTCCTGTTCGGGATGATCGTCGGGATGACCGCCCTCCTCCTCGCCCAATCCCTTCTCGACCGGGCGGGGCGCCTCCCCGCCCCCGGGGGGATCGCCCTCGTCAGCTGGGCGGTCCTCTCCCTCTACCTGTTCGGCTCCTGGAAGCTGTTTCGCGACGAGCACCCCGCCGCCGATCCGTCCGTACCGCCCGAGCCGGTTCCGGTCCGGCCACCCGCCGGGCGGTTCTTTTTTCCCCGGCTGCTGGCCTCGATTGTCCTGGTGGTCGGCGGAGGTTTCTGGCTGGCCTGGGCCGGGTCCGAAATTTCCGGCTTGACCGGCTGGGGGGACGGTTTTGTCGGGGCCCTCTTTCTGGCCCTGGTCACCTCCCTCCCCGAGGTCTCGGTCTGCCTGGGAGCGCTGAAAATCTGTTCTCCGAAGATGGCCCTGGGCAATATCCTGGGCAGCAACGTTTTCAACCTGGGGATCGTCTTCTGGGCCGACCTGGCTTACCGACCTGCCGGCATTTTGGACTCGATGGAGCCGGCGGTGGCCGTCACCGCCGCCCTGGGCTTGATCCTGGCCCTCCTGGTCGCCCTCGCCCTGAAGCTGAAACGCCCGGGAGCGGGCCGGGAGACGGCGATGATCAATATCATCATCATCCTGGTTTACCTGATCGGTATGCGCTGGATCTTCCGGCTTTCGTCCGCCGCCGGCTGAGACCGGACGGCCCCTGCTTGACAGGCCTGATATGATAAAGTAAAAAGTGGTGATCCGCCGGTCACCGAGGAGAGATTATGAACTGCTATTACTGTTTTGCCTGCAAGAAATTTTTCCAGAGCGAGAGCAATCTCTGTCGGAACTGCGGCCGGGGGTCGGCCCTGGCCCGGAGGGAGCTGGCGAAATCGACCCCTTCGGTCGATATCTACCGGATTTACGTGGACGGCAACCTGGTCGGGAACCAGCGGGTGAAGAAGAAAACCGGGTAGGTCGGGGGCGGAATAGTTCAGGTCTCGGTGACCCGGACCGTCCCGTTGACCATCCGGGAGTTTCGGCGCATAATTCGCTCCAGTTTCTCCCAGAAGGCCTGCTCGAGGTCGAAATCCAGGGCGATGGCGTTGCCGATCAAGAGGATTAACAGGTCGGCGTGTTCCTCGATCAACTCCCGGCGCGGCTTGCCCTTGGTCAGGCACTGGCAGATCTCGCCCACCTCTTCCATAATCAGGTTCATCCGGTGGAGCATATCCTCTCCGCCCCGAGCCTTGAGGTCGTGTTTGAGGTGGAACTCCCGGACCGCCGCGATCAGCTCTTTCATTTCTTGAAGACGTAGTCGACGATCTTGTCGATATGGGAGTGGTAGCCGGGGAGTTCATCCCCCTCGTATTCCCATTCCACGTTCTCCCGGATCATCCGCTTGACCTCGGCCGGGCCATAATCCAGGTCCTGGAGCAGCGCGGCCCGCTCCTTGATCGCGTACATATGCATCTTCTCGAATTCGCTTTCGTACTCGTGTTTTTCTCCCGGATGCTTGACCACGACTGACCTCCTAGACAAAAAAGTGTTTTGTGAATTTTTCCCAGTAGCAATAGTCTAGAGTTATCTTTCCGGCGGGGCAAGCTAATTTTCCCTTACGCCCGCCGGGAAGGAAGCGTTGTCGGAGATTTGACAATCGCCTCCGGATGGTATAATATTATCCAATCATCAAACCGGAAATCAGGTCCAATCCTTTAAAACCGGCCCAGAAGCCGAAAAAGACAATGGTGGCCCGAAATAATTCAAAATCGCTGCTCCTGGGGCTGGGGTTCGACAACCAGGACGGCCAGCGCCGGATCACCCGGGGGGAGAATTTCCGCCTTTACGGGGGGTCGGCCGATACCCATTCCCTGATGCAGGAAAAGGCGATCAAGTTCAACGAGCAGCTGAAGCAGAAGGGTAAGACGCTGGAAGAGATCTCCCGGCCGGAGTTCAAGGAGATCGCGGACAAGATCGGTCTCCACCCGCCCCCCGACAACTGATCCCCGGCCCTTGTCCGGGCCGGAGCGGGCGCCGTTTTCCCGGCTCGCTAAAGGCCAAGACCCCCGATGAAGCTTCACCACCACACCGTACTCTCCCTGGCCGCTTCCGGGTCGGTATATATATTTTCCAGTTCTTTCACCGCCGCTCTGGCCTGTTTCCTCTCCGGGATCTTTATCGATCTCGACCATTTCCTCGAGTATTTTTACTACTTCGGCTTCCACCGCTTTTCCGTCCGTGGTTTCTTCCGGGCGGCCGAAGATCATGTCTACCGGAAATTCTTCCTCTTCCTCCATTCCTACGAACTGGCGGTTATCTTCTGGTTCCTCAGCCTGGCGGTGATCCGGCGCCCCTGGGCCTGGGGTTTCTCCCTCGGGTTCACCCTCCACATCATCGCCGACCAGATCTATAACCCCTGCCGCCCCGCCTCCTACATCCTCTCCTTCCGCCTCCGCCACCGTTTCGACGGCGATCGGATCTTCCCCCGGGAGATCCAGGAGAGATACCGCACCCGTCCCCGTTTCTGGACCCGAAAAATCCCGGTTTCCCGCCAGGATGTGCAAGAGCCCGAAGGCCAGGGAAAATAAACGGGCCGGGCCCGCCGGCCCGTCGGGGAAGATCCGCCTTAGCGGTTTCCGGAGGGTTCGATGCTGCTCCTCCGGATGACGGAGAGGATCAACCCGATCCCGAGAGCGATCAGGGTGGCCAGGCTGACCGCGGCGCCGAGATAGAAGGAGAGCGGGCGGTAGCGGAAATCGATCTGGTGTTCCCCCTGGTCCAGGCAGACCGCCCGCATCAGGTAATTGGCCCGGTAGAGGGGGATCTCCTCGCCTTCCCGGTAGGCTTTCCAGCCGGGGGCGAAGCTGTCGTTGAGCAACAGGACGCCGTCCCGGCGGAGTTCGGCCTCGACCCGGACCCGGTTGATCCCCCGACTGGTTATCCGGGCCTCTCCGGGGGCCGCCTCGCCTTTCCGCAAGAACCGCTCCGGCGGTTCACCTTCCAGGAAGACCTCCTCTTCCGGCCGGTAGCCGGCCCGGTTAAGCGCCGCCGGGATCTCCGCCGGGGAGGGCAGGACCCATCCCCGTCCGGAGATCAGGACCCGGTCCGCCGCCGCCGGGTTCTCCCGGATCTCGCCGCCGGGGACGGATAAAACCTTCCGAAACCGGTCCGGTCCGTCCGCGGCCCCGGGCGGGATAAGGAAATACCGGGCATTCAGGAGGTCGAGGAGGGGAGAGTAAGCGGTTACCACCGGGACCAGCTGGGGATATTCCGGCGGCAGCCCCTGGCTGTAGTTGAGATATTCCAGGTAGCGCCGGGGGACGTCGGATTGGTAACCGAGGATGGAGTCAAAGCCTTTCTCCATACCCCGGTTGTAATCGGCCGGATCGAAGGCGAGGTAGCGGAACGGCTCCTCCCGACCGGCGAAGAAGACGGCGATCTCCCCGTCCCAGCGGCAGACCCGGCTGTCGAACCCGGTGACGTAGGGACCGGCCCAGAGCGCGATCTCCCCCCCGGCCAGCAGGCAGACGGCCGCGGCCCACCATCTTCTCCGGCGGGGGGCGAAGAGGATCGCCGCCCCCAGCAGACCGAGGGCCGCCGCGGAGAGCCCCAAACGGCCCAGTCCGACTCGCAGGGTCCGCCAGCTGTTTTTCGGAAACGGCGTCTCCCCCACCAGCCGCCGGACATAGCCGGGGTAATCGCGGTCGGGAGGGGTTTGGGCGGCCAGCCGTTCCCACCATTCCGGCTGCCCGGGGGGAACGATTTCGTAGTGCCGGCCCCGGAGAAGATCGCCCTCGATCCGTTCCCGCCACCAGCCGGGGGGTTCCGGGGAGGCGAAGAGGGAGAAGAGCAGGGCCGCCGCCCCCGCGATCAGCAGGGCCGCCGCACCGCCCACGGCCAGCCTTCTCGGCCGGTTCCGACTCCCAAGGCGGTCAGGGCCGCCGCTTCTGATCCGTCCGAAAAGCCGGTCTGCCCCCCGGGCGGCCAGGGTGGCGAGGAAGAAGGCGGCGAAGAATAGGAGCTTGGCGTGGCCCCGGAAGAAGCGGAAACCGGGGACCACCCGGTAGATAACCCCGAACAGCGGTGTCGAGTCGCCGAGCGCGACCAAAATCGCCAGTCCGGCCAGAACGGCCAGGAGGACGGTGAAGCGGTCCCTGCGGAAGAGCAGGGCCGCCGCCGCCAGGACCAGGGGGATCAATCCCAGGTAACCGCACATCTCCCAGAAATAATTTTCGCCCCGGTAGAGGCTGGTCAGCGAGTCACCCAGCCAGCCGGGGAGGATGAAGGTGGCCAGGTTGGCCGGGGGGAGGGAGAAGGCGGCGGCCCAGCCGATATCCGGCTTCTGCCGGAAGGAGTCCCCGGCCAGTTCCAGGGCGGGCAGGATCTGGACCGCGGCCAGGCCGAGGGCGGCCGCCCCGGCCAGGAGCGCCCCGGCCGGGAGGATCAGCCGGCGGCCGTTTTCCGGCCTCCGCTCGATCAGGGTCCGGCCGATAGCGTAGGCGGTCAGTCCGAGGACGGTGTAATAGGCGTACTGCCAGTGGCCGGCTAAAAGCTGGCACCCGATCAAAACCCCGGCCCCGGCCGCCCGGGAGAGCTTCCGGGTCCGGAAAAAATTCTCGGCCACAAGAAAGATCAGGGGGACCCAGGCCAGGGTGCAGATGTTGGAGAGGTGGCCGGCGGTCAGATGGAGGATCACCGGGCCCGAGCCGGTCAGGGCCAGGCTGCCGAGCAGGGCTGGAAGCCGGCCGGAACCGGTGTACCGGAGCCAGCAGAAGGTGAAGAGGGCCAGCAGCCCGAGGTGGATGATAAAGCTCGTGTTGAGGGCGGTGGGGAGGGGGAGGAGGAGAAAGACCAGGTTGAGCGGGTAGAAGAGGGCGGACTCCGGGTAGGCGGCGAAGGGGACTCCGCAGAATACGGCCGGGTTCCAGAGCGGGATGGTCCCGGACCTCAGCGCCCCGAAGCCGAACCCGCGCCAGTAGTAATAGAGCGAGGCGACGTCCCCGGATTCCCGGGAGAGAACAAAAGCGGGGGAGGGAGGAAAGATCGCCTCCCGGAGAAGAGATCCGACCACCCCGAGCAGGATCAGGATCGTCAGCCAGGTTAAGATTCGGGGATATTTCTCCATCACCATCACGTGATTATCGTTCGAGTAAATATTTATAGATTAGCGCAGATCCGTGAGGATTCGCGGTTAAAATTATTCTGGCCGGACGGTCACCCAGACCGGGCTCGACCAGGCCATCTGCCCGTCTTCCTGGACGATCTTCAGGTAGTACCAGGAAGTCCCTTCCGGCGGGTCGGGGTCTTCCAGGAGCAGCCGGGCGAGAATGCCGTCACCCTTCTCCGCGAAGATCACCTCGCCGTTGCGGATCACCTCGATCCGAGCCAGCGGTCCGCAGCCCACCGCCTGCAGGGCGATCGGAAGCGGGTTCTGTCCGTCCGGCCACTCGACTTCCGAACCCATCGGGCGACCGGCGACCTGGAAGTTGAGGATGATCTTCGCCCCGGTGGTAGCGTAAACCCGCCGGTTCCAGAGCGCCTCCCAGACCTCGTCCCGGGTCAGACCCGAGGCGTAAAACCCGAGCAGGCCGGTGACCGCCGCCCCGGCAGAGCCGTTGCCGGGGTGGCCGTCGTGGTTGTCCCCGGATCCGGTCAGCCCCAGCCGGTACCCTCGCTTCAGGGCGTCAACGACGAAGGTTCCCTTAACCGGCCGGTAGATGGAGTACTCGCCCCCGAACCGCTCCGAGGTCCCGTGGACCGAGCTGATCTCGACCAGCCGTTCGATCCCGCCCGGGGCGATCTCCCAGTCCACCGGGATCGGCCCGCCCCCGGCGTGATGGGCGACGGTCATCGCCGGGTAGGGTTCGAGCAGTTTCCAGAGCTTTTGCGGGGTATCGCTTTCCGGATCGAGCGAGCTGAAGACCGGCCCCCCCTCGCCGCGGTAATAGACGTTCCGGTGCCCGTAGATCCAGCTGGTCCACTCGAAACCGACCAGGGTGACGAACTTCCCCGGTTTGTCAGCCCGGTTGGCCGCCGCCACTATCCTCTCCCAGACTTCAGTCTCGATCGGGATCGTCCCGAAGTCGGCGTGGTCGGTGAGGGCGGCGAGCTGGAGGCCGGAGACCTCCCGGGCGTAACGGTAAAAAGCTTCCGGGGTTCCGGTTCCGTCGGAGAGCCGGGAGTGACCGTGGATGTCGCCGAAGCCGAGCTGGAGCGTCGGCTCTCCCTCCCGGCAGAGGAGCACGTTGCTCTTTCCCCGCAGGCCGTTGGGGCCCTCGACCCGGAAGAAGTAAATCCCCTCCGCCGGAACCGTCCAGGCCAGGGAGGCGGTCTTCTCCCCGCCCCGGAACCGGGCGCCGTCGGCGGGCCGGAGAACGGTTCCGGATCCGTCTTCGACCAGGAGGCTGTACTCCCCTTCCTCCAGCCGGCTCCAGTTTCCGAGCCGGTCGAGGGGGGCGGCCCGGACCGCGATCTCCTCGCCCGGCTGGGCCAGCGGCGGGACGGTGACCCGGAGCCGGACCGGCCGCCGGGCCGCGATCCTGATCCGGGGCGGCCGGGCGATCGGGGCGGCGTGGCCGTCTCCGTCGCCGTCGGTGAAGAATTGAAACAACTCCTCCTCCTCGGCGAAGCGGTCGACGGCGGCGTTGAGATAGCGGAAACTGAGTCGGGTCCCGGCCGGGATGTCCCGGCCGGGAGAATAGACCAGCACCCGGTTGAGGGGGAGGATCTCCACTTCTAGGGGCCAGGCGGAGTTCCCTCCCTCAACCCGGACCGCGCCCGGGATCGCCGGATCCCCCAAGTGAGGCGGGGCCCAGCCCCACCAGGGGGAGATCTGGAGGAGGATGAACCCCCCGGGGGCGATCCCGTCCTCTCCCACCGTGAACTCGATCTCGAAATCGGCCCGCTCCCCGGCGGCGAAGGGCCCGAAAAATTCCGGTTCGGCCGCGCCCTGCCCGTCCGCGTCGGAGGGCCGGGCGTCGAAGTAGGGGACCACCTCGGGCACCCGGCGTTCTCTCTTTGGTGGTTCCCCCCCGCAGCCACCCCCGGCCGCCAGGGCCAGGAGCGCCGCCGCGGCCGGGAAAATAAACGGACTCTGTCCCCTCCATCTCAATAGATTTTTCATAACGCCTGGCCCGCGCGTTCCGGGTAACAATTTTCGGCAACGATTCCGGTTTGATTATTTCCGCCGGGGGATATCCCTTGGGCGGATTGGTTAATTTCCTCGCGTAATTATCTCCGCCAGTATCGCATCTGGCAAATATTTTTCCGAAGGAAAAAGAATATACTTTCACTATCCTGGACATACTGCGATAATAAAGTTATGAGAAATACCACTTTTTTCTGCCTCTTTCTCCTCCTCGCCGGCCTTTCCCCGGCGGTCTTCTCCCAAGCTTCCGGCCCGGTCTATATTATTCCGGTCGAGGGAGAGATCGAGAAGGGTCTGGTCTGGATGATCCGGCGGGGGATCCGGGAGGCGGAGGCGGCCGAGGCGGAGGCGATCGTCCTCTGGATGAATACCAACGGCGGGGCGGGCGACGCTACCGAGGAGATTATGGAACTCCTGGTTCGGACCGAGATCCCCACCTACACCTTCGTCGACGTCAAGGCTTTTTCCGCCGGGGCCTACATCGCCGTTGCCACCGACTTCATCTATATGGCCCCCGGTTCGATGATCGGGGCCGCCACCCCGATCGCCTCCTCCCCCCTGGGCGGGGCGGCCCAGCTCGACGAGGCCCACGCCGAGAAGATCACCTCCGCCTTCCGGGCGATGATCGCCGCCACCGCGGAAGAGCAGGGACACCCGGTCGAGGTGGTGGAGGCGATGGTCGACCGGGACGTCGAGATCCCCGATCTGATCGAGAAGGGAAAGCTCCTCACCCTGACCAACACCAGGGCGGTGGAAGCCGGGCTCTCGCTGGAGACGGTGGACGATCTCACCGCTCTCTTCGCGGCGGCGGGATTCCCCGACGCCCCCCGGGAAATGATCCGGATTACCCCCTCCGAGAGCCTGGCCCGCTTCATCACCGGCTCGATGGTCACGGTTCTGCTCCTGCTCGGGGGGATGGCCGGGATCTATTTCGAGATCCGCTCCCCGGGGTTCGGGCTCCCCGGGATTCTCGGCCTTTCCCTGCTGGCAATATTCTTCTTCGGCCACAACGTGGCCGGGCTGGCCGGCTACGAGGTGATGGTTCTCTTCGCGATCGGGCTGATCCTGCTTTTGATCGAGCTTTTCCTTACCCCCGATTTCGGGCTCCTGGGGGCCGGGGGGATCGTCTGCATCGTCCTCTCCTTCATCCTGGCGATGGGGCGGGGACCCCTCTTTGATCCGCGGACCATCGTCCATCCCAATTATTTCCGGGCGGTCTCCCTCTTCGGGGTCGTCCTGGCCGGGTTCGTCGTCCTGATCATAGCCACCTACCGGGCGGTCTTCACTCGCTCCTCGCCGTTTTACGGGCGGTTTGTTCTTACCGCCGAGGAGAAGCCGGAGCAGGGGTTTGAAAGCTCGGAGGCCGGGATCGGCGAACTGGCCGGCGTCCGGGGGACGGCCCTGACCAAGCTGCGCCCGGCCGGGAAAGCCCGGCTCGCGGGCCGCCCGGTCGATGTCGTCTCCCTCGGCGAGTTCATCGACCGGGGAGAAGAGGTCAAGGTGGTCGCCGTCGACGGCAACCGGGTGGTGGTGAGAAAAGTAGTTTGAAGTTCAAAGTTTAAAGTGACTAAAGTTTGAAGTTACAAGAAGGAACCAACAATGCTCTGGATCATATTTTTACTGGCGATCGGGTTGCTGATGGTCTGCGTGGAGATTTTTATCCCGGGCGGTATCGTCGGGACCCTGGGTGGTTTCTGCCTGCTCGGGTCGATCGTGATGGCCTTCACCGAACGGGGATCGACCTTCGGCTTTTACTGGACGGCCGGGGTGGTTCTTCTCACCCTGATCGGGCTCTCTGTCTCGATCAGGTTCCTGCCCCGATCCCCGGCCGGGAAGCGGCTGTTTCTCGGCTCCTCCGAGGCCGGCTTTTCCTCCGGCGAGGAAGGGTTGGATAGCTGGGTCGGGAAGAAGGGGAAGGCGCTGACCACGCTCCGCCCGGCCGGGATGATCGAGATCGAGGGGAAGCGGGTCGATGTGGTCACCGGGGGCGAGTATATAAAGAAAGGCACCCCGGTCCGGGTGATCCGGGTGGACGGCAACCGGGTCGTGGTCGACGAGGAGACGGCGCCGGCGGAAGCGGGGGAAGAAAGAGCTTGAGCCGGAACGCAGAGCGGGTATAATCAAACTTAGAACTTAGAACTTCGGACTTTGAACTTCTCCACCAAGGAGGCAGCGTTATGGGACCCAGCATCGCCCCGTTAATCACCACGGTCATCATCATCATCGCCCTGGTCCTTCTGGGCATCTTCTTCTACTTCCTCAAGGTCTGGGTCCGGGCCCTGGCCGCCGGCGCCCACGTCGCCATCTTCAACCTGGTGGGGATGAAACTGCGGGGGATCAAGCCGGTGATCATCGTCGACGCCAAGATTATGGCGACCAAGGCCGGCCTGGTCGTCTCCACCAACGACCTCGAGGCCCACTACCTGGCCGGGGGTTCGGTGGGGAAGGTGACCCGAGCCCTGATCGCCGCCGACAAGGCCAACATCCCCCTGACCTTCCAGAAGGCCTGTGCCATCGACCTGGCCGGGCGGGATATCGAGGACGCGGTCCGGACCAGCGTCAACCCCCGGGTGATCGACTGTCCCAACCCGGAAAAGGGCAAGTCGACCGTGGACGCGGTGGCGATGGACGGGATCCAGCTCAACGCCAAGGCCCGGGTGACCATCCGGGCCAACATCGACCGGCTGGTCGGGGGGGCGACCGACGAGACGATCATCGCCCGGGTGGGGGAGGGGATTGTGACCTCGATCGGCTCCGCCGAGACCTACAAGCGGGTCCTGGAGAACCCCGACTCCATCTCCCAGCGGGTGCTGGAGAAGGGGCTCGACTCCGGGACCGCCTTCGAGATCCTCTCGATCGACATCGCCGACGTCGACGTCGGGAAGAACGTGGGGGCGGAGCTGCAGCAGCGGCAGGCCCAGGCCGACCTGGAGATCGCCAAGGCCAAGGCGGAGGAACGGAGGGCGATGGCGGTGGCCCACGAGCAGGAGATGAAGGCGA
>JAVCCZ010000154.1 GCA_030765265.1 Candidatus Erginobacter occultus
AACGAAAACCCCAAAAACCAGGTCATTGCGAGGAGGGACGACGAAGCAATCTGTTTAGTTTGTGATGAGATTGCTTCGTCACTTCGTTCCTCGCAATGACAAAGTCTATGTGATTTAAGGTTTTCGTCCAGACACTAAATACTCGGGAGTATTGTTGAAGAGCGTTTTTCGTGCCGGCAGCGGCCTCTGGGCGATCCGAGGCGTTACCCGGAAATATCCACGAATATCCGGGAGAAGATCGATTAAAACTCGTGTTCGAAAGACCCGGGTCAAACACTTCACCAGGTCCGAAGAACAAAGATTCCCGGACCATCAGGAGGCTGACCGGCGGGCATAGTGGCACAGGCAGGAATGTCGGTGCTGCCTTCTTGGCGTCCGGACTGGAATCGGTTCAAGGTGCAAAATTCAGGCAAGAAGTTATGAACGACCCCCGGTGATTATGGTGCCGGCGCCGCGGCTGGAGACGGTGATGGCGGCTTCGGGATGGGCGAAGCATTGTTTCTCGCAGAGGCCGCAGCCGCGGCAGAGTTCGGGGATGACCACCGGGCTCTTGATCCCGTTCTTATTCCTTTCGGTCCCGATGGCCAGGTAGGGACAGTATTCGGCGCAGACCAGGCAGTGCTTGTCCAGGCTCCAGGCGATGCAGCGAGACCGGACGATTGAAGCGGTCCCCATCTTGAAATTCCGTTTCTCCTCCAGAGGCATATACCGGATCGCCTGGGTGGGGCAGGTCTGGCCGCATTTGTTGCAGAACTCGTCGCACTCTCCCCGGGAGGGGTTAAGTTGAGGGGTAAAGATTCCCTCCAGACCGGTCTGGAAAATCACCGGCTGGATTCCTCCCGTCAGGCAGACGGCCACGCAGCTGCCGCAGCGGATACAGCGGTCGGTAAACTCGTTTTCGGCAAGCGCCCCCGGCGGCCGGAGGATCGAGGAGATCTCCGGTCCCCGACGGCGGTTGAAGAGCCGCCAGGAAAGCCCCGCCGCCAGGCCGGCGCCGAGGGCGACCAGCGCCCGGCGCCGGCCGGGGGAAGCGGGACGGTTTTCTTCCGGGCGGCGCCGGGCGCGGAGATGGACGATCCAGTCGAATAACGCCCCCAGGGGACAGAGCTTGAAGCACCACCACCGCTTCTTCCAGACGCTCAGAAGCAGAATGATCAGAAGGGGGCCGCCGAAAACAACGATCGCCAGCAGACGCCCCTGAAGAACCGAGACCGCCCGGTTGACCGAGACCAGGGGATCGAAAAGGGCGAGGAGATTAAGGCTGAAGACCCCGAATCCGAAGAGGAAGAGGAAGAAAAGAGTATTGATCTCCTTTTTTTTCGTCCCGCGAAAGGAAGGAAGAAGATCCTGGAGAAGACCGAGGGGACAGATATACCAGCAGAAGAAACGGCCTTGGAAAAAGGCCAGGACAATCAGGGGGACCGCCAGCCAGAGAAGCCAGAAGAATTCGTGACGGAGGAGGGAGGGGAGAAGAGAAGGACTCAGGTTCTGTCCGACCGCGCCGATCCAGGGCCGCTCGAACTGGAGATAGAAAACAGCGGCCCAGGCGAGGATAATCGGGGGAGCGAAAATATACTTTGTCTTTTTCTTCATCCTTCCCCCCGCTTCAGGAGACCGCTATCTCCTTCACCCTGATCCGGGAAAGATCGGTCTTCCCCAGGCCCATCTCCCCGGCCGCCCGGAGATAAGCGAGATCGTCCGGCTTCATCCCGAAGAGGGTGGTCCCGTAGGAATCAATCGCCGCCTGGTCGAAACCCACCACGATCCGGTTGAGGGTTTTGACCTCTCCCGGCCCCTTGGGACCGTTGGTGGTCAGGATCCGGGTACAGTCGAGGATAGTGAGATCGGGACGGAGATAACTGGAAATATCGGCGATGCACTGGTTGAGATCGTTACGGTGGAAGAACCAGCGGTCCTGGACCGCTCCCATATGGTTCTTCATAGCCATAGTCAGTTTGGCGGCGCCGTGGACCTTGGCGATTGGGAAATTAACATAAAAATCCGCCTCCAGGATCGGCTTACCCACCGCGGCTTTCTTCAGCACCTTTCCCCGGGGGATGGAAACTTCCCTGAACTGATCGTCTTCCGCCAGGGGGATCATCTCCGCCCCGGCATCTTCGACCGCCTCCCGGATCCCGTTGATCCGAAAGGCGCTTTTATAATTATCACAGGGGTGTTCCGCCACCGCGATCCGGGAGGCTTCCGCTTTCCGGCAGGCTTTGATCAGGGCGGTCAGGAGGACGGGATTGGTATTGGCGGCCTGTTCCGGTGTCCGCGACCAGGCGGCGTTAGGCTTGATCACCACCGTCCCGCCGGGCGTGAGCATAGTTTTCGGAAATCCGAACTCTTTCAGGGCCGTTTCGATCAGTCGAGGATAATCGCTCCCTTCTACCACCAGCAAGTCGAAGGTTTCCCGGGGCGGCGGAGAAGGTTCTGCCCGCAGGCGCCGGGGGAAGAGAGAAGAAGCGGCGGCCGCTCCGGCCAGGATCCCCGCGGTTTTTACAAACTCCCGCCGGGAGAGCTTTCTCTTCCTGTTTTCCCGGGCGAATATTTCTTCCAGGTTTCTCATAACCGGCTTTAAGCCTGCGATTGGCAGTCAGGGTTAAATGTATTTCCAATCTACAACATCAGCACCGCCAATGCAACCGGCGAGGTCGAATTCCCAGCGGTCCGGTACCGGGTCGGACCAGAGTAAGTTGCTGCCGGGCAATATATAAGAATTTAAACACCGGCTTGA
Organism: Candidatus Erginobacter occultus; assembly: GCA_030765265.1. GTDB lineage: Bacteria > Auribacterota > Erginobacteria > Erginobacterales > Erginobacteraceae > Erginobacter > Erginobacter occultus. The sequence continues at coordinate 2,738 of JAVCCZ010000154.1, forward strand.
TTCAGTCTTAAAACCGCGTTTTTTGGGGTAAAAAGCGGGTTTTAAGCGGTTTTTCGGCAATAAACTTGACATCGTTCTGGCCCTGTCCTCAGCCTGGAACGGTTCCGAAGTCTGGTTCCCGAAACCAGGGGTTTGAACCCATCCGGGAAAATGACCGGTGACAGTCCGGCGCTGCCGGGTTATATTAGCGGCCGGATGAAAGTCAGGAAAATTCCCGAAAGTTCCGCCGCCGCCTCCCGGGTGTCGGCCGAGGGTTTGATTCAAGGGATCCTCAACAGCGTCTCCGGCGGCCTCCGGTCCGGTCCGGAAGAAGAGCAACTGATCGAGGATATCCTCCGTTTCCGTTCGGGTGAGGTCCGGGTGGTAGTTTTGGGCGGAGGGACCGGCCTCTCCACGGTGGTCGGGGGGGAATCCCGTCTCCCCGATTGGCCGGACCGGCCCTTTGTCGGTCTCAAGGAAGCCTTCTCCCGCCTCTCGGTGGTGGTGGTGACCACCGACGACGGCGGCTCCACCGGGAAGCTTCTCCAGCAGCTCCCGATGATCGGGATCGGGGACCTCCGCAAGTGCTGTCTCTCGCTGGTCCGGGCGGAGAACCTCCGGCGCCGCTGGAAGCTGGACGAGCAGGGTGTCTCCGCCCTGGTCCGGGTCCTGGCCGGGATCTTCAACTACCGCTTCCCGGAGTCGGGGGCTGACCGCCGGGTCTTCCGTAATCCCCTCCGCGCTATCCCCTTATCCCTCCGGGCCGGATGCCCGGAAGAGCTGGCATCAGCCCTGGCCTCCCTCACCGGGTATCTCTCCTTGCGGGGGAAGGGTCCGACCGTGAAACCCGAGGGGCACTGCCTGGGGAATCTTTTGCTCACGGCGGCGATCTTCCGGGCGGCGGGCCGCTGGGATCGCCCGCCTTCCGGCGCGGCGGTCCGCCGGGGGGTCGACGAGGTCTCCCGCCTGATCGGGGTCGAGCCCGGCTCCCTCCACCCGGCCACCCCCGTCCCCGGCCAGCTGAAATTCCGTTACACCAACGGGGTTGAGGTCTACGGTCAGCAGAAGTCGGCCCGGGCCCGCCGGGGCTGCCCGGTGGAAAGGGTCACCGCCGAGTTCGTCCGCCGTCCGACCGTCCCCGCCCCGGTCCTGAAGGCGGTCCGAGAGGCCGACCTGATCGTTTACGCCCCGGGGAGCCTCTACACCAGTATGATCCCCCTCCTCCAGCTCCGGCCGCTGGCGGACGCGGTCCGGGCCAACCGCCGGGCGATGAAGATCCTGGCCGCCAACTTCTGGATACAGGAGGGGGAGACCGACATCTCGCCCCGGGAAGTGGGCCGGGGGTTTTTGGTCTCCGACCTGATCGATTCTTATGACCGGACCATCCCCGGGGGGACGGCGGGACTCTTCGACACCGTGCTCAGCGCCAGCCTCGACCACGTCCCGGCCAACATCCTGAGAAACTACGCCCTGGAAGGCAAGGTTCCCATCCACCTCGACCGGAAGCGGGTGGAAGCGCTGGGCCTGCTCCCGGTGGAGGCGATGCTCTTTCCCCCGCCCCGCCCGGAGCGGCCCTCGACCATTCACCACGACCCGGTTAACTTCGCCCTGGCCGTCCGGACCCTCTATTATCTCCGCCGGTTTTTAAACCGGCCTTCCCGACGGAGATCCTCCGGGAAGAGGGGCCGGGGACGGCGGCCCGCCCCGGCCGCGACCGGCGTTCCGCTCTGCCGTTACCGAAGAGAGATTGGCGCCGCCCTCCAATCCAAGCGGTTTCGGCCGAAGGAACTCCGGGAGATAATGCTCGATCTGGCCTGGGAGAACCGGGATATCCTCCCCGGGCATTTCTCCGGATTCAAGGGGGTCCGCCTGGTCGGGGAGGGGGAGTGGAGCCGTTCCACCGAATGGGACAATGTCCTGGGCTACTTCGACCCCGATGACCGGGAACTGAAGATCCACCGGCGGCTCCTCAAACGTCCGGAGCGCCTCCGGGAGGACCTGTTGATCGCCCTCGGGGAGTCACTGCTCGGCCGCTATTTGGAGAAGCGGCGCTGGCCGCGGCCCCCCTTCCACTCCGATCCCTCCTCCCGCTGCTACGAGATCCGCCTCCGACCGCCCGGCCGGCGGGAATGTTTTCTCTCCGACCGCCAGCTCCACCGCTACCTCCAGCTGGCCCGGATGGTCCCCGACCGGAAAGATCCCCTGGTTTACCGGATCACCATCAACGACCGGGAGGGTTTCCTCCCCCCCGGCCTCCTCTTCGGCCTCCTCTACGCCTGGTACCTCGACGACGCCTACGGGTCGCTGATGGACTACGAGATGGCGCTGCTCCGCTGGCCCGAGGAGGCGTTGATGCCCTACCAGGTCCAGGAACGGCGGCGGAAGCGGGAACTGGTCGCCTTCTTCCGGGAAGAAGTCTTCCGACCCTGACCTGCTTCACCCCTGTCCCTCCCCTGTCCCGAAAACCTCTTGACATCGGATTTGGCGGAGACTATGATCAACCTGCTCGGCTGGATAAATCCGAAGCCGGCGTGGTGTCAGCTTGGGGCCGGGTGGCTCGTGAGATCGTGGCGTTCCGTCGGTGGTCGTCCTGGCCGCCGAAAGAGGAAATCTATGATCGAGACGAGACATCTTAACCTGGCGGAACAACTGGATACTGAGGACGGCTCCCGGCTCTGGCGGGACTGGCGCTGGCAGGTCAAGCACGCCGTCCGGGAGATCTCCGATTTCGAGGAACTGCTCGGGATCCGTTTCGACGAGCGCCAGCGGGGGCGGCTGGAGGCGACCCTGCGCCGTTTCCCCCTCTCCATCACCCCCTATTACCTCTCCCTGATCGACGCCGAGGATTACGCCAACGACCCGATCTTTCTCCAGGCCTTTCCCCGGACGGCCGAGCTCGACGTCCTCAAGGGGGATATGTCCGATCCCCTGGCCGAGGACCGGGACAGTCCCGTCCCCGGGATCACCCACCGCTACCCCGACCGGGTTCTCTTCCAGGTCAGCAATACCTGCGCGATGTACTGCCGCCATTGCACCCGGAAGCGCCGGGTCGGCGACCGCGATTTTATCCCCGGCCGCGAGGCGTTGCGGGTCGGTCTCGATTACATCCGTCAGACCCCGGTGGTTCGCGATGTCCTCCTTTCCGGGGGCGACCCCCTGATGCTCTCCGACGATTACCTGGACTGGATTCTCACCGAGCTCGGCGCCATCCCCCACGTGGAGATCGTCCGGATCGGAACTCGGACGCCGGTGGTCCTGCCCTATCGGATCACCGAAGCCCTGTCGGCGATGCTCAAACGCCACCACCCGATCTGGATCAATACCCATTTCAACCACCCCAGGGAGTTCACCGCCTCCTCCCGGAAGGCCCTGGCCCGCCTGGCCGACGCCGGCATCCCCCTGGGCAACCAGACGGTACTCCTGGCCGGGGTCAACGACTGCCCGCGGATTATGCGCCAGCTGGTTCACAACCTGGTCCGGAACCGGGTCCGGCCCTACTACCTCTACCAGTGCGATATGTCGGAGGGGCTGAGCCACTTCCGGACCCCGGTCGGGAAGGGGATCGAAATCATCGAGAGCCTGATCGGCCACACCT